>CAZWZC010000156.1:0-4599 GCA_964638755.1 uncultured Aeromicrobium sp. | reverse complement strand
TGGGCCTCGGTCGAGGACTCGATCCTTCTGCTGGGACCGCCTCGCTCCGGAAAGGGCCTGCACGTCGTCATCAACGCCATCCTCGATGCGCCGGGCGCGGTCATCACCACCGCGACCCGGCCGGACAACATCGCGGCCACGATCACTGCCCGCAGCCGCCGTGGCCCGGTCGCGGTTTTCGACCCCCAACGTCTGGCCGACGGACTCCCGTCTGGTTTGCGGTGGTCGCCGGTGCGGGGCTGCGAGGACCCGCTGACGGCGATGATCCGAGCAACCGGCCTGGCGTCCGCGACTGGCTTGTCGACGGGAGGGGTCGAGTCGGGCGGATTCTGGGAGGGCAAGACCCGCACAGCGTTGCAGTCCCTGCTCCACGCCGCAGCACTCGACCGGCGTAGCCCCGCTGAGTTGTTCGCGTGGACGCTCTCGCCGTCAGCAGCAGCTGACGCAGTGGCCATCTTGAGCAGCGACCCACACGCCGCACCTGGCTGGGCCGACTCGCTCGAGTCGATGATCCACTCCGACCCGCGGACCAGGGACTCGATCTGGATGGGCGTTTCCCTCGCGCTGTCCTGCCTGGCCGACCCGCGTGTTCTCGACGCGGTCTCGCCGGGGGCGGGCGAAGAGTTCGACCCCGCGAGCTTCCTGACCAGCAAAGGCACGTTGTACTTGCTCGCAACCGGTGCTGGCGCAGGCGCCTCCTGGTCACTGGTCGCGGCGTTCATCGAGGACCTCGTCGAGACGGCCCGTCACCTCGCAGCGGCCTCCCCCGGTGCCCGGCTCGATCCACCACTGCTGATGGCCCTGGACGAGATCGGCAACCTCTCACCCCTGCCGTCGATGCCGGTCCTGATGGCCGAAGGCGGGGGCACCGGCATCACCACCATGCCGGTGTTGCAGTCCCTCTCGCAGGCACGCGACAAGTGGGGTGACCACGCGGCCGGCGCGATCTGGGATGCGTCGATCGTGAAGGTCGTACTTGGCGGGACATCGGCCGCGCGTGACCTGCAGGACCTCTCTGCCCTCATCGGCGAGCGCGACGAACGGACAGACACCATCTCTGTCGGCGACTACGGCTCGCGGTCCCTCCAACGCTCGATGCGCCGCGTCGCGGTCATGCCACCAGAGGCGAACCGCACGCTGCCGTTCGGCACAGCTCTGGTCCTCCTCCGCAGCGCCCCGCCCGTGGTGACGGACATGCGCCCATGGACCGTTCGCCGTGACGCCGAGGAACTGCGCATCGACCGGACCGCCATCGAGGCAACCCTCCGACGTCGGTGACCGACAAGCTGGTGCTGATCACCACTGCCGCTGCTTCTGACTTGTCACGTGCCATGCCCCTCGGTGGCCTGAAAAGCACGGATGGATCGACTGCACGGGTCGTCCCTGCTCTTGCAGCTTCTTCAACACGCGACGCGCGAGCCAGCGGTTGGCGTACGGAATCTTGGTGCACATGGCGCCCTCCAACAGAGATACCTGAATGGAGTGGCGCCTCGCCTCTAACGACGAACGACACGTTGGCGGTATGCGCTAATGCGCCCGGCTCACCCGCATTTGTAGGTCCATGGAGCCGAAGGGACACCCTCAGATTAGCAAGACACCGCCGCCGTCGCGGCCTGTCACAGACACCTGATTCCTGAGAGCGGACGCCATCCAAGGCTCCGTGAGATCGCAGGAGTCAGCAATGACCATCCCGACCCAGATGAGCCTCCACGGCTTCGTCGCTACCGCGCCCGAACTGAGCAAGCCCGACACGAAGGACGCCCGGTTCTACGCCCGCGTCGGCGTCGAGCACTGGCGCAAGGAGCCTGACGGCTCGTTCACCAAGCTCGACCCGACGTTCCACAACCTGGTAATGTACGGCGAGTCCGCCAAGCGGGCGTACGCCAGATTCCGGGTAGGCGACCAGTTCGTCGCCTCGGGCTACATCACCGAGTACGAGAAGACCTGGCACGAGCAGACCGTGACCCGGGAGCAGTTCGTCGCCAAGCACATCGGCCACGACACGACTTGGACCCGCTACTCGGTCGACCGGACGCCGGCGAACCAGCCCGACCCACCGGCCGACCAGTTGACCGTGGCGAGTGAGCCGCTGCGAGTCGTCGGCCTTTGATTCGGAGCAACAGCCATGACGACTGTCGACGGCCCGCAGGAGTCATTGCTCGACCCCGACTTCGACGCGAGCATCCATCCGATGTTCAACGGCTCCGCCGAATACTCCGGGCCCGAGGAACCCGAAGAGCCGCTCCGGCCGCTCAACTGGAACCTCCTGTCCAGCGAAGAGGCCGAAGCGGAGTGGCTGGACCTCAACGCATGGGTGGACTGGCTCCGCTCCACTTACGGTCTGCCGCCAACAGTGATCCCACCCTTCTGGCATCGCCACGACGAACTGATCTGGGAACTCTCAGCGCTGCACCTGCACTGGCTGAACTCCTACGACCCCGATGGGTCGCCGTCAGCCCCGATCATGTGGCACCGCGACTTCGCCGACACCCGCCAACGACTGCGCGAATGGGTCTCCACCTGCGGCACCCGCCTCGACCGCGACCGACCCACCCGACAGACGACCTGGCCGGGCGAAGAAACCCAACCTCCCGGGGCCGAGGTCGCCATTGAGGACCGCGGCGCCGACTTCATCGAGTTCGTGGTCGAGGACGTCGCGGCTCGCCGCCGGATCGAGGAACGGGTCCGCGCTGCCCGGGCTGGCTGATCCACAACCGTCGCGCCACCTAGTGCCGTCCACAGAACTCCAGGCAAGCGGCGTCCGTAGGTCGTCGCCGCAGTGGAGTCATCAAGCGGGACTCCGATCCGACCGAAAGGAACCATCCATGTTGCTCTCCCATGCGATCACCCTCGCCGAGGCCCGCTCGCACCTCGCAGCGCTCGCGAGGCGCGCGTACAACGACGAGGCATCTGCCGAGTACGAGCGGGTCCTGCTCCACCTCGACGTCATCCACGGCGACTACATCCCCGGCATCAGCGACGTCTACGACGAAGCCGCCGACATCCTCTACGGGATCGCCGAGCGGGCCATCGAAGACCTCGTGACGCACGGCGTCGACGCACTGCAAGTCGAACTGCTCCTCGACATGCTTGACGCGGCCAGGGCGAAAGACGTCCCCTGATGTACGCCGAGAACGGCGGCCAGCTGCGCGCCGAACTCAGCACGCTCCTGTGCCAACACCGCGTCCAACAACGCCTCGGCGGCGCCGGGAGCCACACCATCCCGGAGACCACGACGGCCGACGAACGTCGACTTCTGGGCGAGCAAATCGGGCGCTACCGCCATTCAGCGCTGGTGTGGTGCGTTCAGGCGGTCCGCGCGGCGAACCCACGGATGAACCTCCAAGGGACCAGCACCCGGACCCGCGGTCCGGCCGAGGAACTGCGCCACCGGCTCGACGTGGCGATCTCTAGCTCGAGCGGACTTCCAGGTCTCGACGAGCTGACCGCCGAGCAGCCGTTCGCGATGGTCGAGTCTTGGCGGCAGGTCGCGCGGGCCGCAACGCTCGGCGAACACGACTTCGACGCCGGCCTCGGGTACGGCCGACTCTCGCAGGTCCAGTGCATGACCCTCCTCAAGGACGCCTCCGACGTGGCGCGCGGTCTGGTCGGACTCGACCGTCGCTACTCCAACATCCCCGGCTGGCGGCCGCTCAAGGAGGCCGGCTGGCTCGGTCGCGCTGCGGAGACCTGCTCGACCTTCGCCGGATACGACGAACCTGACTACACGATCGACCTCCGTGGCTGGCAGCCCCGCCCCACGCTCGTCGAGGGACCGGCACTGCCCGGCCTGACGGGCGTACTCCAGGCCCAGCACAACCTGCTCGTCCACCTCGGAGAGTTTCCCGACGCCCGCAGCCTGCGCCTCGTGCTCGACTCCCAGCGCATCGTCTCCCGCGACGCCGCCACCTTTGACACGCGCGCCGCGATGGACTGGTCTCGGCGCGCGTCAACCTACCTCCGCCTCATCTGCGCCACCAACGACGTCGGTGGGATGGTCGGCAACGGCGGACCCGCCGCTGGCGAAGCAGCGCTCGCCGCGAGTCGCGTTGAGCAGTTCGCACGCGCTGTCCAAACCGGAAATGACTGTGCCGACTCTGGCCCGCTCCGTCACCTCGCACACCTTGGGCGCGAGATCGACGAACGCGTCACGCAGTTGATCCAGCATGGAGCGCGCGAGCGGCTCTACTTCGCGCGCGTTCCTATCCCACGCGTCGACACGAATGCCGGCGGCATCGTGAAGACAACCCGACACCGGTACGCGCCGATCACCGCGGACATCACACCGGAACTATTGGAGATCGTCCGCGACGAGCTTCGCCCCAAGTCGCCCGCCCTTACGGCGCCGAAGAAGGCTGCGGCGAGTCGCAACGAACTCGCCGCAGCCCTCGTTCATCGCCCCGAGCCGCGCAACGCGCAGCCGGGTCTGTCGGTGTGATCAGGCGCTGAGTGCCTTGCGCCGTACGGCGGCCAGATCGCTTTCGAGCCGATCGAGTGCGGCCTTCAGATCGTCCGCAGGTGCAATCGCCTGCAGCACGAGCATGCGGACGACCGTCGACACCGGGAGGCCGCGCTGGTCGGCGTACGCCGCGAGCTCGT
>CAZWZC010000155.1:0-4623 GCA_964638755.1 uncultured Aeromicrobium sp. | reverse complement strand
CTGATTTGAGCGGGCGACGAAACCGGCTTATCGGCGTTCTTCGCCGGCTCTTGGCTCACACGGCGGTGGACCACTTGGAACCCGATCTGGTGATCCTTGACGAGTTTCAGCGGTTCAAGGACCTGCTGGACTCCGACGATGAAGGATCCAGGCTCGCCAAGGCCATCTTTGATCACCCCGATGCCAAGGTCCTGCTGCTCTCGGCGACGCCGTACAAGATGTACACGCTCTCCGACGAGCCTGAGGGCGACGATCACTACCGCGACTTCACCCGCACCGTCCGTTTTCTCGCCGGTGACGAACGAGCGCACATCGTGGAGCGCGAGCTGCGCATCATGCGCGAGAGCCTGCTTGCCGGTGGTGATCACGCGCGAGCGCGTGGTGCACGAGACCAAGTCGAACGCGAGCTTCGCCGCGTCATGAGCCGAACCGAGCGCCTTTCATCGACACCAGACCGGGATGGAATGCTCGTCGAGCGGCCGTCGCCCGGCGCGAGGCTCGCTGCTGAGGACCTTCGCTCGTGGCGAACCTTCGACGATGTCGCACGTCAGATCGATCGGCACGACGTCTTCGAGTACTGGCGTTCGACGCCATACCCGCTCAACTTGATGGACCGAAACAGCTACCAAGTGCGGACGAAGTTCCAAGCCGCTGCGGAGCGGAACGACCCTGCTCTGGCGAAGCTTCTTGAACAAGCCCCAGGGCTCCTCGACTGGGACGAAGTACGCCGCTACAACAAGATCGACCCGGGGAACGCCAAACTGCGTGGCCTCAGCGAAGACGTGCTGGACCGCGGCGCATGGAAGCTCGCATGGCTGCCACCGTCGCTGCCGTACTACGAGACCGCCGGCGCATACGCCGAGCCTGAGCTGCGCAATTTCACGAAACGGCTGGTCTTCTCCGCGTGGACCGTTGTGCCGAAAGCGATCGCCGTCATGCTCAGCTACGAAGCCGAACGTCGTGCGGTTCACGCTGCTGGCTACAAGGACCGACGCTACGACGATCGGCCCGTAACCCCGCCGCTCCAGTTCCGCATGAGCGGAGACCGGCCTGCAGGCATGCCCGCCCTCGCCCTCCTCTACCCCGGCCTCGTGCTTGCCCGGTTGGGCGACCCACTTGAGGTGGCTCGAACTGCCGGCGTCGAACTCCCGATGTCCCGTACGGCCCTTCTCAAAGCGGTCCGCGAGGGTGTGCTCGAGGCGCTGACGAAGCTGCCCGAGGGATCTCCAAGAGTCGGCACCGCCGACCAACGTTGGTACTGGGCCGCGCCGATCCTGCTTGACCGTCGCTTGGCAGCAGGCGAGAACGCATCCTTCCTTTCACGCATGCGCGAATGGGACGGCCAGGACGACCAAGATCAGGAATCACGCCTCAGTTCTCACCTCCGCGCGGCCGACGGCGTGAAGGAACTCAAGCTCGGACCGCGTCCGGATGACCTCGCCGACGTACTCACGTCGATGGCCGTCGCGGGTCCGGGTGTGTGTGCCCTTCGCGCTCTGTCAAGGGTGGCCGGCGGGACCGCGGCCCTCAAAGACCCAGCGATCCGAAACTCGGCCTACACAATCGCCCAAGGACTCCGGTCGCTATTCAACAAGCCCGAGATCGTCGCGCTGCTCCGGTCGGGCGAAGACGAGTCCTACTGGCGCGCGGTCCTCGACCACTCGGTAGATGGGTGCCTCCAGGCCGTTCTTGACGAGTACGTCCACGTCCTCATCGAGTCGGAGGGGCTACAGGAGGCCGACGGCCACCTGCGCGCCGCAACTGTCACCGAGACCATCGCCGAATCGCTCTCAACAAGGACCGCAACGAACACCGTCGAGCACGTTCGGGTGATCGATGGTGAGATCCACCTGGACGAGCACCGCATCAGCAGTCACTTCGCGGCCCGATACGGCCGAGCCCAGTCAGACGACAAGGCGGCTATGCGCGAAAGCACGATCAGAACGGCGTACAACTCGCCCTTCCGGCCCTTCGTCCTGGCCTCTACGTCCGTCGGACAAGAAGGGCTCGACTTCCACACCTATAGCCACGCCATCGTGCACTGGAACCTGCCCGGGAATCCCGTCGACCTTGAACAACGGGAGGGACGGGTCCACAGATACAAGGGCCATGCCGTTCGCAAGAACGTCGCCGCCGACTTCGGCTACGCAGCTGTCGCGCTCGGCGCCGACGACCCGTGGGAGTCGATCTTCGCGCTCGCACACGCGAGCGGCAGCGGTGACTCAGACATCAAGCCATTCTGGATCTACACCCGGCCTGACGGCGCCGTGATCGAGCGCTACGTCCCGGCACTCCCCCTAAGCAGGGAAACCCAGCAGTACCGCCGGCTCCTGAGGACTGTCGGTGCTTACCGGCTCGTCATCGGTCAGCCACGCCAAGATGACTTGATCCGTTATGTCGGGGAAGACGTCTCGTGGCTGCGCATCGACCTGACACCGCCGCCACGTGGCAACAGTTGAGGCTGCGGTGGCGCGTGCCACCAGGCAGAGCGTTCCGGTCACCGGTAGGTAGCTGGCGACGTCGCGCACCAGGTCGACCTGCTTGAGCGATGCAACGTCCATGCGGCTGAGCATCTCGGGGCCGAGCGCGACCGCTCATGCACGTTTGAGCCGCGAAGTCGCTGCCTCGAACAATGCTGCGGCCCAGCGCTGCAGTCCTGCCCTCCGATGGCGCTGGGCAAGTGCCTCTACCCAAGGTCCGGCCTCCCGGACGAACGGGATGCGCCTGTCACCCTCGCCGGGCATCCGCTCGAAGTGACAGGCGGGTTGGCTCGAGACATCAAGGTGCTCCTGGTGGTGGGCCGCCAGAATGTAGCGAAGGGGGCCACTCGCGCCGCGGCCACCGGGAGTGGCCACGAGGCTGACGAACTGGGCCAGCTGGCCAGCACTGACGCTCGCCGATAGCAAAGCGACGTTTTGACTGGCCGGGGATTCCAGTCCGGCCTGCGAGATGTAGTGCTCGTCGTCGAACAGTCCCTGCTGGTCAAGCACAACGTTCGGCATTCGAATCTGGCCGGAACACGCGAGACACGCGACCCCGGGGGTGGCGACTTGGACGCGCCAGCTCGCGCTGCGCATCCCGCCGTGTTCGAAAACGTCGATGTTGATGCCGCCATCGATCACGGGGATGAGGTCCGAGTAGCCGATGCCGTTGAGAACGGCGCGAGGCCACGGCCGATCGACGCAGGAGAAGATGACGTCGTAGTCGAGGGCTGCTGCGAGGCCCCCGGGCGAGCAGATGCTCAAGTCGTGGACCGTGATCGCTGGATCGATCGCGGTCGCGGCCGAAGCAATCAGGCGCTCGGCCAACCTCACCTTGGAGGTGTGCAGGCGAACATCGCGGCGGGTAGCACCGACCATTCGATCCCGGTTGATCGCCTTGATGATGTCGTAGTCCATGACTCCGACGTGCTGGATGCCGGTGGCGGCGAGCCGAACGGCGACGTCGAGACCCACGCTTCCAACCCCGACGACCAGGACCCTGAGCCGCGCGATGTCACGCTGAAGGCTGTCACCCCACGCGGAGACGGTACGAACCTGCTCACCAGTCGAGGCGGGCGGCCGTCGCATGGCGTCGTTCCAGGTCACTCGGAGACTCTTGCCGGCAACACGAACACTCTCGTGCCACACAGGCACACGGTCGGTCCACTCGCGCGCTGACCAGCCTCTGTCACCTCCGGCGTAAGTCATGCCGACTAGCGGCAGGCGCGTGATCCGCTCGACGAGGTGGGAGTACGAAGCTTCGGCAGAGTGGTCAGGTCCGCTCAGCCCCTGCCAACCGCGACCACCAGGATGCGAGTGCAGCAGGACGAGACCCTCGCCCCGGGCAGCGGCTTGGGCTGCGACTCTGAGGATGTAGTCCCCAGTGATTGTGGCATTGCCGTGGACTCGGCGCTCTCCGTCGCGAGGGAGTTCGACGTGAGTGATCAGGCGGGACAGGCGCTCGACGCCGGTCGACACAGAGTAGGTGGCAAGGCAGATGTCCTCCTGCCCGTCGGGCCGATCGACATGAGCACGAAGTTGCCCATCGGTCGTGGCCGACATCGCGACGCTGCGCCGCATGTCAGGCGGCCGCCTGTGAAACCTGTCCGAGCACGCTGCGGACGTGCGCGAGCCACTTCTGGCCAGGATGGCCTTCTGCGGTCCAGGTGCCGATGTTCCGTGAGTGGCACAGCCACCCAGGCAGTGAGTCTTGTGCCTGCGTATAGGTGTGCGCGAAGGCGATGCCAGGGGGCAGATGGACCCAGTGCGGCGCCGCTGCCGGCCAGGAGGCGAGCTCGGCAACGCCGACGGCGGTGGGCACTGCGGTCCCCGCGAGTGCGCCTTCGATCGGGACCAGGCAGTACCGCACGACAGGGCCGTCGACCACAGCGTCGATCCCGCAGTCTGCGAGGTCGGCGATGAATCCGACGACCCCGTCACGGGGTGGCCGGTCAGACATCAGGCCACCGGCGCTTCCTGGCGCACGGTGACGAACTCGTCGCCGTCCTTGATGTGAACGTTCTGGCGGTCCTGGAACTTGTGGACCTGGCCGTTCTTGGTGATCACCGCCAAGTCGTACGTGGCGGCGTCGAAGCCGACGAGAGCCAGCGCCCGCGCCTTGAGGCCGCGCTGGCCGAGCGCG
>CAZWZC010000154.1:0-4634 GCA_964638755.1 uncultured Aeromicrobium sp. | reverse complement strand
AGCCGGCCTTCTTCTGGAGGAACTCGGCGATCACGTCGACACCGTTTCCGTCGTACCCGTCGGCGACTGGAGCCGTTTCGGAATAGCGGAAGCTACCGTTTCGGAGATACCGCTGCAGCGCCAGTGCCCTGTCATAGTCGGTGGCAGAGTTCTCAGTCACCTTGCGAGCGGTCTCTCCGATCACCGAAGGCATCCTTCGGGGCAGGGTGAGGTAGGGCTCAAGCGATGGCCTGGACCGAGTCGCCAGCTCACGCATCTGCACTGCCGTGGGCGCGATCTTGATGCTGTTGACGGTGTAGGTCTGACCACGGGTGTCGCCGCGCGCCGAGCGGATCGTCAATCCCATGCGCTCGAACTGCCAAGCTCCCTTGAGGCCCGAGATGGCGAGTGCGGGATAGGGCGCGGGAACCAATGAGCTGCGCAGATTCTTGATCGTGATCGTGGTGCGGGTGGAGATCGTCTTGATGTCGGAGTTGAGCCCGACCTGTCCCTCAAACCGATCGCCCGGGAGTGACTTGCCGGGCTTCCACGTCTTGCCGGCGAAATCCCGCAGTGTCGACACCTTGAGGTAGGGCGCAGACGGAGAATTTGTCGTGTAGGTCAACGCAAGGGATGTGCTGTTGCGGCGGAGGTTCTGACCGAGCTCGAGCATCGGGTTGATGCCGCGACCGAAGACCGGTGTCGGTGCCTTCCCCCACGATGTGGCGACGGCGCGGATGTCCGGCATGACCGGTGGTACCAGCGCACTGAGCACCAGCGCAAGGGTGGCCACGATGAGCGCTGGAGAACGACCTCGCCAACCCCTGTCGGTGCGTTCGCGGGTTCGGGTGCGCAGGAAGAACACCCACAAAGATGCGACGACCAGGAAGATCCACACTGCCGGAGTGCGGCCGGCCGTGAGTGCTGGGGCTACGAAGACGACAACGAGCAGCACGCCGACGGCTTGCGCTGCCCGGGCGCGATCGAGCATCCAGTCACCCAGGACGGCGAGCAGACCGAACGACGCAGCGATGACGAGAATGACGGGCTTGGCAGCCGCGATGGGCGCCCGCTCCTGGATCATGATCGTTTGCGCGGCGCCGAGCATTCGACCCAGCTCTGCGATGGTGCTCGGAGTGGGGATGAATGCCATCAACGTTGCAGGCACAAAGATCCATGTGACGACGAGCAGCTCGATCGCAATGGCGATCGGAGCCACCCGGCGCACTCCGATTGATCGGAGCACAGCGGTGGAAATTCCGGTCAGCGTCATGACGACCAGCGCCGAGATGTACCAGCTGTGCCCCTCGATCACCGTGGCAAATCCCCACAACAGGGTCGCCAGCGCGATCAGCAAGATCGCATGATCGGCCCACATGGCTTGGGCGGTGCGACGAGCTGTCGGACGATCAGCCGATTTAAGCATGCGCCTGTGCCCCCTCGAACAGCTGCCACATCTCGGCCAGCTCGTCATTGGGTCGGTAGGTCACGACTTTCCATCGTGCCTCGTCGAGCACGTCGAGGGCGGCGGCGGACGTGCCAGCGGCAACAAAAGCATGCACATCGCGCGCTCCGCCGACTGCCTCGACCCAGTGCTGGGCACGCGGGATGTCGATACGTCCGAGAATTGCGAACGCCGCCCGCTCTGGTGCCATGGCGCGGTCGTGGTCGTTCTCATCTGGCTCAAGCAAGGCGAGGTCAACCATCGCATCCTCGACCGAGTCCTGTCCGTCAGCGATCTCCCGATCGATGGCGGGGCTGCTGGTCTTGAACGCCACGACGTAACCATTGCGGGCCAAATGGTGAACGATTGAGGCCGCCGCCACGATGCCCCACTCGAACGTCGGCGAGTACTCCCACAGACGTTTGCTGTCGCGCGCCGTGCCCTGCGTGCGCGGTTCGCAATCGAGGAAGACGCCGGCACGGGGGTTGATCTGCTGCTCTTCCTGGCGAACCATCAGCTCGCCGCGGTGTGCTGTCGCCTTCCAGTGCAGCCGCTTCATGGCATCACCTGGCAGATAGACCCGCGCGATGACGTCGTCATCGCCGACTCCGACGTACTGCGGTGCTGGACGTGTCGCCCCGGCGTCGCTCTCACCGCGCGGCGCCAACGCAGGCAGATCGACACGCTTGGGGAGCACGATCATTGGCTCAGCAGATCCAAACGAGTGACGTCGGAACACGAGTCCGAAAGGATCGAGCACCTGCACACGCAGAGGACCGATCATGTGCCTGCCCCGCCGGAGGCCCTGTAGTCCATATGAGAACGCGACCCGCGAGTCGACCTGCCGGCTACCACCCAGTGCCGGAAGGACTCCCGCTGCGTCGCCGGAGATTCCCGCCGGCAGCTCGTCGCTCCAGTGCGCCTCAAGGCACGGGATCATCGACAGGTTGGTCACTCGCACGGTCGCCTTGGACGAGAAACCAGGTCCGACAACCTGTGGTGAAAATGAGCGTTCGATTCGAACGTTGGAGTGTCCTCCGAACACGAAGATCGTCGAGAACAACACCAACCCAACGAGGAGCACTGTGACGTACAGCAACGCGGGCAGCGACAAGATCGGCGCCGCGACGAAGCAAACCATCGCGGCGACCAGAAAACCTATGCCGCGCGGCGTGAGTACGACCGATCTGTTCATGCCGACAATCTGTTCATCTCAGCACCCTCACGATGGCTGGACGGCCCCGGCGGGCACTGGCGTCTCCGCCACGATGCGCTCCATGACGTCCGCCGCGCTGGCCACGCCGCGCATCGGAATGAGGCGGTGTGGCAACACCACCGGGATCAACGTGTCGATGTCATCGGGGAGCACGAAGTCACGTCCCTGAACCGCCGCGAGCGCCTTGGCTGCTCGCACGAGCTGGAGAGTGGCGCGCGGGCTGGCACCGAGACGCAGCTCGGCGTCATCGCGGGTGGCTTGGGCGAGGTCGACGGCGTACTGCTCGACGGCAGGTGACACGTAGATCGCGCGGGCCGTCGCGATCATGGTCTGTACATCCTCGATCGACGCCACTGATTCCAGCTGGTCGAACGGGTTGGAGGTGTCGCGACCCTGCACCATCTCGAGCTCGGCCGCAGAGGAGGGGTAACCCATGGAGATACGAGCCATGAAGCGGTCACGCTGCGCCTCGGGGAGTGCGTACGTGCCCTCCATCTCAAACGGATTCTGTGTCGCGACGACCGTGAAGGGGCTGCCCAGCTCATACGTCGTGCCGTCGACCGTGACCTGCCGCTCCTCCATGGCTTCAAGAAGCGCCGACTGTGTCTTGGGCGAGGCGCGGTTGATTTCGTCGCCGATCACGATGTTGGCGAACACCGCCCCAGGCTTGAACTCGAACTCACGATCGGCCTGGTTGTAGACCGAGACACCGGTGATGTCAGACGGCAGCAAGTCCGGCGTGAACTGGATGCGCCGCACTGAGCAGCTGACAGATCGCGCGAGCGCCTTGGCCAGGACCGTCTTGCCGACACCCGGAACGTCCTCGATGAGCAGGTGGCCTTCTGCGAGGAACACGACGAGTGCGGCCTCGGCCGCTTCTGGTTTGCCGTCGATGACCGTCTCGATGTTTGCGAGAATGGCCCGTGCGGCTGTCTCAAACTCCATACGTGATGGTAGTCACACCGGGTCAAACGTGCACCAAACGCATAGGCAATTTTCAGATTCTGACGTGCACTTGCAGGCACAATCAGCCCATGCAGATCCCCGATGCACTGCCGACGCTGTCTGCCGGCTCGCACGACGCCAAGCACGGTGAGGCCTGTGTCATGGAGTACGTGTCCCTCCTCGCCGGCGAGGAGTGGAGCGACCGTCCAGATTGCACTCACCCGCTGCTGGCACACGAGGCCCGTACGACCAACGACCTGTTGCGCGAGAGCGATCGCACACGACTCGTGCCGCTGATCGGACGGCTGTTTGGCACAACCGAAGACTCCCCCGAGCTCCGCGCGCGGCTACGAATCACCCAGACACGCCAGGTCGTTGCACTCCTCGAATCGGCCGCCCGACCTCGCGTTCTGGGTGCTGTCGACCGTGCCGAGTCGTGGATCGGTCTCGATGGCGACGAAGAAGTCGTGCGGCAGGCCTTCGCGGAAGCGATGGTGTTCCCGTTGGTGTCAGGTGATCTCGACGCCTCGCACACCGAGTTCCATCAGAACGCGTCGCGAATGTTCCCTTTCTCCTTCTCCCCCGAGCTGGAGGCTGCCGGGGCGTACGCGCTGACAGCCCTCGTCATCGCTCATCGCGTCGCGGCGGCCGGCGAATGCCGTGCCGACTGCGGCAACGGACCCGCGCGAGCACGACGCATGGTCAAGGACCTGTCTGGTCTGATCGATGTGTATGACGAGTTCAGCGGGCGCACCGTGCGTGAAGTCACCGTCGACGAGGTGCGCGAGCTGGAATCAGCGCTTCGCGTGTGACCACTCGAGCAGGCGGTCAACTGGCCAGGTTGTGACGATGCGATCGGCGGGCACCTCGTTGGCAGCTGCTCGTTCGGCGCCGTAGTCGAGGAAGTCGAGCTGCCCCGGCGCGTGGGCGTCGGTGTTGATCGCGAACAGGCAACCCGCATCGAGTGCCATGGCGATCAGATTGTTGGGCGGGTCCTGACGCTCTGGTCGCGAGTTGATCTCGACGGCAACATCGTTCTTGGCGCACGCC
>CAZWZC010000153.1:0-4654 GCA_964638755.1 uncultured Aeromicrobium sp. | reverse complement strand
CCAAGCGCAGCTCATCGAGGCGGCGGCCGAGGGTCACCGTACGTTCTTGCTCGCCGACGAGCCGGGCCTCGGCAAGACTGCGCAGGCGTTGCTCGCCGCGCAGGCCGCAAAGGCATACCCGTTGCTCGTTGTGGTGCCCAATGTCGTGAAGACCAACTGGGCTCGCGAGGCCGAGATCTGGACTCCGCGGCATTCTTCGACGGTGATCCATGGTGATGGCGACACGGTCGACGGCTTCGCAGACATCGTGATCGTCAACTACGAGGTGCTCGACCGCCATGTCGGCTGGCTGGGTGACCTCGGATTCCGCGGCATGGTGCTCGACGAGGCTCACTTCATCAAGAACAAGTCGTCCCAGCGCTCCCAGCACGTGCTCGAGCTCTCCGACCGCATCAGGGCACGCACCGCGCGGCCGCTTCTCATGGCACTGACGGGCACCCCCTTGATCAATGACATCGACGACTTCCTGGCGATCTGGGAATACCTCGGCTGGATCGACAGCAAGAAGCCTCGCGCTGAGCTGATGCATGCATTGGAGGAGACCGGGCTCTCGCCGGTCGACAGCGGCTTCTACGCTGCCGCCCGCAATGCTGTGATCGAGCTCGGCATCGTGCGGCGACGCAAGATCGACGTCGCCGCCGACATCCCGGCCCGTCGCATCGCTGACATCCCGGTTGAGCTCGACGACGAGGCCGGTCGCTCCATCAAGGAAGCCGAACGCCAGCTCGCTCGCCGCATGGTCGCGCGCTACGAAAGTGCACTCGCCACGCGCAAGGAAGGCGTCACGGTCGAGGGGATCGACCATGAGCTCGTACGTCGTGTTGCCGGCTGGGAGCGTGAGGACACCTCGACCAAGACCGACGAGAACGTCTTCAGCATGATGCGCCGCATCGGCCAGGCCAAGGCCGGACTCGCGGCCGACTACACCGCACAACTTGCTCACAGCGTCGGTAAGGTCGTGTTCTTCGCCAAGCACATCGACGTCATGGACACAGCCGAGCAAACCTTCGCCAAGCGCGGGATCAAGTACATCTCGATTCGCGGCAACCAAGGCACGACTGCCAGGCAGAAGGCGATCGATGCGTTCACCGACGACCCCGAGGTGGCGATCGCGGTCTGTTCGCTGACAGCCGCTGGAGTGGGCCTCAACTTGCAGGCGGCATCCAACGTGGTGCTGGCCGAGTTGTCGTGGACCGATGCCGAACAGACCCAGGCGATTGACCGCGTGCACCGCATCGGCCAGGCCGAGCCGGTCACGGCGTGGCGCATCATCGCGTCGCAAACACTCGATCCCAAGATCGCCGAGCTGATCGACAGCAAGGCCGGGCTGGCCGCCCGCGCTCTCGACGGATCGGACGAAGAGATCTCCGACTCGACCGACCTGCAGCTGGAGGCACTGGTCGCGCTTCTCACCGAAGCGCTGTCGGAATGAACGGCTCCGGCCAGAAGCAACATACTCAGTCATGAGGTTTCGCTGGCTGGTCGCGCCGATTGCCCTTGCGCCGCTGCTTGTGGATGCGCCGACGTCGGCCGTGGGCTGCGTGCCGCTCGCTGAGCAGAAGCCCTACTCAGCTTTTGCCGGAACCGTTGTGCAACAGCGTGGCGATGCCTATCTGTTCTTTGTGAGAGAGGTGTGGAGTGGTCCCGACCTGCCGGAACGGAGCTGGATCCGTTATGAAGCCTCGGGAGACGACCCGCCGCCTTCGATTGGTCAGGCGTGGGTGGTCTTCGCTGCCGAGTCGTTCCACGCCAACACTTGCACCGCGACACCAGATGGCAAGGCCCTCGACAAGATTCGACCCGCGAAACCTCGTAAGGCGACTGAGCCAACGTGGTGGAGTGCGATACGTACGAGCCTGATCGGGACATCCATGCTGGTGCCCGCCCAGGTGATCGATCAGACTGACTGAACCGACATGGTGACCGTCGAGGACGTACGCAGACTGGCCGCAACGCTGCCACGGGCATACGAGGTGCTGGTCCGCGACCGCATCAAGTTCCGGGTCGGCAGCCTTGTGTTCGTGGCGTTTTCACGCGACGAGAAGCTGATGGGATTTGGCTTTCCCAAGGAGGAACGCGCCGATCTGGTCGCCAACCGCCCGGACACGTTCCACATGCCATCACCAGGTGACATGCGCTACCAATGGGTCGTTGCGCAGATGAGCGAGCTCGACGTCGACGAGATGCACGAGCTCGTCATCGACGCGTGGCGCATGTGCGTGCCCAAGTTCGTGGAGCGTGCTTTCCTGGATGAGGATTGACCTTGAGCGACGGTCAAGCGTTCGAGTTCGTGAACTCTGGCATCATCGGGGCATGGCCGCGTCGAGCAAGTCGAACGACACCAAGCCCGAAGAGACCCATCACACGCGGATTTTCGACCGGGGGATCGAGATCGCCGAGTCGATCATCTACGCCGGAATCGCTGGCCTCCTTCTTGTCACGGCGCTTGCGCTCCTCATCTTGGCCGGTACGCAGACGGTAAAGTTGTTCGGCGAAGACTCGGCCAATCCGGCGCTGGAAGTACTCGACACCCTGCTGCTGGTGTTCATCATTGTCGAGCTGCTGTTTGCAGTCAGGGCGACGGTGGTGAAGCGCGAGCTCCTGGCGGAGCCGTTTCTGATCGCCGGGATCATTGCCGCCATCAAGGAGATCATCGTGCTCTCGGTGAAGGCTGCCGAGACCGCTGGCAAGGGCGACATCTTTCGCGATCAGCTGTTGGAGATCGGGACGCTCGGGGTTCTGATCCTGCTTCTGGGCGGGACGGCGTTCCTGCTGCGTCGCAAGGAGCGGGAACCCGACGAGGTCTGACGGCGTCCGCTCGTCAGCGCTGTCGGCGGCGTGCGACGAGCCGGTAGGCGCCATACAGCACCATGGCGATCGCAGCCCACGGCAGCGCTACCCCGATGGCCTGCACGATGTTGTTGACGGTTGAGACGAGCGCGTTCCAGCCGTCGATGACTCCGCCGGTGAAACCGCCGGACGAGACGCTGTCGGCCTTGTCCTTCTCGGTCAGCTCTATCGACAGCGTCGACAGCTGCACCCGGTCGGCGATGGAGGCGCGCTGCGCCGTCATGCTCTCGAGCTGTTCCTGGCGCTGCGTGAGGGCAGACTCGGCCTTGATCAACTCGTCGCTCGACGTCGACTCGGCCATGATCTTCTCGAGCCGCTTGATCGATACGTTCAACGCACCGATGCGGGCATCCAGGTCCTGGGCCTGCGTGGTGACGTCCTGGTTCTGCAACGAGACGTCGGTGACATCGCCATAGGTCTCGAGCTTGGCAATCGCCGAGGTCACCTTGGCGCTCGGCACCCGCACCTCGAGGTAGGCCGCCTCGAAGTCGTTGTCGCTGCTCTCGCTGCGCGAGTCGACGCGTCCGCCGATCGAGTCGACGTACTCGCTGACCTCCTGTGCAGAGTCACGGGGATTGTTGACCGTGACGCTGACCGATCCGGTGGTGATCACCTCGCGATCAGTGAGCGCCGATCCTGGAACCGCCTCATCCGTCTGCGCGTTGGCGTCACCACCGGGAGTGACCTCCGAAGGGTTGTTGGACTTGGCGCCGCCAGCATCGGCACTGGAGATGCTGTCGTTGCCTCCCCCGCTCGTACTGGTGATCGCATTGATGCCGAACGCGCCGAACCCGACCACCAGCACGCTGGCGGCTGCGAGACCAACGACTCGGCGGGTGCGTGTGCCGCGGCGCTGAATGTCGGCGTCGACCGCATTCATGACGGTCGATCGCATCGACTCGACTCGGTCGTCGGTGAGCGTGGCGTTCATTGCCCTCTCCTTCATGGCAGTTCCCTCATGGAGCGAAGATCGACACGCAGCCGTCCTCGAAGTCTGGACAGCCGGTTGCGCACGACCGCATGGGACACGCCGAGCTCGCGGGCCGCGAGCTCGTACGTGTGATCGCCGACGACGCAAAGGTCGTACAAGCGGCGATCGGTGGGGGACAGGGCCGCGACCGCCTTTTCGATCTCAGCGCGCACCTGAGCACCCTCGACCTCATCCTCTACCGAGGGCGCCCTGTCGCTGAGGTCCGCATCGAGCTCGTCTTCATGGTGACGAGTCTTGAGCGTCCTGCGGCGTGCATTGAGCGCTGTGAACCTTGCTGTGACAAGCAACCAGGGCAGTGCTGACTCGTCGACCAGGTTGATGGCGCGGATCTTGTTCCATGTGGTGATGAACACGTCCTGGGTGATGTCCTCGGCCTCGTCGGCGTCACGAACCACGGCGTACGCCTGCCAATAGACGGGACGAACATGACGGTCGTAGAGCTGGCCGAAAGCCGCACGATCGCCTCCGGACGCGAGCGCCAGCAGCTGGGCGTCTCCGTACGGAGGGGCTTCATCCCTCGTCGTTGTCACTTCGTCGGCTCCCATCGGCGCATGTCATTCAGGGCTTCGCTTTCCAAGAGATGTCGAGACAACCCAGACCGTCTCAGTAGAGTAGAAGAACGACGCGTCAGGAGGTGCGGACATGCGGAGGCTGATCGTGCTGCTGGCTGGGCTCGTCGTGCTCGTTGGCCTCGTCGCCGTGACCCATTCACCTGCTGCCACACAACTGTCGCAGCTCGAGAAGAGCGCGCTCGCCGAGATTCCCATACCGCCGCCTGAGCCGAGGTTCACCCGCACGACGTATGCCGCGACC
>CAZWZC010000152.1:0-4698 GCA_964638755.1 uncultured Aeromicrobium sp. | reverse complement strand
CTCGTCCCAGACCCCCCCGACGATGGGGTCGAGCTCGTCCAGCGAACCGGTGTTGTCGATGACCAGATCGGCGACACCGGTTCGTACTTCCCTTGAAGTCTGGGAGGCGATGCGGGCCCGAGCCTCATCCTCGGTCATCCCGCGAGCCTCCATCAGTCGCTCGACCTGCAGGTCCACAGGCACGTCAACGACAACCACGACATCGCAGTAGGCGACGGCACCCATCTCGACCAGCAGCGGGTTGTCATGTACGACGATCGCATCGTCTCCGGCGGCCAGCTGCCTCTGGACGGCAAGATCGCGGATCGCAGGGTGGGTGATTCCTTCGAGATCCCTGCGGGCCTGTTCGTCGGCAAAGACGACAGCGCCCAGTGCGGGGCGATCCAAAGACCCGTCAGGCGCGATGACACCAGGCCCGAAACGCTGAGCGATCGCCGCAAGTGCCGGGGTGCCGATCGCGACAACATCGCGCGCCAGCTTGTCGTAGTCGATGATGACGGCACCGTGGGATGCCAGAAGAGCGCTGACGGCGCTCTTGCCCGAGCCGATGCCGCCGGTGAGCCCGACTGTCAGCACGTTGACGCCCTACTTCGCAGCGTTGCCGTATGTGGTGACGTGCACGTGATCCAGGTGGTTGGCCGTGGCCCCACCGCGATCGCTCATGGCACGCCAACTGCCAGATGTGGCCGGCCGCCAGATGTGCTGGTGCCAGATGATGTATTCGATACCGAGCTCGACGCGGTGCTTCTGCAGGAAGGCGGCGATGTCGTATCCGATCGGGTTGCCGGTACCGACCATGATGTCGATTGCCTGACCCGTCGCATGCTCGCCTCTGCCCGAGACACCCCCATAGCGACCGACGCTGGGAAACAGCAGGCACACCGCGCGGTGAACCTTGATGGTGTCGGGACGTAGCCCGCGCTCGGAGCCGGAGCCGGATGTACAAGGTGCCGTGCCAAGCGGCATGTCTTTGGCGATGCTCTTGGAGTCAACCCAGCGCGGCAGACCCTTGTGCATGACCTGGGCCCAGTCGCCGCTGATGACTCCGGTGACGTCAACCTTGTCGCCAACGTGCATGGTGGCAAGCACGGGTGAGTTCTTGTTAGCGGCAGTGTGAACCTCAAGGGTTGCCTGCGCGAACCGCTCGCCCTTGACCTTTTCGTCAGCGGCAGACTCGCTGAGAAGTGGGGCGCGGTCGGCACTTCGGCTCACCGTGGCCGGACCCTGGTCGATCGATGCCGCGATGAGATCTCGCTGTGGTGCCGAGACCTCGGGGAGGTCATCACTGAATCCCGCCGCTGCGCCAGCCGTCACGATCGCCATCACTCCGATCGTCGGAATGACGTGTGAAGCGACGCGCCGCTTGAGCGTGGGCTTCGCAGCATGCCTGTGGCGTGAAACTGCCACGGTATGACCACCTAGGGGTTGACGACCTGTCTTTTCAACTTGTCGAGTCAACCATACTTCGCCCGGGGGATCACATTGATCACCACGTCGCCCGCCTAGCGAGTGACAGAACTCACGAATGCCCCGACTTTGACGCAAGATCGGAGTCTGCTTGGTGTTTGGGCGAAATGCGGTCCACCTGGTTGGCACGGGGCGGTTCGTCCTCAGCAGCGAATCGTTCGGCCACCCAGGCGGCGACCATGCCCACCATGAACCCTGCGATCACATCGGACACGTAGTGCCAGCCGAAGTAGACCGTCGCAACCATGGTTATCACCAGGAATGCCCGGAGTGCAGCAACGATGGCCCGGTGCAGCCCTGCGCGGTGAGCCACGATGCACGCTGTCGTCGCGATCGCGACGTGGAGCGAGGCGAAGGCGGCGATGTTCTGGACAGTATGGGTGTGCGCCGGATCGGCCAGAACGTCGAGGCGTTCAGTCCACATCGATTGCTGCAGGGCGGTCGTCCCAGTCGGCGCCAGTGCGGTGAAGTCGCCGGGGCGGTCATAGATCGGCCCGAGGGTCGGCAGGGCGAAGTTGAGCACGACGCCAATGATCCAGTCGATCGAGACAGCGGTGACCCACCACGAGCTGATGCGGTGACGTTGCGCCCACACCAGTGCGACAGCAAGAGAGGCTGGAAGGGCGGCGATCCAAGCGATGTAGAAGAACGAAAGGACGTGCGCAGCGACGTCCGTGCCGAGCAGGTCGTGGAGGAGCTGAGCTGGCCGGTGTCCGCCGAACATGGCGCGGTCGAGCCGGGCCAGGTCGCCGTCATAGAGGTGGTGGTTGGCGAACGGCACCATGCCCTTGAGGTTGCGAATTGAGGCGTACGTGACATACCAACCAACGAGACCAACGATCATGAATCGCAGGTTGGTCATGTGCCACCGCTCGCGCCAGACGTCGACCACGGATGCCCGGACCTCCCTCCAGGACGACGCGCGGATGATGGCTCGCGGAACGATGTCGAGCAGCAGCGCCAGCAGGACGATCACCGGCAACCGGATGAAGGTGGGGCCGGTCGAGCCGTCTGGGTCGCGCAGCGGAAGTCCGCAATACCAAGCAACCATCGTCGCTGCAATGACGCTCGCGACGGCCAGGGCGCTGCTGAGCTCTAGACCGGTTCTGCGCACCATTTGAGGGTAGTCCTTGGGTGGCCCAATTCGCATCAGCGGGTCAGGCGCCCACGACGGCATGGTCGACGCTGCTGAACGTCTTGCGGTATTGCTGCGGCGTGGTGCCTCGGGCCGCTGCGAAGTGATGGCGAAGCGTCGCGGCATTGCCGAATCCGACCCGTGTCGCGATCTGCTCCACTGCGAGAGTCGAGTTCTCGAGCATCTCTTCGGCAAGATGCAAGCGCTGCGTCGTCAACCATTGAAGCGGCGTCGTCCCCGTCTCGTCTCGGAATCGTCGTGCGAACGTGCGTGGTGACATGTGCGCCTGCATGGCGAGACGCTCAACAGACAAGGGCTCCTCGAGGTGGTCAACGGCCCAGGCCAGCAATGGCGAGAGCGTGTCGCACTCGGTCTGTCCCATCGGTGAGCGTACGAACTGCGCCTGGCCACCCTCACGATGTGGCGGGACGACGATCCTGCGGGCTGTTGAAGCGGCAACCCTGGCGCCGAAGGTCTGGCGCATCAAATGAAGCGAGGCGTCAATGCCGGCCGCAGCGCCGGCACCCGTCAGCACGGTGCCGTCCTGGACGTAGAGAACCTCGGGGCGCACGATCGCTTGCGGATACATGCGGGCCAGCAGATCGCCGTAGCGCCAATGTGTCGTGCACTCGCGGCCGTCGAGCAGCCCAGCTTCGCCAAGCATGAAGGCGGCCGAGCAGTGGGCGTAGACGATTGCTCCTCGGTCGAACGCGGCGCCGGCGGCGTCGAGCACCAGCGGGTCGTGATCGAGGAAGTCATACTTGGGCGAGAAGCACACCAGATCGGGGTCAAGTGTCGCTTCGAGACCGAGATCGACATGCAGGTCAAAGCCGACCCGGCCGCGTACGCGTCCCGGCCGAGGTGTGCACACCCGGAAGTCGAACACCGGGTTGTCGTCCTCGGGGTGATAGGGCTCGCCCCACACCTCACAGATCGAGCCGAGACCAAATGGCTCGGCTCCGTCCTGGACGATCACTGCAACGGTCTTCATGTGTCGACCTTGGCACACATATGGCAGTAAATCAATGCACCATGGCATTACCGCCACTGGTGGCGCGATGTTCATCAGAGCAGAATTACTGCCATGTTGATCTTGTTGCTCGTCCTCACCGTTGTCGCCGGAGCTGTGCTCATCGCGCAGATCCACAAAGACGGGTATGGCTCCCGCCCCGCGCCTCGAAGCCACCACGACTACTTCGAGTCGCGCTTCCTCGTACGCTGACCTTCGGAACGCAAGAACCCCCGATCCGCCTGGATCGGGGGTTCTTGTACGAGTGAGCAGTGCCTACTCAGCACCGCCCGTGAGCTTCTCACGAAGCGCCTGCAGAGCCTCGTCCGAAGCGAGCGAACCCTCCTGCTGCGGAGCATCCTCCGCTCCAGCGGTGTCCGAGGAGTAGTTGGCAGCCTCACTGGCTTCGACTCCGGCCTTCTCGGCCTCTTCGATCTGCTTCTTGTGCGCTTCCCAACGCTCGTGGGCCTCGGCGTACTGCTTCTCCCAGGCGGCGCGGGCTTCATCGAAGCCTTCCTGCCACTCACCGGTCTCAGGATCGAAACCGTCGGGGTACATGTAGTTGCCTTCGGCGTCGTATGACGACGTCATGCCGTACAGCGTCGGATCGAAATCGTCGCCAACTGAGGCCTCGGTCTCATTCGCCTGCTTGAGCGACAGCGAGATGCGGCGGCGCTCGAGATCGATGTCGATGATCTTGACCATGACCGAATCGCCGATCTGGACGACCTGCTCAGGAATCTCGACGTGACGCTCGGCGAGCTCGGAGATGTGCACCAGGCCCTCAATACCCTCTTCGACGCGCACAAACGCACCGAAGGGGACGAGCTTGGTGACCTTGCCGGGAACGATCTGGCCGATCTGGTGAGTGCGGGCGAAGTGCTGCCACGGGTCTTCCTGCGTCGCCTTGAGGGACAGCGAGACGCGCTCGCGGTCCATGTCGACGTCAAGAACCTCGACGGTGACCTCATCGCCGACCTGGACGACTTCGTTCGGGTGGTCGATGTGCTTCCAGGACAGCTCCGAGACGTGCACGAGGCCGTCGACGCCACCGAGGTCCACGAAAGCACCGAAGTTGACGATCGAG
>CAZWZC010000151.1:0-4788 GCA_964638755.1 uncultured Aeromicrobium sp. | reverse complement strand
CCTCCCGTTGCTCATCGAGAAGCCGGTGTGCCCGTCATTGGCGCAGACCCGTGAGGTCGTCGATGCGTCGCGGGTAGCTGGAACGCCCCTGCAGTGCGGCCTGCTCGAGCGCTTCAACCCTGCGGTGGTCACTGCCCTCCAGATCATCCAGGAACCCTGCTACATCCGAGCGGAACGGCACTCCCCGTATGCCGCCCGGATCAAGACCGGGGTCGGGTGGGACCTCCTCGTCCACGACGTGGACCTCGTCGTGCGAGCGTTCGGTGGGCTGGCCCCCACGTCACTCGGTGTGGAAGTCGGCCAGTTCCACCCCGAGTCAGTGCCCGGGGCGGAGGACCTCGTCGAGGCATCGCTGCGCTTCGCTGGTGGCGGGATTGCATCGGTCTCGGCCAGTCGCGTCGGGCAGCGGAAGGTGCGGACCATGGTGATTCAAGAGCTGGACCGGATGATCGAGGTGGATCTGCTTCGCCGTGGGGTGACCGCCTACCGGCATACAACGATTGAGGGTGAGGTAGGACGCGGTGGCTATCGGCAGATGACCGAGATCGAGGTGCCCGAGATCCTCGGGGTCGAGCCCCTCGTTGCTCAGCTGGCCCACTTCGTCGACCTTGTCGAGGGCCGGGTTCAGCTCGACGCCGAGCGTGACTCGATCCTGCCTGCCCACGAGGTAGTCGACGCAGTTCTCTCCGCTGGGGCCGATAGCCTCTCATCATGAAGGTGACCGTGGTGGGGCTCGGCTACGTTGGCATGGCCAACGCCGTCCTCTTGTCCAAGCACCACGACGTCACGGCCTTCGACATCGACCCGGTCAAGGTGCAACTCGTCCGGGATGGTCAATCACCAATCGCCGACGAGCTCATTGAGGCGGCACTTGCCACGGGTTCAGCACGGCTGAGCGCCACAACGAACCCCATCTCGGCTTACCGCGATGCCGAGGCTGTCATCATCGCGACCCCGACGGACTACAACGCCGAAACCCACTACTTCGACACTTCGTCCGTTGAGGCTGTCATCGCCGACATCCTCGCTATCGCAGCGAACGCGCTCATCGTGGTGAAGTCCACCATCCCGGTCGGGTTCACCAGGCGCATGCGGGACCGACACCCAGGGGCCCGCATCCTCTTCGCCCCCGAGTTCCTCCGCGAGGGCCACGCCCTCTTTGACAACCTGCACCCGAGCCGGATCATCGTGTCCGACCCGGGGCCGGACGCGCAGTTGTTCGCAGAGATGCTCATTGAGGGCGCGGAGGATCCGGAGCCGCCCGTCATGCTAACCGGGTCCACAGAGGCCGAGGCAATCAAGCTCTTTTCTAACACCTATCTCGCGATGCGGGTGGCCTATTTCAACGAGCTCGACACGTATGCCGTGCAGCATGGGCTCGACGCCCGGGACATCATCCGGGGCGTGGGTCTGGACCCTCGGATCGGCGCTCACTACAACAATCCCAGTTTCGGCTACGGCGGCTACTGCCTCCCCAAAGACACCAAGCAACTGTTGGCGAACTACCGCGACGTGCCCCAAGTGCTCATCCAGGCAATCGTCGAGTCGAACACCAAACGCAAAGATTTCATCGCCGCGGACATCCTCGCCAGAAAACCCGATGTGGTCGGCATTTATCGGCTTGCAATGAAGTCCGGGTCGGACAACTTCCGCTCCTCATCGGTCCAAGGCGTCCTGCACCGCTTGGTGTCGGCCGGTGTCACGGTGCTGATTTACGAGCCCCTGCTCCACACCGACACCTTCCGGGGCTGCGAGGTAGTCACCGACCTCACCGACTTCACGACACGTGCGGACGTGATCGTCTGCAATCGAGTGGCCCCCGAGTTGGCGCAAGTTCGCCACAAGCTCTATACCCGCGACGCCTTTGGAGGCGACGCCTGACATGACCGAACGTTCGACCGGCCTGGTCAGTGTGGTCATGCCGACCTACAACTCCGCCGAATTCATCGAGGAATCGATCCAATCGGTCCAAGCCCAGACCTACCGGTACTGGGAGTTGATCCTCGTCGACGACTGCTCCACCGACGACACCGAACTGATCGTCGCCCGCATTGCCGACCTCGACCACCGGATCCGCTACCACCGGCTCGCGGTGAACTCCGGGGCAGCCATCGCTCGAACGAAGGCCATGGAACTCGCGGCAGGTCAGTACATTGCCTTCCTCGACAGCGACGATCTTTGGCGCCCCGACAAACTGGCCCGGCAGCTCGAATTCCTGCAGCGCACGGGTGCGCGGATAGTCTGCACGGCCTACGACCACATCGACGAAGCTGGCACGCCCATCGGGAGGCGCGTGCACAAGCCAAAGAAGCACGCCGACTATAACGACGTCCTGCTCAGTTGTCCCATAGGCAACTCCAGCGTGCTTTTCGATGCCGGAACGTTAGGGATTTTTGTCGTCCCCAACATTCGCAAACGCAACGACGATGCCCTGTGGTTGCAGATGCTGAAGAAGGAGAAGTACATCCTCGGCATGTCCGATGTTCTCATGAGTTATCGCGTGCGTGCCAACTCCATTTCGGCGAACAAGTGGTCACTCGTGCGTTACCACTGGACCCTGTATCGGGATATCGAGCACCTCTCGGTCCCCCGGTCGGCCTTCCATATCGTCGTGTGGGGGGCCCTCAAGACTCTGCGGATCAAATGACCCGCAGAGTCATCCTCGCCTGACCCGAGTTGCGCCCCGAGTCCCGGTACTTACCGGCACCGGCCCGCGTCAAGGTGCGGACCATCGTCCGACCCGAGTTGCACAGGTTTAGTGGGTCGCCTTCTTGAGGATGGTTTGGATGTCGTCGGGGATGGCCGGGCGGGCTGTGACGGTTTGCCCGGCGATGCTGATGGTGACCTCGCGTAAGGGTCGCAGGGTTTGCACGAGTCGGCGGATGCTGACGCCGGTGGTGGTTTGCAGGTAGCGGGCGATGGCCAGGGCGGCGAACACGATGGTCAGGTGGGCGTCGATCGCTTCGCGAGTGTGGTGGAAGATCGGCCGGGCCCGCAGGTCGCTTTTACTCATCCGGAACGACGCCTCGACGTGCCATAGGTCGTGGTAGTTGGCGATGACGTTCGTCGGCGGGCATCACGGTTGCGGGGATGTTGGTGACGTACCCCTTCAACCCGACCAGCGACGTGCGCGGGTCAGCGATGCCTCGTCCAGGACCCGGGAGCCGTTCTTGACGGTCACAAACCGTGGTGTTCGGGCGGCCTTCTCGCCGGCAACGACGGCTTTGGCGCGGTTCTCCTGCAGGGTCAACGTCTTGCCGTCGCGGGCAGCGCGTTTCGCCGAGTACGCCCACACTGCTCGCCACGACTTAGGGTGAACCGTGGGGTCCCACACCGGTTCGGCACGCTTGGCCACATCGTTGACGCCGCGCGCCGCGGCGGTCGCGACCCGCGGGGTGATCGTGTCGACAATGTGGCCGTCGGTGAACGCGTCCCCGTGCCAGTGGAAATGGGAAGCCAGATCAGTGGGGGCCTTGGTGACCCGGGAGCCGACGATGAACCGCAACCCGGCCTCGTCGAGGTCTTTGAGGTTGGACGCGGACAGCATCCCCGCGTCCGCGACGACCACCATGTCCGACAGTGCGTGGCGTTCCTGGAACTGGCGGATGATCGGGATGATCGTGGTCGTCTCGGCCTTGTTGTCCTCCCAGCAGCCGATCTCCAGCGGGAACCCTTGACGGTCCACGAGCAGGCCGACAATGACTTGCGGGTCGACCCGGCGTTCCTTCGAATAGCCGACCTTCCGCAGTCCGTCCTCCTGCTCGGCCTCGAAGTACAAGGTCGTGACGTCGTACAGCACCAGCGACACATCACCAGCTGTGCAGGCATGGGTGAAGCAGGCCGCCGCGATCTGGTCGCGGTACCTACGCTGCCCGCACCGCTTCAACGTCGCCGTGAACGTGTTGCGGTGCACCGGGGTCACACCCAGTTCGGTCAACACCCGTACCGAGTCGGCCTTGCTCGTCGGCTCAACCACCCGCGCGAGCACGAGTTGGAAGAACGCCGCGTCACCGACCACGTCGAACCCGAGCCGTCGCCAGGCCCCCTCAATCACCTCGATCAGGACCCGCGACACCTGCCCACGCACGATCGCTTCTCGCGGATCACGTTCTCCCATCCCAAGGTCAAACTGGCCCTGACCCGCGTGCATCTTCCTTCGACCGGTCTCCAGCAGCACCGCAAGCTCAACGGCCGTGTGCGCTGAACCCAGATGCTCGATCACCTTGTCCCGACCGTCGACACGCTCAGCGATCTGGACCGCCGTCGCCCCCGACGCGGTCCGCACCTTACGCAGGAACACCACAACAGAGCACGCTACCGAGCCCGATTAGTGTGTCAACCACACACCCCACACGCCGTTGACCAGCACAAACACGAGCCGAACCCGAAATTCACGCCCGACCTGTGCAAGTCAGGTCCGGGCGCGCAACTCGCCGACGCGCACGGCGCCGACTCCCGCGAGGATGAGCACCCCGCCGGCCAACTGGACGGGCGTGGGCAACTCGCCGAGCAGCAGCCACGCGAGCAAGACCGCGAACAGCACCTCGGTGAGCCCCACGAACGACGCCACCGTCGACCCGAGCCGCCGCGCGCCGATGGTCCCCAGCAGGTATGCCGTCGCCGCCGCGATGACGGCCAACTCACCGATCGCGACCCACCAGGGCAACGTGACGCCACGAAGCTCCACGGAAGCGGTCGAGACCCCTGTCGGCAGCACGCCGACGGCCCCGAGCCCGATGAGCGCCTCGGCTCCGGCGAGCATCCCGAACGACGCGAGCGCGACCGGCG
>CAZWZC010000150.1:0-4821 GCA_964638755.1 uncultured Aeromicrobium sp. | reverse complement strand
AGGCTCACGAAGGCGTCTGCATCGCCGAATGTGTTGCCAACTCCGCCCGGGAACACGTTAGGTGCTAAGATGGGAATATGTCAAGGGGTACAGTCAGAGTCGCTATTTACGCTCGAATCAGCGAAGACGTCACGGGCGACGCGGCGGGCGTCGACAGACAACTCGCCGACGCGAGAGAACTTGCCAAGACTCGAGGATGGAAGATCATCGCCGAGCATTCTGACAACGACATCTCCGCTCTGAAGGGTAAGCATCGACCGGGCTACCAAGCGGTGCTTGAGCTCGTTCGTGCGGCGAAGATCGACCACGTCATCGTCTGGCAAACGTCGCGCCTACTCCGAAACCGCAAGGAACGCGCCGAGGCTATTGAACTGTTTGGGCGTCAGCAGGTCGGGATCATCACGGTTAAGGGTCAGGATCTCGACCTGTCGACCGCCTATGGGCGTGGCATGGCGGGACTGCTTGGCGAGTTCGACACGATGGAATCGGAAGTGAAGTCTGAACGTGTCGCCGCTGCCGCGTTCGACAGGGCGCGTAAGGGTCAGCCAAACGGTGGCCTCGGGTACGGCTGGCAGAACACTGCCAGCGGATACGTCGAGCATCCCGAGCAGGCGAGCACTGTGCGCGACATCGTGGACCGGCTGTTGGCAGGGGAGTCCTTGCTAGGCGTGACTCGCGATCTCAATGCCCGCGGGGTCGCTGCGCCAAACTCTGATTCCTGGGGCAAGACAAGCGTCAAGAAGATTGCGCTCCGTCCCTCGAACGCTGCTGTGAGAATCCATCATCGAGGACGCACCACCGAACAGGTGTTTGACGGTTCTTGGCCGGCGCTGATTCCCCGCAACGACTGGGAACGACTCACGGCGCTGTTCAGTGATCCCGCGAGACAGACCAACGGTACTAAGCGTCCAGGCGCACGTAAGCACTTACTGTCGTGGGGGATTGGCGAGTGCGGCGTATGTGGAAGCAAGCTGCGCGTCGCCCGTCGAGGGAGTTCGACCTACGGCGTCAAGAAGTTGCTCTACGTGTGCGATGCGATGACGCAATGCGTTGGCAGGTCCGAGGCAAGTGTGGATGAGCTGGTGGGAGCGGTCGTGTGTGCCCGTCTGGCGCGTCCCGACGCATACGACTGGCTCCTGGGCAATGAGGATGAATCGAAGCGCGCAGGGGAGCGAGTGGCCTCGCTCCGCCGGCGGCTGGATGAGGCCGCTGACAGTTTCACCGACGGACGTATAACGGTCGAGCAACTTGAAAGAATCACCGAAGCTCTCCGACCTCAAATCGAGGACGCCGAGGCCGAGCGGTGGCGTCACGCCCGCCAGCTCGACACGACCACCCTGAAAGCATTGGCCGGCCCAATGGCAGAGCAGGCATGGTCACGCTTGCAGGTCGTCCAACGGCGGGCAGTGCTCGAAACGCTCGGTGTGCGGGTCATCATCGACAGAGTGAAACGGCGTGGCCCTGGCTTCGATCCGGAGTCTGTTCGCGTCGAGTGGAAGGCGATCTGATGACAGAACTCGATACCTACGTCCTCTCGGTCGTGTGCGATCACTCACGCAATGTCATGACAGAGCCACGACCTAACCGCGTGGTAGCCCGACTTCTCTACAGGCCGAAGCCGGATGACCGAACGACAATCGGATGGCTTGAGTGGCGAGAGCTGGTGCACGAGGATCCGGGCTACCCGCCTGCTCTCCAGACATACTTCGGGGAAGGGCGACCGAGCGGTATGTCGGACGGCCAGAGATGGCGCTTCTGGTGCGCTGATTGTGATGACACGCTGCTCGCCCGGCATTCGAATATCGCGCCACTCCTAGATGGACTGCGACACGCCGGTATAGGCAGCGTGACCTTGGCGGGCATAGCACCTAGAGTTAGTTAAGTAATCCGGGCAGCCCCGGGCAGTTTCTTCTGCCCCGGAGGCTCCGATGACAACATGGACCGCAGAGCGAGCTCGACTCGCTTCGCTTTCTCGTAGTCGCACACCCGATGATCCCGAACTGATCGCAGCGCGCCGCAATCTGAAGGCCGAGCGTTTGGCCGAGTACATCCGAACGACGGTCGACCAAGCCCCGGCACTATCGCCGCAGCAGCGCGATCGTCTCGCCACGCTCTTGCGCGGCGGTGATGCTGCATGACGAGCCCCCCAAACGAGGAACGTCGCCCCGGCGAAAAGGCGACGAACTCGAAAGCACTGACTGACAGTCCAAGTATCCCACGATCCACCAGCCAAATCTGCCCATCGTGTGGCCGTGTCACCGAGCTGGGTCGCATCGTCGAAGTGCCGCAAGGCGGTGCCCGATGAACCGGATAGAGCAGCGTGTCCGCTACGTCGACCTCACCAACGGCGAAAAGTTGGCGATCGTCGACACCGAGATCCCCGAGGACGCCCCGACAGTTCTACGCGAAGGGAAGTTCAAGATGCCGTCACGAGCGCTACGCCGTGAAGCCATCCGTCGCGGGTCGATCATCGAGATCACAGTCGCGCACGAAAACAACTGCCCCGCAACAAGCGAGCTGATGTGGGCGGCCCACGAAGTTTGGGCGAACGGCGGTGCCCGATGAAGATGCTTGAATCTGCCCTCGAGCTTGTCGACGCCGGCTGGTCATTGTTCCCTTGCCGCCCGCGTGGTGAGCGGGCAAAACAGCCGTACACGCTTCACGGCCATCTGGAAGCTTCGCAGGATGTGGAGACGATCCGATCGTGGTGGTCACGTTGGCCCGACGCGATGATCGGCGCACCAGTGCCGCCGTCGCTGGTCGTGCTCGACATTGACCCTCGCAACGGTGGCTCATACGAGTCGCTGACCGACGCCCTGGGACCGCTCCCGCCGACACTGACGGCGTGGTCTGGACGCGGCGACGGTGGTAGGCATCTCTACTACGAGCGTCCCTCTGGCGACCTCAGCGGGCGACTCGTTCCCGATGGGGTCGACCTCAAGGCGAACGGCTACTGCATCTTGCCGCCAAGCGTTCACCCGGCGACGGGGGAGCCGTATCGGTGGGATGACGTACAAGTCGCAGCATTGCCGGCACTTGCAGCGAGCAGGCTGCGACGAGCACCTGTGCCTCGCGCGCCAGCCGCGTCGGTGTGGGACCAGTTCAGCGATGGAGAGCCACTGATTAGCTTCCTCGACCGCTTTCCAGTGCAAGGCATCAACAACGCCCTCTTTTGGGCAGCGTGCCGCGCAGTCGAGTCCGGCGTTATCGACAACATTGCCGACGACCTCATCTCTCGTGCGGTCCAGCTCGGCGAGTCCGAGCATCGTGCTCGAGGGACCGTGGCGTCTGCACGCAACAAGGTCGGGGGTGCACGATGACTGCCCCGAAGGTTCCAGCCGTGAAGGTAGACCCGACGCCCGCCGAAGCGCTGGCGGCGGCTCACGCGGCATTCCAGAAGTGGCTGGGCGTCGAGTACGACCTCGACGCCCTCGATGCCGTACTGGCAACAGCGGCAGTTGAACAGCTCGACGGCGACCCGCTCTGGTTGTTGCTCATCTCAGGCTCAGGCAACGCCAAAACCGAGACAGTCGTCGCCCTCGCTGGCGCTGGTGCCACCATCACGTCGACCGTGTCATCAGACGGCGCGCTCTTGTCGGCAACGTCGAACAAGGAGCGTTCCAAGGACGCAACTGGCGGACTGCTCCGCAAGCTCGGCGATCGTGGCGTACTTGTCATCAAGGACGTGACATCAGTCCTCTCGATGTCCCGAGAGATGCGAGGCGTGGTCCTCGCAGCCTTGCGCGAGGTCTACGACGGCCACTGGTCCCGCAATGTCGGCACAGACGGAGGCAAGACGCTCGAGTGGTCTGGGCGTCTCGCAGTCGTCGGCGCTGTCACAACAGCCTGGGACCGAGCGCACGACGTCATCTCGTCAATGGGCGACCGCTTCGTACTCGTTCGCATGGACTCAGGCGACGGGCGGCAAGCTGCAGGGCGTCGAGCCATTGCCAACACGGGCAGCGAGATCGAGATGCGCGCCGAACTGTGCGAAGCCGTGGGAGCCGTGCTCGCTGCGGTCGTGCCATCCGACGCGATCGACCTGACCGACGGAGAGTCCAAGCGAGTGCTCGCAGCCGCTGACATCGTCACCAGAGCCCGCACGGGCGTCGAGTATGACTATCGCGGTGACGTGGTCGACGCTCATATGCCAGAGATGCCAACGCGTTTCGCCAAGCAGCTCGCACAAGTCATCCGTGGCGCTGTCGCCATCGGGCGAACCCGCGACGATGCGTTACGGCTAGCGATCCGCTGCGCCAGGGACTCGATGCCACCGATGCGTCTCGCCATCATCGACGACGTCGCTGCCTACCCCGTCAGCTCGTTGGCCGAGATCCGTAAGCGTCTGGGCAAGCCTCGAGCAACGGTCGACCGCCAGTGCCAAGCACTCGACATCCTCGACGTACTCACGTCCGACGAAGAAGAGACGGAGTGGCGCGGACGGCCGGCGACGGTATGGCACTACTCGCTGGCCGAGGGCGTCGACCCAACGGCGCTAGACCCCAAATCAGTACCAGATTTGTCAGTACCCACCCCTAACCCCCAAGAAGAAGGGGGAGGGGGCGCGGGCGCTCTCCATACCCCTACTGACATTTCTGGCACTGATTCACAACATTGCGCCCACTGCGGTCAACGGCTGCTAGCTGACATCCCCGGCCGCGAGATCTGTGAGAAGTGCCGGCTCCAGGCGGTGGCCATATGACGACCTACCCGACGCACGTCGATCAACGATGCCCACGTTGTCGCGCCAGTGCTGACCAGTGCCTACGCATCGGCGAGCACTACCCGTACCGACTGTGCTGCAAGAAATGCAACCACGTC
>CAZWZC010000149.1:0-4949 GCA_964638755.1 uncultured Aeromicrobium sp. | reverse complement strand
ACCGTGTTCACGATCGCGCCGATCGCCTTCGGCATCGACAAGTTCACCAACATCCTCACCGAGTGGACGATCTATCTGGCCCCGTGGATCAACGACATCGTTCCAGGGAACGCCGATCAAGCCATGAAGACCGTTGGCGTCATCGAGATCGTTGCCGGGCTGCTCGTCGCGTTTGCACCACGCATCGGCGCCTACGTCGTGGCTCTGTGGCTCGCCGGCATCATCGTGAACCTGCTGACCCTGCAGGACTTCTATGACGTGGCACTGCGCGACTTCGGTCTCTTCGTCGCGGCCTTGGCGCTGGCTCGCCTGGCCGCCGTCTACGGCGGTCGCTCGGTGGTGACGAAGGCATGACCCAGATCGCCGACCGCCCGGATCTGTTGTTCGGGGACTTGATGACAGACGGCATCGACCTTGTCACCGCAGAGATCGCAGCCGGCGCATTCCTGAACGCGCTCGGCGTGGCGTGCGATGACGAGAGCACGACGATGACTCCGCGGCGTATGGCGGCGGCTTACGCAGCCCTGCTTACGCCGCGGCCGTTCGAGATGACGACGTTCCCCAATGACGAGGGTTATGACGAGCTCGTCGTGGTTCGCTCGATCCCGGTCCAGTCCGTGTGCGAACACCATTTCCTGCCGTTCACGGGGATCGCGCATGTTGCGTACATTCCCGGTGAACGGATCGTCGGTCTGTCCAAGCTCGCGCGGGTGGTCGAGATGTTTGCGCGCCGGCCACAGGTGCAGGAGCGACTGACCCAGCAGATCGCCGACTGGCTTGATGACCACCTGTCGCCGCGAGGTGTCGGTGTCGTTCTCATCGCCGAACACTCGTGCATGACATTGCGAGGAGTCCAGGCGGCTGGCACCACGACGAGCACGTCGAGCCTGCGCGGCTTGCTGCGTGAGATCCCCCAGTCTCGGGCCGAGTTCTTCGCCTGCTTGCCGGCATGAGCCATGCTGACCATGAGTACGAACCCGAAAGCCCGGAGGGAAACATGACCGCACAACGCATCGTGATCATCGGCGGCGGACTCGCCGGCGCCAAGGCCGCAGTGGCGCTGAAGGACGGTGGCTTTGAGGGATCACTCACCATCGTGGGAGACGAGCCGCACCCGCCATATGAGCGTCCGCCCCTGTCGAAGGAATACCTGCAGGGTGGGTCCGAGGCCGACGACATGTTGGTGGTGCCGACGGCTTGGTACGACGAGCACGACGTGAGTCGTATCGAAGGCATTGCCGCCGACCGGATCGACCGCACGGCTCACGAGGTGCATCTTGAGGACGGTCGAGATCTTCCGTACGACGCGCTGATCATCGCCACCGGCGCGAAACCACGGCGGCTCGACATCCCGGGCAAGGAGCTTGCTCTGACACTGCGATATCTCGAAGACAGCGACGCGTTGAAAGCCGCCTACGCAGACGCCTCGACCGTCGTCATCATCGGAGGGGGCTGGATCGGGTTGGAGACGGCGGCAGCTGCGCGTGCGGCTGGAGCCGAGACGGTGGTGCTCGAACGTGAGTCCCTTCCGCTCCATCACGTCCTCGGTGATGAGCTGGCTGAATACTTTGCAGATCTGCATCGACGCAATGGCGTCGATGTACGAACGGCCGTCTCGGTCGACTCGATCTCCGGCGCGGGCCCCTTTGTCGTGCACACCGACGGCGGTGACATCGAGGCCGATGTGGTGGTCATGGGAGTCGGCGCGGCCCCCCGGATCGACCTCCCCGACGCGGCGGGTCTCGACGTCGACAACGGCGTGGTCGTCGACGAGACGTTCCGTACGAGTGATCCCGACATCTACGCCGTCGGCGACGTCGCAAACGCCCACAACACCGTGCGTGGAGAGTCGCTACGGGTCGAGCACTGGGACAACGCCATTCGACAGGGGGAGGCCGTGGCCAAGGTCATCCTCGGCGAAGCCGCAACATACGACTGGCAGCCCTACTTCTTCAGCGACCAGTTCGACCTGGGCATGGAGTACGTCGGTCGATCGTCTGCCACCGACACAGTGGTGATCCGCGGCGACAAGTCCTCAGGAGAGTTCATCGTCTTCTGGCTCGCCGACGGACGCGTGACTGCGGGGATGAACGTCAATGTCTGGGACGTGAACGACGACCTCCGCGCCCTGATCGGACACCATGTTGATCCTGATCGGCTCGTCGATCCCGACGTCCCGCTCGCGGAGGTGTCAGATGGCACACAAGACTGACCGTTTCCGTGCGCTGCCCAAGGCCGTGCGCCTTGAGGACACGATCACCTCGCAGGACGTCGAACCGGTGCCCGACCCAGAGGGCGGCATGAACACTGACCGACAGTTCCTGATCCGGTACGGCGTCCTCTGATCTAGGGGTTTCCCTACTGCCAGTTGCGCAGCGATCGGCCTAGCGTGAACTGGGGCCGAGACGTAGGAGAACCTGTGCAACGCAAACCGCTGATGCTGGGTGGTGCAGCTGTAGCTGTCATTGTGATCGTCCTCCTGGCGTTCGTGTTGAACCGTGGTGACGACGGTGACAAGCCGTCAGCAGTCGCCACCGACCCTGCAGCCGCAACCGTCGCGACACCGTCGCCCACCGACTCGGTGTCCTCGGAGGCGCCAACGACCAGCGCGCCGACAGTGTCCGCCACGGCTCCGGCACCCGCTAAGACCGCCAAGACATCTGCACCTGCTCCGGGGACGGCGGTTGGCCCACCGGCACTTGCGTCGTTCGCCAGGTTCGCCCATCCGCCGACCGCAAATGGTGGCCCCGGGTCGACCAGCGGCACCAACCAATTCTTGTTCCCGGTCGACCAAATTCAACCAATTTCGTCGACCATCCGCGTCCATATCGAGGGCATGCGAGTGTCCCCGACATGCTCGGCACCGTCCAGTGCTGATGCCTCATGTAAGGCGCCGTGGTCCACGAATGTGCACAACGCGACTGTGAAGTACTACTTGACGGTCGAACCCGCTGACACCGAGCAGTATTCGACGTACACGTCCCCGATCTATTCGGTCTACATCCCCTGATGTCGCGCTCGGCGGGTGGTCTGGGGCTGAGTGGGTGCCGGTAGGATCGGGGGGTGACCGAAGCCCCTCGCCTTGACACTGTCGACGTAGCTGCAGCCACTCCCGACAAGCCCCAACCATGGGCCGAGCTCGGGCTCAAATCCGACGAATACGACAGCATCCGCACGATCCTCGGCCGCCGTCCGACCGGCGCCGAGCTGGCCATGTATTCGGTGATGTGGAGCGAGCACTGCTCTTACAAGTCCTCCAAGGTGCACCTGGCGAAGTTCGGCGACCTGCCGCAGGAGACTCCGCTCGGCAAGACGCTCGCCGGAATCGGTGAGAACGCCGGAGTGATCGACATCGGCCAGGGGTATGCCGTGACCTTCAAGGTCGAGTCGCACAACCACCCGTCCTACGTCGAGCCCTATCAAGGTGCAGCCACTGGCGTCGGCGGCATCGTCCGCGACATCCTCGCGATGGGCGCTCGCCCGATCGCCGTGATGGACCCGTTGCGCTTCGGCCCGCTCGACGCCGAGGACACGCGGCGAGTCATGCCCGGAATCGTCGCCGGCGTCGGCGGCTACGGCAACTGCCTGGGCCTGCCGAACATCGGCGGCGAAGTGGTGTTCGACGAGTCCTACGTCGGCAACCCCCTCGTCAACGCGCTCTGCGTCGGCGTGCTCCGCCACGAAGATCTTCATCTCGCGTTCGCGAGCGGCGTCGGCAACAAGGTCCTCCTCTACGGCGCTCGTACGGGTGGCGACGGCATCGGCGGTGTGTCGGTGCTCGCCTCAGAGACGTTCGACGCGGACGGCCCGGCCAAGCGGCCCAGCGTGCAGGTTGGCGACCCATTCATGGAGAAGCTGCTGATCGAGTGCACGCTGGAACTGTTCAAGGCCGAGGTTGTCAACGGCATCCAAGACCTCGGCGGTGCTGGTCTCTCGTGTGCCACCAGCGAGCTCGCCTCTGCCGGCAGCGGCGGCATGCACGTCGAACTCGACACCGTGCCGCTGCGCGACTCGACCCTGTCGCCCGAAGAGATCCTGATGAGCGAGTCGCAGGAGCGGATGATGGCGGTCGTCGAGCCAAAGCACCTTGACGAGTTCATGGCGATCTGCGACAAGTGGGACGTCGAGGCCGTCGTCGTGGGTGAGGTCATCGATGGAGATCACCTCATCATCGACTGGCACGGCGAGACCATCGTCGACGTGCCTCCGCGATCTGTCGCCCACGACGGCCCCAGCTACAACCGGCCGTACGCTCGCCCGCCCTGGCAGGACACCTTGCAGGCTGACACCGCGGAGAAGCTCCCGCGCCCGACGACCGGCGATGCGCTCCGCGACCAATTCGTCGCCGTCGTGACGTCACCCAACATGGCTGACAAGTCGTGGATCACCGACCAATACGACCGCTACGTGCAGGGCAACACCGTGCTGGCGCAGCCGGCGGATGCTGGTGTCATCCGCATCGACGACGGGACCTTCCTCGGCGTGGCGGTCTCGACCGACTGCAACGGTCGCTTTGCCAAGCTCGATCCGTATGTCGGCGTTCAGCTCGCCCTCGCCGAGTCCTACCGCAACGTTGCGGTGACCGGAGCGCTGCCGCTCGCCGTGACTGACTGCCTCAATTTCGGGTCACCTGAGGATCCGGACGTGATGTGGCAGTTCGAACAGGCGACCCACGGGCTGAAGGACGCTTGTGAGGTGCTCGGCATCCCGGTCACCGGTGGCAATGTCTCCTTCTACAACCAGACTGGCGAGACCCCGATCCTCCCCACACCTGTTGTCGGCATCCTCGGCGTCATCGATGACGTGCGCCAGCGGATAGGCCACGGCTTCTCCAATGACGGTTCACATGTGCTCGTGATCGGCGAGACCCGCGAGGAGCTCTCCGGATCAACGTGGGCCGACGTCGTGCACCGCCAGTGGGGCAACGACCTCATCGCGAGCTGGAACGA
>CAZWZC010000148.1:0-4998 GCA_964638755.1 uncultured Aeromicrobium sp. | reverse complement strand
GCCCCGGCCTGCGGGAACCCTGGCCCTGCCAGGGGATGCCGCGCGACTGCGCCAGTGGCACGACCCCGACACCGGCGCCGTGATGGTCCAGGACCCGCACCGCTCGACGCTCACCGCGATCGTCGGCGTCACCCACCCCGCGTTCATCCTGCTCGACCCGATCGAACAGCAGAGGCGTGTGACGAGCTGGGGGCGCGTGCTCGCTACGGCATGCCGGTCGGGTCGCATGTCGTCGGTCCAGGTCATGGAGCGCACCATCCCCGACTCGGGGAAGGGTCTCGCGGAGTGGTGGTCTCAGCACGGCGCGAACGACGAGTCCTTCACGTCGAAGACCTATGCCGAACTGATCGAGCGCGCTGGGCCGGCCGGCGAGCGCCACGCGAGCACCGTCTCGATCTCGCTCGACATGAAGGCAGCCGCGCGCGCCATCAAGGCGGCGGGCGGCGGGAACCGTGGGGCGGCAGCCGTGCTGCGCCAGGAGATGGCCACGTTGACGGCCGCCTTGCGCACTGCGGATCTCTCGCCCTCAGCATGGCTGGAGCCGGGCGATCTCGCAGTGGTCCTTCGCTCGGCGTACGACCCCGTCGTTACCGGGGCCCTGGAGCGTCACGGCGACATGGGGCGCGACCTCGCGACCGCCGGCCCGGTTGCCGTGAGCGAGAACTGGTCCAGCGTCAGGAGCGACTCCGCGTATCACTGCGTGCTGTGGATCAGCGAATGGCCACGGTCTCTCGTGTACCCGGGATTCCTCGCGCCGGTCCTGCTCTCCTCTGGCGTCAGGCGCACCTTCACCCTGCTCTACACGCCGCTCCGCACGGACCAGGCAGCGCGAGACATCCGCAAGAAGAAGACCGAGTACATCTCTGACGCGTCCCAGCGGCAGCGCATCGGCCAGATCGAGGACGCGCAGCAGAACGCTGAGTTCAACGACGTCCTCCAACAGGAAGCCGACCTGACCGCCGGCCACGGCATCCTCCGCACCACGGGGCTCATCGCGGTCAGCGCCCAGGATCCGGATGAGCTCGAGCGTGCCGTTGCCGACATCGAGCAGGCGGCGATCCAAGCATCCTGCGAGACGCGCCGCCTGTGGGGGCAGCAGGCCCAGGCGTTCTCGGCAGCGGCTCTCCCGCTCTGTCGCCAGGTCTGAACGCGCGTGCAGGCAGGCACACCTGCTGATCGACACCAACGTTGATCCCGAGGAGACACCCAAATGCCCACGTTCGAGAACCCCGCGGCCGACGCCGACGAAGTCCAGACCGCCCTCCGCGCGCTCGCCCACGCGACCCGATCCATCGACGACCCCCGCCAGATCTACTCGGTGCTCGGCTCCCTGACATCGGCTGTCGCCTCGATGAGCCAGTCGCTGCACCAGATTGCCTCGTTTCATGACGGTGGTCTGCGAAAGGGCGAGTGGGTGCCCGAGGCATCCGCGAAAGCCCGCTCAGCGTCGTACCGAGTGTCGTGGGACCTGCATCGAGCCGGAGAAATGATCCGCCAAGTCGGCGACGTCATCGCGAACGCACACGAGGCCGAGGCCATGCTTGCCTACCATCGCGAGTTTCCAGAGCACTCCCGGCCAACAACGCCCGCCGCAGATCACAGGATCGGGCTGTGAGCGGCTGGAAGGACGGCCGCCTCCACAGCGCCGTACTCGTCTCACCTCGCCGAGAGGGACGCCGTGACCGTCGATTACGTCGTGCCGCGGCGAGGTCCCGGCTGGCCGAGGACCGCGAGGCACGCAGGGCCCAGGCAAAGACCAAGTCGGATGCGCTGACTGCGGAGCGCAAGGCGACGGTCGTCCTGCCCAAGTCCGGCGATCATGGCCCGGCCGCGCTCCGTACTCCGGGGCGGCTGCGGATCCCACGCCACCAGGACACCTCCGCGACCTTGGCCGGCGCCTACCCGTTCCTGGCCGAGGGCGACCTGGGCAGCGACGGTGTCTTCGTCGGCCAAGACCTCTACAGCGGCAGCTCGTTCGTCTACGACCCGTGGGTCCTGTACGCCCGCGGCCTGATCACCGCGCCCAACCTCGTGCTCGCCGGCATCGTCGGCTCGGGAAAATCGGCGCTGGCGAAGAGCCTCTACACACGCTCCATTCCCTTCGGCCGACGCGTGTACGTGCCCGGCGACCCGAAGGGCGAGCACACCGCAGTCGCCGAAGCGGTCGGCGGACGGGCGATTGCCCTCGGGCACGGGATGGCCAACCGTCTGAATCCGCTCGACGAGGGTCACCGTCCCGAGTCGGTCGACGACGCTCAGTGGCTCGCCCAGGTCACGGCTCGACGTCGCGACCTGCTGGGAGCGCTGGCCGAGACCGTGCTCGACCGCCGGCTGAGTCCGCTGGAACACACCGCGATCGACGTCGCGCTGTCCGACGCGGTCCACTCGTCAGACGTGCCAGTGCTCCCTATGGTCGTCGACCGACTCCTTGCCCCGGATCGTTCGACCGACGCGGATGGTCGGCTGGCAGAGGACGGCCGACTTGTCGGGCACGCGCTGCGACGGCTGGTCGCCGGTGATCTGGCTGGACTGTTCGACGGCCCCAGCACGGTGCGTTTTGACCCAACGTTGCCGATGGTCTCTCTCGATCTGTCTCGGGTCACCGAGAACGCCACTCTGATCTCGGTCCTTATGACCTGCGCCTCGGCCTGGATGGAGTCGGCACTACTCGACCCCGCAGGTGGGCAGCGGTGGGTTGTGTACGACGAGGCGTGGCGTTTGATGTCCCATCCCGCGCTGCTGCGCCGTATGGACGCCCACTGGCGCCTTGCCCGGCACTACGGCATCGCCAACATGTTGATCTTCCACAAGCTGTCCGACCTCGACAACGTCGGCGATCAGGGCAGCGCGATGCGGGCGCTCGCCTCATCGCTCCTCGCCAACGCCGAGACCCGGATCGTCTACCGCCAAGAGTCGGACCAGCTCGGATCGACCGCGACGGCCCTTGGGTTGACCGGGACCGAGCAGTCGCTCTTGCCGACGCTTGGCACCGGCCAGGGGTTGTGGCGGATCAAGCACCGTTCGTTCGTTGTCCAACATCAGCTACATCCGGCCGAGCTCGAACTGTTCGACACAACGGGCCGGATGAACGCGGCCACTCCCCCACACCTGCCTTCCGAGACGACCTCGGACGGAGGAATGTGATGAGGACTCAGACTCGCGGCCTTGCCGAACGGGAAGCCAAGATCGACGCCCTGCATCAGAAGCTCACCGATGCCGTCGGCGCACTCGTCACCGGCGAGGACTGGCGTCGGGCTTTGGAGTTCGCTGCCCGATTCCGAACCCGCTCCTTCAACAACACCCTATTGATCTTCAGCCAGCACAACGCGGCGTACCAGGAAGGCCGCGTGCCCGGTCCGGTCCCGACGTACGTCGCCGGCTTCAAGCAGTGGCTGAGCCTGAACCGCCACGTGATCAAGGGGCAGGGCGGGTACGCGATCCTCGCGCCCGTGACGGCCCGGTTCGCCTCGACGACGCCGGAGAACCCCGATTCTTGGCGACGTCTCGGTCGTGGCGAGAAGCCACAGTGGGGCGAGTCCGTGCGCTCACGGATGATCGGGCTCAAGCCCGCGCACGTCTGGGACATCTCGCAGACCGATGGCGACCCGGTTCCCGAACCGCCACGGCCGCAGTTGCTCGAAGGCGAGGCGCCCGAGGGCCTCTGGGACGGACTCGCGGACCAGATCGTGGCTCGCGGGTTCGAGCTGCGTTTGGTGTCTAACGCCCAGTCCATCGGCGGCGCGAACGGACTCACCGACTACCTCACCCACGAGGTCTCGGTCCGGATGGACATGGATGACGCAGCACAGGTCAAGGCGTTGGCCCACGAGCTCGGCCACGTGATGCTCCACGGTCCCGACAACATCGACGCGGCGATGCACCGAGGCATCGCCGAAGTCGAAGCGGAGTCGAAAGCGCTCAAGGTCGGTGCCGCCCACCGGCTCGAAACCACCACGTACACGGTTCCCTATGTCTCGACCTGGGCCAGCGACGTACCCGGGAAGTCGCCGGTGGAGGTCGTCCAAGCAACTGCCGACCGCGTCCGGGCGGCGTCGCTGACGATCCTCGACAACCTGCCGACCTCGAAGGTTGGCGACGGCAACCCTCCGGGGCTGGACCGAGACACTCCTGCAGCCCATCGGGCACCAGCAGAGGCCGCGCCGGCCGCTCGGACTCACGTCGATGTCCTGGGCCGCTGATCATGCTCAACACCACGGCGCCTTACCGGCGCGACGACCACGGAACTCTCAAGGTGCCTGTCGTGATGCCCTTGGTCGAGGTGGTCGTCAACGACATTGGATTTCTTGACGTCCGCCTTGACCGCGAGCCGTACGCCGCCGACGGGACTGTGACCCGCGACGACCTCGCTAGCGTCGTGAAGTCGATCGCCGACGACCTCGGCGCACCCGTGCGTGTCGAGGTCCACGAATCCGACGGCAACACCTTCACCGACATCGTGACTCCAAGACCACGACCCACTGAGCACCGTGCAGCCGACCAAGCTCCGACAGAGACCGTTGATGGATTCCTGCCCGACGAGGAGGTGTCCATCGCCGTCATCCTCGGACGCCACCAGCACGGAGTCGACCCGCTGGAGAACCGCCTGCCGCCTGCTCTGCTGTCCGCCCACCGAGGCAACGTCGTACTGCTGGGGCGGACCTCAGGAACCGTCAGGGTGATCGGCGCATGAACCCCCGCAGCCAGTCCGTCGACAACGACTTGGTCAACCTCGGGCTCATCGGAATCGCCGCACTTGGCTGCCTCGCTGCCGCACTGAGACTCGCAGGCACGGTCACCGCCTGGGCAACGGGCGCCGATCTGCCAAGGTACGGCTGGGCATCCGGCTTGCGCGTCCTCGCCGACCCCGAGCAACCGGGGAGGGCGCTGGGCACGCCGGGCATGTCCCCATGGCTCTATTGGCTCGTGGTCGCCCTGATGGTCGCTGCCGTCGTCTGCGCGGTGCTGGTTGTCTGGCGACGAGTCACCGGCTGGCGTGAG
>CAZWZC010000147.1:4626-5023 GCA_964638755.1 uncultured Aeromicrobium sp. | reverse complement strand
CATTGCAGTCTGCCCAGGGGTCATCGTCTCCAGCGAGCGGCTTCGCTATCAGGTCCGCGGAGAGTCCCGCGTCGATGGTCGCGCGGAAGAAGTTCTCTACGACCGCGTGAGATTGGGCGACCACGCCAACTCGCCACCCTTCCGTGACGAGCTTCTTGATAACACGAGATCCAAGCCGTGTCTTCCCTGTGCCTGGGGGGCCCTGGACTGCCAAGTAAGAGCGATCGAGCGATTTCACTGAGTCATAGATTGCATCCTCGGTAGCGACGTCCGCGAGCACGAGACCACCGTTGGAGAACCGCGGTGGAAGGCGGCGAATAATGTCGAGACCTGCCGAACGGGGCCAGGAGGGCAGGCCATTTGAGACATTTCGCCCGATCTCGAGGAGTGCGTCCTC
>CAZWZC010000147.1:592-4616 GCA_964638755.1 uncultured Aeromicrobium sp. | reverse complement strand
GATGGTATACAGACGCCGATTGGCAGTTCGGACCATTGATCAGCGACAGCCCGCGGCTTGTGTTCGCGAACAATCAGCACGTCGAGTCCATCGAGTGTTGCCGACACGTCCTCGATTTCGGCCGAGCCGCCAACACATCGGCCACCCTCTTCGGGCGCTGTGAAGCCAATCGGGATGTCGTCATAGATCCCCTTGATACTGGTGCCGACAGTCAGGTTCGATCCAGGTTCAAGACGCCCGATAAGGCGCAGGACGCGAGTTGGCAGCTTCTTGCCGTCCTGCGTCCAGTCGCTCAGCACCTCGACTCGAGACGAGTGCATGCAATCCCTGGGCTCGAGCCAGTCGCCTGGCCAACTAACTAGCCGATCGAAAAAGGCCCACCAGAACGGTTTGTGCTCGCGACGGTGGTATCCGAGTGTGGCCGCGATCATCGCGACAGCTTGTTCGTCGTTCGTACGTTTGCCTGGTTCTCCGGCATGGGTGAGCAAGGCGTCGACGACGGGTGCGAAGACATCGATCGGTGCCTCGGGCCCGCCGTCCTCCGGTTGGTCCGGACGCTTACCTCGGTTCGCAGCGTCGTCACCTGCATGGTCGATCTGATCGAGGAGCCAATCGCGGAGACGCCAAGTGGAGAGGCAGTCGTAGCGGTTGTACCCAGCGATTCCATCGAGGGTGAGTGCGGCCTTGGTATCGTCGCCGGCGAGGACCTGGTCGGTGTAGATCTGGTACTCGACCATCGAGTCGGCCGCATTGTCGAGTCCAGTCCGATATTCGGTTCCCATGTAGAGCGGCTCGAGCATCTTTATGGAGTACGACGGTGTTCCGACCCGAAGCCCCTGGCGGACGGTCTGATAGAGATCGACGAAGATGCCGTTGCGAAGCATGTCGTCCAGCACGTCCTCATACACGCCGTATCGACCGACGAGGCGCTTGAGCGCAGTCACCTCGTATGACGCGTAGTGGTACACGTGCATGTCGGGCCTCTCAGCTCGACGTTTCTGAACAATGTCGAGGAACGCGATCAGAGCCGCCCGCTCGCCAGCGCGGTCGTGCGCCCACAGCGGGGTAAACAGGCCAGCCCCTACAGGCTCCACGAGCCCGAACAGATACTCCAACCCCCAGTCGGAACCAGAATGGTCGGACCAAAGTGGGTCGCCTTCGAAGTCGAAAAACAGGTCGCCGGCTGACGGTGCCGGCAAATTGTGGATAGCCTTTCCGGCATCGAGGATCTCGAATGCTGGGAGCTCACGGCTTTCGACGACGGTGGGCGGCGCGACCTGCAGACGCGCCTGGGCTCGCAGAGTTTCAAGGACGCTGGGGTTGAGAGTGTCGACGTGATCCGAGGATCCAGCGAGCTGCTCAATCGTCTCAATTCGAGCCGCGCGTAGCTTGGCACGCTGAGTCTTGCGCATACCCGCCACCAAGAGCAGGTCCCTATGTATATCGATCTCACTGGTGCACGTGTCACACGTTCCGCAGAAGAGGTATCGCGGATCGTTCCACTCAACAACGGAAGACTCGGCAATGTGCTCGGACAGCACCGCCTCGAGTTTCTTCCGCCGCTCGAGGTAGACCGGGATGATCTCGGTCAGATCCTGCTCAAACACGGTTCCGTCGCCAAGGATGAGCTTTCCGATCGACGATCGGGGAATGGCTTCCAGGTCCAACTGGTGTGCGTATGCAGCGATCTGCAGAAGCGCGGACACCTTGGCATGTCGTGCCAACTTGGTGTCGCGAACTTCGTACGTGCCCGAATTGCCCTTCACGATGAAGTCTGCGAGTCCTGCGAAGCTCCCATCAAAGAACGCGGCTTGGAAGACTGCATCTACGCCTGAGCGAAGGTGAGCGACCGTCTGTTCGTGGGCCGCGGCAAGGTTTTTGCGGGTGTATGGAGCGAGATTGGGCATCTGAACAACGCCGGTGCCGTGGGTCTCGACCAACCGAGCAAGCTCAATGGCCTCGTGGGTGAGCCCCAGCTTGGCGGTTCGCGCGAGCATTGCGTCTTCGCTCAATTCCTCGCGAGGAATGCGACCCAGTTTCACGTCGACATTGCGCATCCACGCAAACTCGCATGCTGCGGAACTGGTGAGGTCAGAGGGGCTCAAGACGAACGTTCCGTCGTGCTTCGAGATCATGACCATCAGGCAACGCCGCCCGTGGTGGCTGGCGCGGTGGGTTCGACGGTCTTGAGGTTGGCGGCCCGAATCACCTGACCCGTGATGTCTTCAGTTCCGTCGGACGTCATGAGCGCCTCGGTCATGTGGGCGATCCACCCGTTCACGTGGGACCGCTGGACGGCTACAGACTGAACGTTTTCGACCGGCACCAGAACTGCTCTCACGACTGAATAGTCGTCGTCGGCAAACTGGATCAGGGCCGCCTGATCGAAGTCCCACGATCTGAACGGTGACATCTGACGCTGGCTCGCACCGATCTTGGGAGACACCACGCGGGCCTTCACCTGGATCAACACCCCATTCGCATCCTTGATGTCGTGGGACTTCTTCGAGTTCGGCTCGAGAACGCCGCCACGCACGCGGTGCACGAGCCACTCGGCGTAGTCGCCCGCGGGCGCATTGTTCGTTCGCACGATCTCCCGACGACGGAGCTCGCGAAGGATCTCGGAATACTGCCGGAACAGCTGGGCGTTGGTTGACTTGTTGAGGTCACTCACTGGATCGACCCTCCTCTGGCCCATCCTGTCGGTCCTGCGCGGCGGCTGGCGCAGATTCGAGGAACTGGCGGATTTCGTCCAGGTGGCCTGGCGTGAGTCCTGGGCGCGAAATCGGTGAGATCACGATGCGGGCGGGCTCGCCGGTCTGAGCGGCGAAGAACTCCAGATCCTCGTCATCGATGTCGTCGTCGGTCCAGATGAACGAGCGTGGGTTCGTCAGGTAGTCGTCCATGACGATCTGACCCTTCCAAAAGCTCATCGGTGATTGGACCTCCTCGGGGTCGTCAAATGCGGGGAACTCGTCGAGCCCGACAATGGGAGCGAAGCAGAGACGTGCGTCCTGTTGCCAGGTCGTGAGCCAGCGAACGTCAACCAGACCTGCGCGCGAAACTTCGTTGACGAAGTCGACGACCGCAGGGGAGTACTGGATCGGCCAGACGATGCCCTCCGTCGTCGCAACGTTGACAAGTCGGTAGTCCGCAGGATCGACGCCGTCGCTTGCGCAAGGCATGCCGACCGAGTTAATGACACCGTCGATGTCCAGGAACCAGATGGGTGGGACGCTCATGCCCCCCTCCGTCCCCTGTTGCGAGAGCCACCCGTGACGTTCGCGGACATCATCTTGGAGACGTACGTGCGATCGGCGAGGGCCGCTCCGGGCATGAGAGCGCCGTGACGCATCGTTTCAATGAAGGCGATGTCAGTCTTGAACTCCTCGCGACGGTTTCGCGGGACATGTGGCAGTGCCTTCGTGAGGATGCGGATCGCGTCCTTGAAGTTGTGCTCGGCCGTTTCGTCGTTGCCACGGTTGACTGCCTCCATACCGTCGCGCTTGCGACGCTGGGCCCGCTGGAAGGCGAGCTCGGCCATGACATCGCGATTGACGACCGGCTTGAGATCTGTCTCCGCAGCGACCTGGGCCCACACCGTGTGGCTGACCGAGTGATCCGACAGGTCATCTGCGAGGACGTAGTCGAGCCGCAGGGTCGCCATCTTGCGGCGACCAAGCCGGCTTGCCTGCTTCGGCGAGAACTGCAGCAACAAGGAGCGCAGCTGCTCCGGCTGGAACCCGCCCATCTCGATCTGTACGCCGTCAGCGATCTTGCGCATCGTCGCCTCGTTGAGCACGCGCATCCCGGTGACACCGTTGGCGGGCGTCACGGTGAGGCGACAGGAGAGGAAGCGCTGACTGAGCAGCTCTCCGCACTCCTGGGCGATGACACCGGCCGCCGTGTCTGCCTCCTGAGCGAAGTGCTCGTTGCCGGCACCCTGGCGGGCAATGGCACTGAGCAAGATCTCGTCATAGCCGAGACCCATGCCGAGCGTCGATGTGGTGATGCGGTGCTCGAG
>CAZWZC010000147.1:0-582 GCA_964638755.1 uncultured Aeromicrobium sp. | reverse complement strand
GCTGGCCAACCACGTCTGCATCAGTGACGCCGACATTGGCGTGTCCGTCACTGACGAGCAGTACCCGTACGCCGGACAGGCTCTCGAGGCGGCGAGCCTCCTTGAGGCCGCGCACGAGTCCGCCGGCGAGATCCGTGGTTCCACGGGAGTGGATGCCGTTGATGACGCGCTTGATTGCTTCGCGGGTCACCGGGCCTGCGGGAACGTTCACCTCGACCTGGTCGTCGAACGTGACGAGACCGAAGGTGTCGCGGCTGGAGAGCCGGTCGACGACATCGCACAGGGCCTTGCGGGCGTGTGCCAACCGGCCACCACTCATGGAGCCGCTGCGGTCGAGGACGACCACCAGGTTGGTGGGGGAGACCTCCGTGCGATCAGCGACGGCGGGAGCCTCCACGTCGATGATGACCGCTGCGCGATCCTTGGACCCCAGGTCGCTCTTCATCCAGAAGAAGCGGTCCTGACTTACGTGTGTGTTGAGTTCCATATTCAGCTCCCTTCACGTAGGCTGTGCAATGAGCATAATGCATACCGCATAGATTATGCAAGGAGCAATCATGAATTCGTTGACGCCATTCGCTC
>CAZWZC010000146.1:4847-5074 GCA_964638755.1 uncultured Aeromicrobium sp. | reverse complement strand
CAATCTGGTGCCCCTTGTGATCGTCGTGCTTTTGATCGCCGCCGGTCTTAAATTCTTGCCCGACCTGATGATCAAACTTTTCATGGTCTTCGGCCGATTCATTGACGCGGCGGTCAAAATCATTCTGGCCCTGTCAATCGTCGAGTACTTCACCGGGGTCTTTTCGCGTGTTTTTGGTTCCTGGGGCTTCGACGCCATCATTGCCACTGAGGATAATACGTTCCGAG
>CAZWZC010000146.1:0-4837 GCA_964638755.1 uncultured Aeromicrobium sp. | reverse complement strand
CAATTCAGAAGTACATGTCGCGTCCGCTGAACGCAGTGGGTTCAAAGTTCGGCATCAGCCAGCCAGGTATGGCTGGAATTCTAGGTGGATCGGCCAACGTGCTGGCTTTGTTCCACCTGATCAAGGAGATGCCCCCGAAGGACAAGGTGCTGGCCGTAGCCTTCGCCACGACGGGGGGATTCCTGCTCGGCGACCACCTGTCGTTCACAGCGAACTTTCAACCGAATCTGATTGTCCCCGTCCTGATCGGCAAGTTGACGGCTGCCCTTCTCGCCATGGCGCTGGCCTACAAAATCGCTGTGCCAACCGCCCGCCGGCTGGAGGCAGCCGACCTCGAGCCTGGCCTCGCCTCAAGCCCCCCAGTTGCGGGGCTTGGCGCGACCGGGACAGAGACGCGGGGGTCTGACGAATGACCCAATCCCTGAACAACGTCGCGGCTTGTGACCCGCCGTGCGTCCGACAGGCGGTAGCCCGGCTGTGGCCAGGAGCCACCTGGTCCGCGGAGCCGCTTGACGGCGGCATGACGAATCGAAACTTCAAGGTCGAGGTACAGATAACCGACCGAGAGCAACGTACGGTGGTCGTTCAGGAGCAACTGCCTGACGCGCTCGCAGCACGGGTCGGTATTCATCGTGAGAACCAAGTTCGCGCCATGGCCATGGTGCTGGACTTGGGTTTGGCACCCGAAGTGCTCGGACAGTGGACAGAACCCCGGGTTCTAGTCTCCGAGTTCGTAGAAGGCGCGTTGCTGTCCGCGGTCCCGGATCGGGTTCATGCGACCGCGCTGGTGGGTCAAGCCCTGGCGAAGCTGCACAAGCACACGCAGGGCGTGGTAATGACGGGTCCTATTTCCGACCCATACAGCGGCACCGCGTGGATCCTGAATCAGGTCAAGAGCGAGGCCCCGGCCACGGCGGAGACGTTCGCGTGGACGATGGACATTCTCGCCCGCATTCAGGCTGCGTGCGGGCCGTACACGCCCAGTCTGCTCCACTCGGATGTCTCCGAGGGCAACGTGATCATCCTTCCCGACCGGGCGGTGCTCATCGATTGGGAGTACGTCGGAGCGGGCGACCCCTACTACGACGTAGGGGACTTCGCTGAGAAAGTGAAGCTCTCCAGCTCGGAGGAGGAGGCACTTCTGTGCGCCTACGACGGCGTCCTAGTGCCCACTTCGTTGGCTATGGCGCGCTTGTACCGGTTTGTCAGCATGCTGCGCGAGGCATTGTGGTCCGTCCGAGCAGGTACGACGGGCTTCACAGAGTTCGACTACGCCAATTACGCCCGTGCATGCCTAGCAAGGATGAGAGAAATTTCGCAGTCCTCGGAATTCGCTGACAGCTTGCACCTACTCGAGAACACCAATCAAGGAGAAATGAATGACTTACGCCAACGGCACAGCTGACCCCGTAGGCCTGGATGCGACACGGTTCGAAACCAGAATCGGACACGAGGGCTACGTCCGGCGGCTCCCGGAGCGAGTCACCCGCACCATCACCGCCAGCAAATTGGAGGTCACCGACCGGTTCCGGGAGGTAGTAGACCTGTTCGGCGAGGACCACCAGGAGACCCCCGCAGGGTTCCGCATCGAGATGGCTACCCACGGTTCGGTCACCAGCGTCGACCTCGTCCGAGACATCGGATACGAACGGGGCGGCACGCCCCGGCCAACGCCGCTGCTGTTCTCGGCCGACTCCGCCAACCCCTACGAGGTCTCGGACTGCGCGCCCCTGATCGCCAACGTCACCTGCAACCCTGGGATCGTCTACGACCTATTCATCAATAACCCGGACGCAAACATCGGTGGACACTTCACGACCCTCGACGAAGTCCTTGTGGAGTTGAGCAAGGCGGCCGGACCAGGATGCGATGTCTCAGTCGAGATCGCGAACCCTTATGGCGACATCAACGAGATCCTGGAGGAGGTAGCGCGCTACGAGGAGATCCTGACCCGGCACCGGCTGGTGGTGAAGGTTCCACATACCGGCCCGCTCTCCGCAGACACGGCTGGCGACCTTCTCAAGGGCAACGGATTGCTTCGCAAACGCTACAACTCTGGTGCCCCGCGCGACATGCTGCGGGGCCACGCGCTCGCTCGGCAACTGCACGACCTTGGGCACCGGGTGAACTTCACTTTGATGTTCGAGCCGCACCAAACGCCGTTGGCGCTGCAGGCACGCCCCTACTTCATCAACGCCTTTGTGCGGCACCGAGCTGACGCCACGAGGCGGATGCGTGGATTCGTCGCTGCCTACGACGCGACTTCAGACGAGCAGTTCGTCGCGGACCTCAGGGACTACCTCGTTCGCATGGACTACCTCGGTACCGACGACAAGGCCTTGGACCTCCTGACGGTCCTGCGGTTGACTCGCACACTTCTGCGTCAGCGAGACGATGGCCCCGACGACGGTATGGACAGTGTCCGCAGGTCGCTGCGCTGGCTATCCACCACACACCTGCCGGAGACCCGTCTGATCGTCTGTTCGATGGACGGCGAGCAGATGTTTCCGGATCTCATGACCATGCTCAGTGAACCCGAGTTCTTACCACTACACCGGCGGGTGCTCGTTACGGCCGATCCGGCCTACCTGGCTCGGTGGACTACCAGCCCACACGTAGTGACCTACCAGCGTCGATTCCTGTCCGCCGTCCGTTCGGCACCGGACGCACTCAGCGCCGGCACATCGTCATCCAGGTCCTGATCGTCCACCAATCGTGTTAGCACCACACAAGGCCATCCACCCCTCGGCCGTCTCCTGGCCCTATGCCCCGTGGTGCGGGCTATGGGTCCCGGAGTGGCAGAACGCCGGGCATCACCGCGGACGGCGCCGCCGGGTGCTGAGGTCAAGCAGATGGACCTCGGCCCCCGCCAACCGGGCGACGGCACCATTCCGAGCCGCCACGAGGGACCCGAGCGTGGCTACCGGTCCCTTCGGGAAACCGGGCCAGATACGCGTGATCGGGCCAGCCCCAAGACGTCCGCCTCACCGTTCGGTGCCGCCATTTGCCCGTGGTATTGAGTTCACCCAGTTCCGTCCCTGACACGAGCTTTGCAGCATCTCCCAATGAGACTAGCCGACCGTTGAGACGGCTCAGGACAACTCGGACTCAGCCTGCTGAATGGCCGCGAACTCCTCCTCGGGGGCGCTTGCGACGAGGCGGTGTCGGCTGTAGAACCAGAAGTAGGCCAGCGCAACAACGGAGATGAGCGCCGTGATTCCGGCCGCCTTCTCATCCACGAAGAACGTCGCAATCACTGCCGTCAGCGCGAGGGTTAGCGCAACGGCGGTCGTGACCACTCCGCCGGGAGCGCGGTAGGGCCGCTCGAGCTCGGGCTCACGGATCCGGAGCACGATATGCGAGACCATCATGAGCACGTACGACACGGTCGCACCGAACACAGCGATGTTGATCAACAAGGCGCCGCGAACACGATCGAGAAAAAGCTGGCGACTAGGCCCGCTAAGCCCACGTAGTTGACGAAGTCGGCTACCCAGGTGTCCCCGCCAAAGGCGGATCGGATGGCCTCCGGAAGAGGGTTGTCCGAGTCCGCAATCGCCGAGGACCCGGCACCGCCGGGCGCAATGAACAGCATCAGTGCAGCCGGTCACGAGCAGAATCGTCATCGCAGTGATGATCCCGCGTGGCATGTCCCGCTCCGGGTCGTTAGCCTCTTCTGCTGCCAACGGGACTCCCTCGACCGCAAAGGAAGAACCAAATTCCGTACACCAGTTCGCCTAGAACGCCGGCATACCCGAACGGAATGAAACTGTTCGCGCCGGCCGCGCCTGTCGGCTCGATGTCAAACAGGTTAGCGAACTCAAACTTCGGAGCCATTGCGATCACAAAGACCACCAGCGCAACGGGGCCACGGCCGTGATGGCAAACATCAACCGCAGTGCCTCACCCACGCCTTACAGATGGATCCCAACGAACACGGCATAGCACGCCAGGTAGATCGGCCACCCACTTGTCAGGCCGAACAAGCCAAGAGCCTCAATGTAGCCGCCGATGAACACCGAGATGGCCGCTGGAGCTATGGCGTACTCGATCAGGATGGCCATTCCCGTTGCGAAGCCTCCAAGTGGCCCCAACGCCCGGCGCGCGAAACCATAGCCAGCGCCCGCCACCGGCAGAGCGGACGCAAGCTCGGCCAGACCGAAGACCATGCACGTGTACATGGTCGCCATTAGGACCGTCGCAATGAATAGACCACCCCACCCGCCCTCTGCCAGCCCAAAGTTCCATCCAGCGAAGTCCCCCGAGATCACGTACGCGACCCCGAGCCCCGCGAGCAGGACCCAACCCGCAGCGCCCCGGCGCAACTGGCGATGCTCCAAGTAGTCAGAACTGACCTGCTCGTAGTCGACTCCACGCGCTCGGCGTCGTGCAGTGCTCATGCGGCTCCCTGTCCTCATCGGTACGGCACCTCGCGCCACGCGCGCAAAGGGGCGATGAGGGTGACGCGCGCCACACGCACGTGTCAACCCCCAGGAGGCTTGCGGCCGAGGGCCCCTGCACTTGGGCCTAAAGGATTGTCACCAAACCATTGACATGGCGAGGACCGCACTGCTTCCATGGTCGCAATGGACCGCAGTCAGGCCAAGCCGGCCGCGAGCGGTCCTTGGGACCTCCTCGACTGCAACACGGCGAGGCGGGCACGTCAGCGCAGGCGAAGCCCGGGATGGCGGGGTAGTTCGGGCATCTTGCGAGGGCTGGCACAGCTCGTGTCCTGAGACTAAATCTGGAGCTGAACTCGGTTTGCTAGGACTCACCATTGGCGCGCTTACCGACCATTAGTCGTTGACGCTCGTTCTTGTACCTGAAACACTGTTGG
>CAZWZC010000145.1:0-5119 GCA_964638755.1 uncultured Aeromicrobium sp. | reverse complement strand
TGCAGGGCGTGCAGCTTGTCCCGCGTGTCACCGGTGATGAGCGTCTGCGCTGCGGCGCGCATCGCGTCGATCGTCGGCTTCGGGTCCATACCAGAACACTACCCGAACAAGTGTTCGATTACAAGCCGAATATGCTGCAACAACAGTCTTTTTGAGATGTCGGACCCTCGTGCTTGGATGCCCAGAGGGACCTCATCGCAAAGCATGCCGAGATGACATCTCGATGAACCTCGCTCCGCGGCCCTTCAAAGTTTCCGGCTCAGGCCGCCAGCAACTAACCTTGAAGGGTGACGACAACGACCTCTCTGCGCAAGACCCTCGACGGCCTTCCCGGTGTCGACCAGGTCGGCGTCGAGGCACGCGCTGCCGGGCTCGGCACCCGCTCGATCAAGACCACGTCCAAAGCGTGGGCGATCGATCTGGCGATCTCGATGGTCGACCTCACGACGCTCGAAGGCTCCGACACTGCCGGCAAGGTGAGAGCCCTTGCCAACAAGGCGATGCGACCCGATCCCACCGATCCGACCTGCCCGTCGGCGGCCGCTGTCTGCGTCTATCCCGACATGGTTGCGATTGCCAAGGAAGCGCTCGGAGACTCTGCACTCCGTGTCGCCAGCGTCGCCACGGCGTTCCCATCGGGTCGTGCCGCTCTCGACATCAAGCTGGCTGACACGCATGATGCGGTCGAGGCGGGTGCCGACGAGATCGACATGGTCATCGATCGCGGCGCGTTCCTCTCCGGCAACTACGGACTGGTCTTCGACGAGATCGTCGCCACCAAAGAAGCCTGCGCCCGTCCCGATGGATCGCACGCGCACCTCAAGGTGATCTTCGAGACCGGTGAGCTGCAGACTTACGACAACGTCCGCAAAGCCTCGTGGCTGGCGATGCAGGCGGGCGCCGACTTCATCAAGACCAGCACCGGCAAGGTGCAACCGGCCGCGACGCTCCCCGTCACGCTCGTGATGCTCGAGGCCGTGCGCGACTTCCGCAGCGAGACCGGGCGTCAGGTCGGGGTGAAGCCGGCCGGCGGCATTCGTACGTCGAAGGACGCGATCAAGTACCTCGTCATGGTCAACGAGATCGTCGGCGACGACTGGCTCGATCCCGACTGGTTCCGCTTCGGCGCCTCAACCCTGCTCAACGATCTGCTCATGCAACGCCAGAAATTGGCCACCGGCCACTACTCCGGCCCCGACTACGTCACCCTGGACTGATCATGGCTGCCAAGAAGACCTTCGAGTACGCGCCGGCCCCCGAGTCGCGCGCCATCGTCGACATCAAGAGCTCATACGGGCTGTTCATCAACGGCGAGTTCGTGGACGGCACGGGTGGCTCGTTCAAGTCGATCAGCCCCTCGTCGGAAGAGGTGCTTGCCGAGATCACCGAGGCGACTGCCGCGGACGTCGATGCTGCGGTCAGGGCCGCGCGCCACGCATACAGCTCGGTCTGGTCCAAGCTGTCCGGCAGCGAACGTGCGAAGTACCTCTACCGCATTGCCCGCATCATGGCCGAGCGCACGCGCGAGTTCGCCGTGCTCGAGTCCCTCGACAACGGCAAGCCGATCAGGGAGTCTCGTGATCTCGACGTTCCCCTGGTGTCGCAGTGGTTCTTCTACTACGCCGGCTGGGCCGACAAGCTCGGTCATGCAGGTCTCGGGCCCGATCCGAAGGCGCTCGGCGTCGCCGGCCAGGTGATCCCGTGGAACTTCCCAATCATGATGCTGGCCTGGAAGATCGCACCGGCTCTCGCTGCTGGCAACACCGTCGTCCTCAAGCCCGCCGAAACCACTCCCCTGACGGCGCTGCTGTTTGCCGAGGTCTGCCAGCAGGCTGACCTGCCGCCGGGCGTCGTCAACATCATCACCGGCGCCGGTGCGACCGGACAGGCACTCGTCGAGCACCCGGACGTCGACAAAGTCGCGTTCACCGGCTCCACCGCGGTGGGCAAGGCGATCGCCCGCTCGGTGGCCGGCACCGACAAGAAGGTCACCCTTGAGCTTGGCGGCAAGGCCGCCAACATCGTCTTCGATGATGCACCGCTCGACCAAGCCATTGAGGGCATCGTCGGTGGCATCTTCTTCAACCAGGGCCACGTCTGCTGCGCCGGTTCGCGCTTACTGGTGCAGGAGAACGTCTATGACGACGTCCTTGAGCGCCTCAAGCGTCGTATGTCGACACTGCGGCTCGGCGATCCGCTCGACAAGAACACCGACATCGGTGCGATCAACTCCTCAGAGCAGCTTGCCCGCATCACGGAGCTCTCGGAGGTCGGCGACGCCGAGGGTGCAGACCGCTGGTCGGTGCCGTGCGAGCTCCCTGACAGCGGCTTCTGGTTCCCGCCGACGATCTTCACCGGGGTCACCCAAGCCCATCGGATCGCCCGCGAGGAGATCTTCGGACCCGTCCTGTCGGTGCTGACGTTCCGTACGCCAGCCGAGGCAGTCGAGAAGGCCAACAACACCCCGTACGGACTTTCGGCAGGTGTCTGGACCGAGAAGGGCTCACGCATCTTGTCGATGGCCAACCAGCTGCGCGCAGGTGTCGTCTGGGCCAACACGTTCAACAAGTTCGATCCGGCGTCGCCGTTTGGTGGTTACAAGGAGTCGGGCTATGGGCGCGAGGGCGGCAAGCACGGACTCGCCGCCTACCTCAAGGGAGCGTCATGATGGCACGCGTAGAGGTGCGCAAGACGCACAAGTTGTACATCGGTGGAGAGTTCCCGAGATCGGAGTCAGGTCGTACGTACGAAGCCATCGACGCCAAAGGTGAGTTCGTCGCCAACATGGCCAAGGCGTCGCGCAAGGACGCCCGTGACGCCGTCGCCGCGGCCCGCAAGGCGTTCGGTGGCTGGTCGACCCGCACGCCCTACAACCGCGGCCAGGTCATCTATCGCATCGCCGAGGTCATGGAAGGTCGCCGTGAGCAGTTCATCGCGGAGATCCTGGCTGGCGGCACACCACCCAAGAAGGTCGCGCCCTGCGTCGACGCCTCGATCGATCGGGTGGTGTGGTACGCGGGATGGGCCGACAAATATGTGCAAGCACTCGGCAATGCGAACGCCGTGTCGGGACCGTTCTTCAACCTCTCGACCCCAGAGCCGACTGGCGTCGTGGCCATCGTTGCTCCCAAGGCGCCGCTGCTCGGTCTGGTCAGTGTCATCGCTCCGGCCATCGCCACTGGCAACACTGTGGTGGTGATCGCCAGCGAAACGCACCCCATACCCGCCGTGACGCTTGCCGAGGTGATGGCCGCCTCCGATGTGCCAGCCGGTGTGGTCAACATCCTCACCGGATCGGCAGCCGAGATCGCACCATGGCTTGCCTCGCACATGGACGTCAACGCGCTCGACCTGGCTGGAGTCGACGATGCCGATCTCGCCGTCTCGCTCGAGATCGCTGCATCGGACAACCTCAAGCGCGTGCTGCGGGCACCCAGCAAGATCGACTGGCTCGCGGAGCCCTCGCTGGCGCGGCTCGAGGCGTTCGTGGAGACCAAGACCGTCTGGCACCCGATCGGCGTGTGAGCATGTTCGTCAGCATCATCGGATGGGTCGGCACGGCCCTGGTACTTGCCGCCTACTCGCTCAATGCGCTCGGCAGGGTGGCACCGTCCAGCTGGCTCTATCCCGCGCTGAACATCTCCGGAGCCGCCGGTCTGATTGTCAACGCCTACGTCAACGGCGCCTGGCCGCTGGTGGCTCTCAACGGCATCTGGATTGTGGTCGGTGCAGTCGGACTGGCCGGATTCATCCGGGCTCGCGTCACAACTCCCATCACCTGATGGGAGTGGTAATACTCGCTGGGCCCTCGGGCTCGGGCAAGTCGCACCTTGGTGCACGTCTGGGCTGGACGGTTCTGCGGCTCGACGACTTCTATCGTGACGCTGACGAGCCCGGTTTGCCACGGTCGAGCCTCGGCATCGTCGATTGGGACGACCCCCGATCATGGAACGCATCAGCTGCAGTCGATGCGATCCAGGCATTGTGCAACGAAGGCGTCGCCGAGGTCCCGATGTACCACATCTCGGCGAGTGCTCGAACCGGCACGCATACGTTGAGGCGCACCGGAACGTGCTTCATCGCCGAGGGACTGTTCGCTCCGGCGATCGTCGACGCCTGCCGCGAGGCCGGAATGCTCGATGCTGCGATTTGCCTGCGTCGCAACCGCATCGTGACATTCGGGCTGCGGCTCGCCCGCGATCTCCGCGAAGGACGCAAGCCGCCCTGGGTGCTCCTTCGTCGTGGCTGGCGGCTGATGAAGGACGAGCCGCGGATCGTCGCCGAGGCGATTGCCCAGGGCTGTGAGCCGATGTCACCGTGCAAGGCCAGAAAGTTGCTCTCGACCCTCGCTTCTTGACGCATCGCCCGCCCTCTGGGTCAATGCAGGGCGTGAGCTTCGATGCATCTCGCGGTTCGTACGACCGCTACATGGGTCGCTACTCCGACCAGCTGGCGCACCGTTTCGCCGACTTTGCGGGCGTGCCGTCCGATGCAGCGGTTCTGGATGTCGGATGTGGTCCGGGCGCATTGACCGAAGAACTGGCCGCGCGTACCTCAGACGTCTCGCCCATCGATCCGTCCGCGTCGTTCGTTGAAGCCTGCTCCGAGCGCGTACCTGCCGCCGACGTGCGACACGGGACGGCGGCCGACCTGCCTTGGGATGACGACACGTTCGACTACGTGGTCTCGCAGCTAGTGCTCAACTTCCTGCCCGATGCAGACGCCGGATTGCGGGAGATGTGCCGGGTTGCCCGGCCGGGAGCGGTCGTTGCGGCCTGCACGTGGGACTATCGCGGGCGCATGGAGATGCTGCGAAACTTCTGGGACGCGGCGTTGACGCTCGATTTCGAAGCTCCCGGCGAGCAGAGCACCATGCCTTTCTGCTCGCAGGACGAGCTCGTCACCATGTGGGAGCGGCACGGCCTGCAAGACATCTCGTCGACTGATCTCGAAGTCACCACGACGTACGACGACTTCGAGGACTACTGGCTGCCGTTCACGCTCGGCGTCGGCCCCGGAGGCGCCTATGCCACCTCGCTGGATACCACAGAACTGGAGAGGCTCCGAGAGGCGTGCCTGCGACAGCTCGGCTCCCCGGACGGACCGTTTGATCTCACGG
>CAZWZC010000144.1:2236-5125 GCA_964638755.1 uncultured Aeromicrobium sp. | reverse complement strand
CTTCTTGAACTCGGGAGTCTTGTGGTGCGCCGCCGACCATGGCTCGAGGTCGCGCTCCTCGTGGGTGAGGTGCAAGTCGAGAACGGTTTGCAGCTCGGCGATCGCGGAGCGGGCAGAGTCGAGGTTGGTCTGAGATGGGTCAGCGGTGAAGGCCTTCATCGCTCCCTCGGCACCGACCAGCGCTGCACTCATCCGGTCGTGTTCGCCGTCCAGTTCTTCGACGAGCTTCGGGTCGACGCCCAGCTGGGTGAATGCCGGCCAGAAGATTGTTTCCTCATCGTCGTGGTGGTGGTGGAGCTGGAATGCGAAGTTGCCCCAGGCCCGGCTGAGCTCGGCGGCTCGGCTCTTGTCGCCGGGACTGAAAACGGCAAGCGCAGCGTCGAAACGCTTCATGTCTCGTCTGAAAGCCGCATGGATGATGGTGTTCATGGTCAGGTGCTTCGTCATGGCTGACTCCCGCCGTTGGTTGGTCCAGCATGGGATTCTGCGCTGATTACGTGCTGCATGTCCATCTCCTGCGCGATTAGCGGGCGAGTCGCTGCTCGAGACGCTCTCGAGCACCTGGCCATTCGTCGTCAGTCATGGAGAAGAGAACGGTGTCGCGCCACGTCCCGTCCTGTCGGAGCCGGTGCTTGCGAAGCACGCCCTCGCGTACGCCTCCGATGCGAACGATCGCGGCCTGCGAGCGCTCGTTGAAGATGTCGGTGTGCCAGACCACCCGCACACAGTCGAGGTCGTCGAAGGCGCGCCGCAGGAGCAGAAGCTTGGCTTCGGTGTTGAGAGCTGTGCGCCAGAATCGACTGCCGATCCACGTGTGGCCGATCGCGACGGTACGTAGAGCCGGAACGATGTCGTAATAGGTCGTGACACCGGCAACGTCGCCGGTGTCCAGGTCGACCTGGACCCACATGATGAGGTCGGTACGTGCGAGGTACTCGGCAACAAGCGCCTCGGCATCGGCAAGGGTCGTTGGCCGGTCGACCGCGAGCCACCGGAAGACCCCGTCATCGTCTGACGCCTTGAGCAGCCCAGCCGCATGGTCCGCGCGGAGCGCTTCGAGGCGTACGTGCTCGCCGATCAACGTCGGCGTGGCGTAGTAGTCGGCGTTCATGCCGACAACCTATCTAGCGGGACAGTCGGTCGAGGAAAGCGATCAGGAGCGCTTCACGCAACGCGGGGGGAGCGATGTCGAGGAGTGCGTTGACCGGTGCCATCCGTTCGGGGACGGTGACTTCGCCTGTGTCCGAGCCGAGTCCTGCGAGTGCGAGCAGCCCGTCGAATGCCTCGTCGTCGAGCGTTGTCGGGTCGATCGCGACTGCCGCTGCGCGAAGCTCTTCGTCGATGACGATCGGGCCGGCCGCGACTGCAGCTTCAATCGACTCCGCCAGGGCGACTAGGAACTCCGGTACGGCTGGCGCGGTCGCTGCGCACACCGTGAGGTGCAGCGACGCTGGCATCTGGCGATAACTCATCTGGGGTTGTACGAACCAGCCGCGGGTCAGCATCTCGTCACTGATCGTGAAGACGTCGCACGACTCATCGGTGCTCAGAGTCACGAGCGACGAGTCGGGACGCGTCACGAGGTCGACGTGCTCCTGAGCCTCGATGCCGGTGACCAGTGCGGCGGTGCCATCGAGTGTCGTGCGTACGAGGTTGAGATAGCCGTCGTCGCCGATCAGGTTGACCACGGCCCACGCTGCTGCGAGCGGGCCACCGGACTTGGTCGACTGGGTCGTCGCATTGAGCATCGTGTAGCCCGGCCAGTCGGCGCTGGCAAAATATTGCGATTTTCGCAGCTCTGGGGTCGCGTGCAGGAGCAGCGAGACGCCCTTGGGTGTGTACGCGTACTTGTGCAGGTCGGCAGAGATGCTGGTGATGCCTGGCACCCGAAAGTCCCACGGATCGATCGTGCGCCCGAGCCGCTCCGCCCACGGCAAAACCCATCCACCAATGCAGGCATCGACATGGAACCGCAGGCCACGCCTCAGCGTCTCGGCGGCGATCGCGCCGATCGGGTCGATCACGCCGTGCGCGTACGACGGCGCCGACGCTGCGACGAGGACAACCCGGTCGCTGTACTGGTCCATCGCTGCCGTCATCGCGGCAGGATCGGCGCGCTTGGTCACGGGGTCGACGTCGACACTGATGCGCTCGACCCCGAAGTAGTGGGCAGCCTTGTTGAACGCAGCGTGGATCGTGGTCGGAACGATCATCACGGGATCGGCCACGCCGGGTTGCGCGTCTCGAGCTCCTTGGACGGCGAGCAGGATCGACTCGGTGCCACCGGACGTGACGGTGCCAACGACCTGGTCACCCGCGTTGAAGAGTGGTCGCGCAAAGGCGACGAGGTCCTTCTCCATCGCGAGCAGACTCGGAAACGCAGTAGGGTCGAGCCCGTTGGTCGAGGCATACATCGCCAGCGCCTGCTTGCCGATGGCATCGGCGTCGGCGATCCCGGAGTCGTAGACGTACGCCAAGGTGCGTCCGCCATGGGTCGGCAGATCATTGACGCGCAGCTGATCGAGTCGCCGCAGGATCTCAGCGCTAGACATCGGCCACCCCGCTCAGCTTTTCGTCGAGGGAATATCGGCGTAGGAAGATCAGGCTCAGCGCAATCAGTGCCGCTGGTACGAGCGAGAACCCGACAGCGATTGCCGTCCTGGCGCTGTCGGGCTGCACGGCGGTGTGGTCAGTCGACGAGACATACCCACCGATGGCAAGGATCACGGCAAAGATCCCCGGGCCGATGGCAAGACCGAGTGTCTCGCCAGCAGTCCAGACTCCGGTGAAGACACCGATCCGGTTCTCGCCCGATGTCATGGCGTCATGGGCGGCGACGTCGGGGAGCATCGCCATCGGGAACACCTGGGCACCGGCGTAGCCGATGCC
>CAZWZC010000144.1:0-2226 GCA_964638755.1 uncultured Aeromicrobium sp. | reverse complement strand
CGACGAATGCAGCCGCGATGTAGACGACAACCGTCTGGTTGGCTTCGGCTCGTACCAGCGCGATCGCCCCAGCGATGAGGAAGAGCGACGCGATCAAGTAGCCCGACTTCTTACCGTGTCGTCCGGCGTATCGCTCCCACAGCGGTGTCACCAGCAGTGCCGGCCCGACGAATGCGGCAAACAAGATTGTCGCGGCGCCAGAGTTGTCCAGCAGGTCGTCCGCGACGTACGCGACACCAGCAAGCATCGCGCCGACTCCAGCGGCTTGAAGCACGAAAGCCGTCAACAGCATGCGGAAGTCTGGTGTCGATGCCACCAGCCTGAGCTGATCACGCAGCGTTCCGGTGGCGGCCTCGGTGGTGTGCTCCGGAGCGTTGCGGGTCCCGCGCCAGGCACCGAGCACACCGATCACGAGGATCACCGCGATGTAGACACCCATGAGCCGGTAGCCCTTGGCCGTCGGATCTCCTCCAAAGGCATTGACGACGATCGGGGCAGTCGCACCCGACAGCAGGATCGCCAGCGCCAGCACGACAACCCGCCAGGTCATGAGCTTGGTTCGCTCGGTGTAGTCGAGGGTGATCTCGGCAGGCATCGCGACATAGGGCACCTGGAAGAACGCGTATGCGGTGGCGCAGGCCAGGAACAACAGCACGACATACGCGCCTGCGAGAGCCGGAGGACCGGTCGGCCCGGCGAACAACAAGGCAAAACAGACCGCCAACGCGAGTCCGCCCTTGAGCAGGAACGGTCGACGCCGGCCCCCCGGCGCCGTCGAGCGGTCGCTGATGCGTCCGGCGATCGGGTTGAGGATGACGTCCCACGCCTTGGGAACGAACACGATGAACCCGGCGATGACGGCCGCGATGCCGAGCGTGTCGGTGAGATACGGGAGCAGCAGCAGGCCGGGGACCGTGCCGAACGTGCCGGTCGCGACGCTGCCGAGTGCGTAGCCCCGACGCACAGATGGATCAAGCGCGGAGCTGGAAGAGGAGGGCATGCCGACAGTTCTACACGGCGGCGGGTGCAACGCGTCCTTGATCAGACTGGGCGGGTCTTCTTGGCGTGCGGATCGCGTACGGAGTTGAGCTCGCGAAGGAAGTTGGCCGCCCACAGGTCGATGTCGTTCTCCATGACCTGACGACGCATCGCCTTCATCCGTCGCGCATTCTCCCGCGGATCGGCGTTGATCGCCGCCAGGAGCATCTGCTTCATGCCGTTGATGTCATGCGGGTTGACTTGGTAGGCCGACTTCAGCTCGGATGCGGCGCCGGCGAACTCGCTCAGCACCAGTGCGCCCTTCTCGTCGTATCGGCAGGCGACATATTCCTTGGCGACGAGGTTCATGCCGTCGCGCAGCGGGGTGACGACCATGACATCGGCGGCACGATAGAGAGCGGCCATCTCCTCTCGCGGATATGACGCGTGCAGGTAGGTCACGGGTTGCTGGCCAATGCGGCCGACGTCGCCGTTGATGCGCCCGACCAGTCGGTTGATGTCGTCGCGCAGAAGGATGTATTGCCCGACCCGTTCGCGTGACGGGGTGGCCACTTGGACGAACACGGCATCGTCGACGTTCAATGCGCCGTCAGCGATCAGCTCGCCGAAGGCACGCAAGCGCTGACGCAGTCCCTTGGTGTAGTCGAGCCGATCGATGCCGAGCAGCACGGTCTTGGGGCTGCCGAGGCTCTCGCGGATCTCGGCTGCACGGGCAACGACCGCAGGAGTGCGGGCCAGCTCCTCAAAGCCGGCAGCGTCGATCGAGATGGGATAGGCCTTGGCGAGCACGATGCGGCCGTCGGGGAGATAGACGGTGTCACGGTGTGTCTTGTGACCGACGCGCTGGCGCACCAACCGGATGAAGTTCTGGGCGGCGCCGGGCATCTGGAAGCCGACCAGGTCGGCACCCAGAAGGCCTTCAAGGATCTGTCGACGCCACGGGAGCTGCTGGAACAACTCGGTCGGAGGAAACGGAATGTGCAGGAAGAAGCCGATCCGCAGGTCTGGGCGCAGCTCGCGAAGCATCGAGGGCACGAGCTGCAGCTGGTAGTCCTGCACCCACACGACGCCGTTCTTCTTGGCGATCTTGGCGGCCTTCCGGGCGAAGCGCTTGTTGACGCGTACGTAGGAGTCCCACCATTCGCGGTGGAACTCCGGTGGCGCGACGACGTCGTGATAGAGAGGCCACAAGGTGGCGTTGGAGAAGCCCTCGTAGTACTCGGCGAC
>CAZWZC010000143.1:0-5244 GCA_964638755.1 uncultured Aeromicrobium sp. | reverse complement strand
GGAACCCACATCCTCGCCGCTGCGGACGGGCGCGTCGTGTTCGCGGGTGCTGCCAGCGGTTACGGGAACCTGATTCTGATCGAGCACAACGTCGGCGGCCGAACCGTCGCTACCGGTTACGCCCACATGTACGCCAACGGGATCCACGTGACGGTCGGCCAGTCCGTGGCCGCTGGCGAGTACATCGCAGACGTTGGTGTGGCCGGATTCTCGACTGGTCCTCACCTCCACTTCGAGGTCAGGCCCGGCGGCGCCGACGGCGCACCAATCGACCCGGAGCCGTGGCTCGCGAGCCACGGAGCCGTCGACATCGAAGCCGGTAGCAACCCGGCCTCCGCGGGATGCGCAGCCTCTGGTGGCCCGGCATCGCCGTTCAACGGCGACAACGCGGGAAACCTCGTCGATGACCCGACGACCGACGGCCAGATCACCGAGCGAACCGCCCACATCCTCGCGCAGATCCGCGCCAACTTCCCGGAGAGTTCGTGGGCCTGTTGGGCCGATCGTGCCGGACATGACAACGAGCATGAGCTGGGCCGGGCGTGCGACGGAACGTTCGGCAATGCCCTCGGCACGGCCGCGAGCGGCCAAGCCCTCGACTACGGCTGGCAGGTCACCAACTGGGTGAAGGACAACGCCAGGACCCTCGGCGTGGAGTACGTCATCTGGCAGGGCCGGATCTGGTCAGTCGCTCGCGCCGACGAAGGGTGGAGGAAGTATGACGGCGGCGGAATGCACGACCCCAGCAGCGTCACGGGCGGGCACTTCGACCACCTGCACTGGACGGCCGAACCATAACGTCAATGGCCGTCGCAAGGCGGAAGGGCCGGCGCAACGTTCGTGCGCCAATCCTCAAGGAACTCCTCGACCGGTTCGGGTGACGTGCGTGCCGGCCGCAGGGGAATGTCCTGCATGAAGTCGGGCATGAACGGCACGCGCTTGCGCCACTGGCTGAAGTACCTGTGTGCGACCGTCCACTCGACCTCGGGACCTCGATCAGCGAATATGGCGAGCACATCGTCCAAGGTGGCGCCGTCATCCACCGTGGCCACAGCGACGTCCTTGACCGACTGTGGGTCGAGCGACGGGTACAACTTCGCCGTGTCTTCCGGCGGCTCGCCGTTGGTACTGAAGTAGTTCGGGCGCCAGAGGTCGAAGGGGCCACCGATCGGGCACCCCCGAGGCCCGTCTATCCAGTAGCCGCTGCTTCCCGGTTCTCCAGTTCCCATACGACGGATCGTGGCAGGGACGTCCGACAGTTCCAGCGGTGCCGCCACTGTCGAAAGGCAGCGAAAAATTGACGAGCCCTCCGCGGGGAACTCGTCGAACGCGGTCTCGGGCGGGTGGTCGTTGCGGCACGCTGTAGCTCGGCAGCTCACGACCATGTCACAGCGTCTCAGGTGAGAGGCTCGACGGCTTAATCGTTAAACGATCTCCGCATCCCGCCACGTCTCCTTCGCCTTGCTCTCACTCAACTGGTGCTCGGCCGCGAACTGAGCACGGGTCTGCCCGGTCTTTCGTGCGGCAGTTGCCGCGGCTACCAGTTCCCTCCGGACGGGGTCGCTGGCGGGGTCTTCGTAGAAGCGTGCGTCGCGCAGAAGCTCTTTTGCCGTATCGGGGCTAACCCCGAGTTCGGTGGCGATCTGCTTCCGCGTGTGTCCCGCGGAGGCGAGTTCGAGAGCCCGCTGACTGCGTGCGACCCGTTCTCTACCGGCGGCGGCGTTGTAGACGTTCTGCGCTGCTGCATCCCGGCGCCCCTTGGGGCCGGCGGCGGCGCGAGCAGCGGCACGTTCGACCTGCTGCTGGGCCTTGCGGGCGGTCGTGGCGGCGCTTGTGATGGTTGCGGGCGACCAGGTCCACGCCGTCGCATCTCCGGAATGCCCGTCGAGGGAGTTTGGCGAGAGCCAGGCTGCGAACATCCGGGGCAAGTGGGGCAACTCGGCGTCGGTCAACTCCACGAGCCGGATTCCGTGCCGTTGCGCCAGTGCTCGCTTCTCGACCATCTTCGCTGCGTAGATGGGGTCATTTGGCATGCCCCACAGCTCAACCAGGGTGCCATCGGTGAGAATCCAATCCGCCCGTCTGCGACCGTTCGGGTTCAGCACGTCATCGGTCGGGTAGAGCGGCTCCCGGTCATGATCGATGTCATGCTGGTGGAGAAAGTCGCACACCGCCCGCTCGCGCAGCGACAGGCACAGGTGACCGTCACGAGCACGGATCAGTGTTCCTCGGCTGGCGCGCAGGCCCTCGGGTACGAGGCCGGATTGTTCGAGGACGTGCGTCCAGGGGTACTTCCCGCGGCGGATGGCGAACCGGAGCAGGAGCAACTGGTCGACGCGCGTGGCCGGCGCGGGCTGGGCGGGGTTCACGTGGAGTGTCGCGAGCTGATCCTCGAGCATGGGGACGCCGTCGAATTCAAGCTCAGCGAGTGTGCGGACTGCGCGGGCGGCACGTTCGCGGCTGGCGGTGGCGGACTTGCCTTCCGTGGCGCCGATCAGGCAGTCGTGGCAGTACGCGAGCGACTCCTCGCACACCAGAGTAGTGAACTCCGCAGTCGCCTGGCCGCACAGACGGCACGGTGCCTTCCGCAGAGTCAGCCGCGCCCCAGAGAAGAGGATGGTCCGTTCGCGCACGTGGCGTTCGAGGAGCCAGAAGAGGTCATCTGGTTCGGGAGCGGCTGGCTGCTGCCGGGGCCGCGCGTGCCAGGCAACGGGAGCGAGAATCTGCTCACCGACGAGGGAGCGGTTCGCAGCCAACAAGTGCACTGCAGCGTCGCGGGGCGTCGGCGTCGACACTTGGGTGTCGCTCAACATGTGACGGGGCACTTCACGGACGAGTTGCCATGGTTTCTCGGGCAGACCGATCGACGAGACCGCAAGACCGAGCCGCGCAACATAGGTGGCTGCGGCAGCGGCCAGACGCCCGTCCTCCACCCACAGGCGCCCGGTTGCCCTGTTGTAGGTGGCGATCCGTTCATACCGCGAGCTCTCGGGGTCGGGGCTCTGGATGAGGACGGCCCCGGGTTCGAATCGGGCCTGCAGGTTCGGGACAAGACCCGGCGGCCACTGATCCGTGGACGCTGTGCCGGTGGCGGGAGCCGGCTGCGCCGGGTGGACCGGTTGGTTGACGGGGACGTCGGATTGAGCGAGTAGCGCCAAGACCTGCGGGCGATCGCGTTCGTCGTCCAGGAGGAGGTGCCGGTCGACAATCTCGCCGATGTGGTTCAGGGTTCGCGGGTCGGTGAGCAAGAGGGTCCGGTAGCCGTCCTCGGCGACGACAGTGCCGACGGTGAGGGCCTCAACGACGACGTGGGCGCGGTCGTGGGTGCGAATGTGGTGCAGGGCCCGAGTGGTCTGCTCAGAACGGGACGTGTGCCTACGCGGCTTTTGCCAGGTGTCGATGCCGTGCTCGGCAAGAAATGCTTCGATCGCCGCTGATAGAACGCGTTCGATTGGCAGGTCGAGCATTAGGTCGGCCACGTCGAAGACCAGGCCGACGCACTGGACTTCACCCCCTCGAGAGCCAGCGAGCTGCGCGAGTGCCGGGAGCGTCTCGACGCCGACCTCTCGCAGGAACCGATCGGCGAGGTACCCCAGATGACGGGACCTGGCGTCGGCAGCAACGCTGCGTGATGCCCTCCCTGCCGGAGGCACCTTTGGAGAGCCGGGGGTGGCGACCGCCATGGCGCGGCGGTTGTAGGTGTTGTCTGCGCGGTGCAGGAGCGCGACCGGGGCGACGGCGGGGCCACCTCCCCGGGACCTGGACTTGGTCCTGAGTAGCTCGCGAGTGAAGTTCTCGAGGTTCTCCGCCGAATCGCCCCAAGTGGTGAACCCGACGGCGTCGTCCTCCGCTTGTCCGGCCGCGGGGAGGACGATGTTGTTGCCCTCCCACACCACGCGATACGACGCCAGTCCGCGGTCGCTTGGGGTGTCCTCGCGCAGCGTCGACCCGCTCTTGAGCCTGTGGCGCATGAAGCTCTCGTACGCCGCGACGTGCTCAGCGTCCCAGCCCGCGGGCGGCTCGCTGTCGCCGCGTTCACCGGCGTCGCTGCCCGTGCCGTTGCCCATCCTCATCCGTTCTGCCAAGCCCCAACGGGTGTGTTGGGCCGTTGCCGGAGATTCTGGCACCCGGGGCCGACACGAGGTGCGCGAACACAAGACGCGCCCAGACTAGCGACGCCGGGGTTCCAGTAGCCACCGACGGTTCATCCGCGACGACGCGCCACCACCTCATGGGCATGAACGTCTCCGCACTCGTTCCCCTGGTTGGTCCCAACTTCGGCGCCGTCGGCGGTTCGAGCCATCTACGTGCAATCGTGGGAGCCCTGCTCACCTACGGGCTGATCATCGCCGTGCTGATGGTCGTTACCTGCGGCGCTACGTGGGCCATCGCGTCCTCGAGCGGAAGCTGGCAGGCAGCGAGCAAGGCCAAGACGGGGCTGTTCGTGGCTCTGGGAGGCGCCTCACTGACCGGCGGAGCTCTCGCCTGGGCCAACTGGCTGCTCGACGTGGGTGCGCAGTTGTGAGCGACGTGCCGATCCTCACGGCCACTACCCGGAGCGCGATCAACACCTGTCCACCGAAGACCCATCAACCTCTGGAGGAATCGTGATTCAGATCGGCTCGCACAAGCTCGTGGCCCTGCTCCCGATGGACATCGAGATCGACCCCAACTCGGACGGCTTGCCCGGTATCGGCCAGTTGCGCGGCATCGTCGGCGCCCCGATTAACGCCGGCCGGATGCACGCCCTACACGCCCAGATAATCTCGGCGGTCGTCTGGGCGCTCGGCGCCAACTCGTCGAACCCGCACCTCGCGGGGCGCGGCAAGCTCGGCGTTCTCGTCGGCCTCGGCGCCGCGATCATCACCGGCGCGTCCGTCGCACTCGTGAACTTCTTCTGGAACGTCGGCCAGGCCGTCTGACCGGCTTCTACGAATCAAGGAGGCCGTGATGGTCGACGTATGCGATGTGCCAGTGATCTCAGGGGTCTGCGACGTGGCTGGAGAGGCCGCGGGCGCGCTCGTATCCGCGCCGTTCGACTGGCTCGCCCAAGCGATGGGCAATGCCGCCGCGTGGATGTTCGAGTCTGTCTGGCAGGTCTTTGACTCGACCACCATGGTCGACATCACGAGCAGCCAGTACACGAAGGTCTACAACATCCTGTTCGGAGTCGCCATCTTCATCATGCTTGGCTTCTTCATGCTCCAGGTGATCGGCGGGATGGTGCGCCGAGAACCGGCCGCG
>CAZWZC010000142.1:0-5264 GCA_964638755.1 uncultured Aeromicrobium sp. | reverse complement strand
ACGTCGCAAGTGTCCCGCTTGCGCAGGCTCGGTTGGCCGAGCTCGGATGCCAGTGGCACCCCGCCTTGCAGACGCCCGAGGAACACGTCGCGTGGGTGAACTCGCGTGCACTTGATGCGGTTGTGATCGACTCATACTTGCTCGACCCGGGTGTGTCCCGTGAGCTCGCCGAAGCCCGGCCGACGCTTGCCGTAATTGATGGGTCGCCGCGAGGTCAGGCAGCTTCCATCTATCTCGACCAGAACTATGGCGCTGAGAGGGTGCCGTGGCCCCCTGCGGATATCCCCAAGCCAGCCGCTCAACGGCTTGCAGGCACCGACTACGCATTGCTGTCAGACCAATTCCGCCGCCTGCGACCAGCCGCTCAACACGGCACTGGACGAGCAGACGCCGCGCTCAAGGTCGTCGTCGCGCTCGGGGGAACCGATGCGATGGGGATCAGTGAGGTCGTCGCGGATGCGATTCTCGGCTGTCAGGCCGCACTCGACGTGACAGTGGTCAGCAGGACTTTGGCCAACCGGCCGGACGGGCACCGGGAGCCGCCGTACCCCCAGCGCGTGCGGTTTGTCGCGCCATCGTTGGAGTTCCCGCAGTGGCTAGCCGACGCCGACCTGGTGGTCAGCGCCTCGGGCACAAGTCTTTGGGAGTTGTGCTGTCTGGGCAAACCGGTCGCGGCCTTGGCGGTAGCCGACAATCAGGTCCAGACGTACACCCAACTCGTGGCCGATGGAGTGGTCTTTGGACTTGGCGATGTGAGCGCAACGCGGCCAAGCGCCCATTCGCTCGCGCGCGGATTGGCGGAGGTCATGACGGATCCACCGTTGCGTGAGCGACTGGCGGCGCGGGCATTCAGTCTTGTTGACGGCGATGGCAAGGTCCGGGTCGTGGATGCACTTGCGGGAGCGCTGGCTCCAGACTCATCCAGTTAGAACCCATCGACACTAGTTGTCAGTGGCAACGAGGTCCCACGCCATGGGCGTGCCGACGCAGGCATCCGCCGCGAACCTTCGACCGACCAGGGAACCAATGTCAGCCGGGGGCAAGCCTCCGTTCGGCCGCACCGAACGAACGTTTGCTTCGGTGATCACGTCGCCCCGCCTCACATCTGCGGCGACGTAGAGCGAACGCCGCAACCGCAGCGATTCAGCCTCCGCCTCCGGCGCTGAGACTCGCGGTGACCCCAAGGCCAGGAATGCGTTGCGCGCCTCGGAAACGAGTTGCGTGAGTTCTGCTGGTTCAAGGGAAAACGCTGCGTCCACGCCGCCGTCGGCCCGTGACAGCGTGAAGTGCTTCTCGATCATTCGCGCGCCGAGTGCTACGGCCGCGATTGATACGCCGATGCCCATGGTGTGGTCAGAGAGCCCGACCGGTACGTGGAGTTCAGCTGCAAGCATCGGGATCGTCAGCAGGTTTGCGTCAGCCGGATCAGCAGGGTAGGAGCTCGTGCACTGCAGAACGACGATCTCGGCCGCGCCACCTACGCGCGCTGCATCAACGGCAGCGGCGACCTCAGTCATGTTCGCCGTCCCGACCGAGATGATGACCGGGCGGCCTTTTGAGGCGACGTAGGAGATCAGCGGAAGATCGACGATCTCAAGCGAGGCAATCTTGAACGCCGGCGGATCGAACTGCTCCAAGAAGTCGGTCGCGGTCTTGTCGAACGGAGAACTGAATGCCTCGATACCCAGGTTGCGAGCCAGCGCAAATCCCTCGTCGTGCCACTCCCACGGAGTGTGAGCCTGTTCGTAGAGGTCGTAGAGCCTCGCCCCGGGCCAAAGCGGGTGGTCGTCGCTTACCCGAAACGCACCGGAATCGACGGGCAGGGTGATGGTGTCTGCGGTGTACGTCTGGAACTTGACCGCATCGACGCCGGTGTCGGCGGCAGCCCGAATCAAGTCCAAGAACCTGCCACGGTCGCCGTTGTGGTTCCCCGAGATCTCAGCGACGACGACTGGCGGCGCCATGGAATCGGAGAGCTGTCTGGCCAGCGACCGCATCATGGGACCACAATAGATCCATCTTGGTCAAAGCTAGCGAGGTGCAAGTGACCCGCCATTCCATTCGGTTAGACCCGACGCACCCGGACGATTCCGAGTACGTCTGGCTTTTGCGGTGCGATCCTCGTGTCTACGAATTCGCTGGCACGCCCGAACCCATCGAGTGGTCGACGCACGAGGCCTGGTTCAACAGCGTGTTGGCTGATCCAGGCAGGCACTTGTTCATTGCGTCGGACGCCGATCAGCCAGTGGGAGTCGTTCGACTGGACAGCACGCCAGACCCGGCAACCACCGAGATTTCGATCTCGGTGGACCCAGAGCTTCAGGGGCGCGGATTGGGTCGCCTTGTACTTGGCCGAGCTGTTGTCGAGGCCTGCTCGATCGGATTCACCACCATCTCCGCCACAGTGCATCGCAAGAACGAGCGGTCGGTACGGCTATTCCAGGATGCGGGATTCAGGCTCGCAGAAGCCTCTGACTCCCAGTGGCTTCATTTCACGTGGCGCGAAACCCAGCACTCCTGATTTCCTCACGATTGCCCCACGGCAGCCCGCACGTTCACCGACACAAATTCCACCTGCGCGTCAGTCAACCCGACAAACATCGGCAGCGAGATTTCGCGCGCGTAGTAGTCCTCGGCGTTCGGGCATAGCCCGCGGGAGTAGCCCTTGTCGGCGAAGGCGGGGTGCCAATAGGCCGGCAGGTAGTTCACCTGGACACCGATTCCGGACTGGCGCAATTTCTCGAACACCGTGCGGCGCTGACTGGCGGGCACTCGCAGCGGGTAGAGATGCCACATGGGGTCGACGTAGTCGCGCTGAGCCGGTAACTCAAGTCCCTCAACATCTGCGAGCAGTTCGCCATACAACGAGTGAATCTGCTGGCGTCGGGTCTTGAACTCGGCTAGCCGCGTGAGCTGACTGGTTCCGAGCGCGGCGAGAACATCGGGCAAGCGGTAGTTGAGTCCAGGCTCGTGGACTTCTTGGTGCCAAGGACCCTCGGTTGGCATGACTTGCTGCGCGGGGTCGCGGACAAGTCCGTGATTGTGGAATGACCTCGCCCGAGCAGCCAACTCCGGCGAGGTAGCCGCGACGGCGCCGCCTTCCGCAGTCGTCAGGTTCTTCGTCGGAAAGAACGAGAACGTCGTCAAATCGGCAACGGATCCAACGGCACGCCCGCGGTAGAGCGATCCAATTGAATGCGCGGCATCCTCGATGAGGACGAGTCCGTGTTTGTCGGCCAGCACGCGCAGTTCGTCCAGGTCCGCCGGATGACCTGCATAGTCGACAGCCGTGATCGCTTTGGTCCGGCTCGTTATCAACTCCTCGACATGAGCGGGATCGATGTTGCCCGTGTCGGGCTGAACGTCGGCGAAGACGATCGTCGCGCCGAGCGCGACCGCTGCCGACTGGGTGGCCACGAAGGTCAAGGCGGGGGTGATGACCTCATCGCCGGGCCGTATGCCCGCCGCTGCATACGCGGTGTGCAGGGCTGCGGTACCGGAAGTCACCGATACGCATTCGGCTCCACCGGCATGAGAACTGATCGCGGCTTCGAACTCCGCGACTGCCGGTCCGGTCGTGAGCCAATCTCCGCGCAACACCTCAACCACAGCCGCGATATCAGCCTCGGAGATGGACTGCCTGCCGTAGGGAATCACGTGTCGCCGCCTTGCCGTCGTTGGTCGTCGGCAAGCCACATCGTGTGCAACATTTGCGCCCGGGCCCAGTCGTCTTCGGTGTCGATGTCCTGCGCGCGCCACTTGGGCAGTGGGTACCCGATCGCACTGTTGAAGACCGGCTCGCCGCGCAACCAGCTACTCGTTCGCCCCCAATACAGCTGCCCGACATCGTGGTAGCGCGTCGGCATGTCTTGGGTGCGCTGCCCATAGTGCTCCGGCGTCACGAAACTCAGATGGTCATGAGAGTCCAGATTTAGAGCGAGTTCCGGATGCATGGGGAACTCCGTAACAGTGACGACGTAGTCCGCGCTGGGGTCAGCTAGCAGCCTGTCCCGCGCGGCGCGGATGTCGTCAGGGCTGAGGAAGATCGCCGCCGGGTAAAGGCAGCACGTCAAGTCGAAATCGGCGCCGAGCGCGGACATCTCCCGAATGGCGTGCGCGACGACTGGGATGGTCGGGGTCCAATCGTCGCTCAGCTCTACTGGGCGCATGAAGGGGACCGTGGCTCCGGCCGCTCGAGCAACCTCGGCGATCTGCTCATCATCGGTGGTGACGATGACCTCGTCGAAGGCGCCGGATTCCAGTGCGGCAGCTACCGGCCACGTCAGCAGCGGGCGGCCCGACATCGCTCGCACGTTCTTGCGCGGGATCCGCTTCGAACCACCGCGGGCGGTAATCACAGCCAGCGTCCTGGTTCTGTCTGGACGAGTAGCGCCGATCGAGGTCACCACCTGATGCTAGAGCCTTGGCCGCAGCCAACCTGGCTAGCCATTCGAACAGGCGTCAGCGCCGGCGCATGACAAACCACGTGGTGTCATCCTGCGGAAAGTCCCCACGGTGGTACGCAAAGCCCGTCGAAACCAGCTCGAATTCTGGGTGGCGATCCAAGAGTTCACCGGCGAAGTCACGTTTGAAGAGCCGATCATCGTGTCCTCGGTAGGAAATGGCCACGGGGACTGGGTTGTAATACTCGGCCACAACGAGGTACTTCGAAGAGGCTGCCGCCATCCGGTCGTAGACATCGGGCAGTCGTTCGGGTGAGATATGGATCAAGACCCCCTTGGTGAAGACCAGATCAAATTCGCCGAGGTCCTCGGCATCCAGAACCGAACCGTGCACGATGTTGCAGCCGGTCTCGGCTAGTACTTCGGCTGCTCGTCGGTTGATTTCCACGCCCGTGAAATCCGCGGGGGGGGGGAGCAGGGTCTGCAGGGCTCTGATGTTGAGGCCGATGTTCGCGCCTATCTCTAACACGGAACTCACCCCAGGGGCGTGCTGCAGAATTTTGGCGAACAGCGCCGTATTTGCCGCGACCAACTGAGCACCCGCATTGCGTTCCATGTAGTCGTCGCCGAATTCGCCGGACCAGAACTCTTCTTGCGGTGTGGAGAACGCGGCCGATGCTGAGTCAGTCAAGTGGACTCCCAGGTGGGTTTCGATGAGGTCGAGATCCCATTTAGCCACATCCGTAGGTCGATGCGAGCAATCGAACCACTGACTCCGCAAGCCATCCCTTAACCACCTAGCCGGGCGGCCCTACCCTCTGCGCAGTTCGCCCTGCGGGACCGGGACGGACTGATCGCAGA
>CAZWZC010000141.1:0-5574 GCA_964638755.1 uncultured Aeromicrobium sp. | reverse complement strand
CCCGATGGTCGAGTGCGGCCACTACGGTCTTGAGGAACTTCTCCCGCGCCGTCGCCTCCCCGCCGTGGCGCGTCACGAGCTGTTTCCACGCCTTCGGCTGCGACGCCTGGACGAACGCGATGATCTCGTCGCCGAAGACGCCGGCTTTGCGGTCGTATGCCGCCGGGTCGAGTTTGAGCCAGCCGTCACCGAGCAGGTGGGCCTCGATGTTTGCCTCGAAGGCGGACTCGTGGGTGACGCTCATGGACGGGTCTCCTTCAAAGTCCGGGTGGTGGCGGCGTCGACCAGCTTCGTTGCGGCGCGCAGGGCTCGGACGCGGTCGTCGTCGGAGATGAAGGCCGAGCCATAGTGCGCTGCTGGCTTGAGTCTCACGAGTTTGGCCAGCTCCCTGCCCAGGGCTGCGTCCGTGCGCCCCAGGACGCTGGCTGCCTCTGCATGGTCCTCACCGGCATACCGGCTTCCGGTCGCCGCGAGACAGATTGCGTCGGAGGCCGCGATCCCCGCGAGCACGGCGATGCCAACGACGACATTGTTGGCGCCGGGGCCCTCTTCGCTGGCTGCGAGCTCGGCGACTTCGAGGTAGCGAGCGGCGATGATGCGGCGGCCACGGGCGTCGGAGGAGGTGCCTCGTCGGGAGCGTTCGACGGCCATCAGGCGCTGCCTGGCTGTCGTGGTGTCCGCAGCAGGGTGGTGAGCGGGCGACCGGTCAGCAGGATTGCGTCATCGCGCCACGACTGGAAGATCGGCTCGCCGGCGGCGGCCGCACGGCGGAGATCCTTTATCGTCGTGTCGAGCCAGGAAAGATGGTTGCCGGTCCACGAGTAGACCTCGATTTCCAGGGCAGCCAACTGGTCTTCCCAGATACCAACATGGGCCGGATCCAAGCTCTCGGGTCGCACGACGAGGACGTCCACATCCGACGAAGATGTGGCCTCACCGCGGGCGACCGAGCCATAGAGCGACACATGGAGAGCGGGGACCTGCCAGGTGGAGACTCGGTCGGCGAGCTGGTGACGCAGCCGGGTGGTAGCCGACGCCATCTCTATGAGCGGTGCCGTCAAGACGTGGTCGCGGTTCAGTCGGTACAGATGGGCTCGACCAGCGGCTTCGACGTGGACCAGTCCTTGATCGCTGAGGCGGCGCAAGGCCCGCAGGGTCGAGGCGTGGGTGGTCTCTCCAGCCAGTTCTGCGATGCGTCGGCCCGTGAGCGGCGCCTCGGTTCCGATGAGCACGGCGAGCGCCCCGGCCTCGGCAGAGGGCAGCAACGACGCCAGTGGGTGGGACAGTTCCACGGAGTCAGTATGGACCAAAAGCGATCCATGTGGACCAATAATGATCCACGGGGTTGGCGCGTCACCCTGCGGAGGCCGCGCAGCCGCTCGCGACAACGTGTTATGTGGTGCAACCTATCCGCGCGATGCGTTAGAAAGACGCGAAGAAGTTAACGTATCGGCGATGGCGCGCGGACCGCGCAGCAGGGGCTACTCCGGTCGAACCAGCACGTCGAGCAGCTCGCGGTTAAGGAAGACCAGGTCTCGGCCGATCTTGATACTGCTGAGGATGCCGACGTCGGCCAGTGCGTGCAGCCAGCTCGACGCGGTCTGCCGGGACACCTCGCACCGCTCGGTCACCGTGCTGATCCGGGTGTATGGCTGCTCGAAGAGGACATCAAGGAGGCGCGCGTCCCGCCCGCCCGGGCTCGCCTCGCGGGCGCGTGCGGCGAGATCCTGCTGGCACAGTTGGATCGCGGAGATCTTGCGTTGCGTCGAGGTGGCCGACTCGCGCACCACGTCGAGCAGGTAGAGAGTCCATTCGTGCCAGGCGTGCTCTTCGGTCACCGCGCGCAGCAGCCGGTAGTAGTCCCCCTTGCGGGCAATGATCGCCCGCGACAGGTAGAGGATGGGCTGGTCCAGGAGCCCTGCCTCGATGAGCATGAGGATGTTGAGGACTCGCCCCGTGCGTCCGTTGCCGTCGTGGAATGGGTGGATGGCCTCGAACTGGTAGTGCGCAACGGCCATCCGCACGAGCGGGTCCAAGTCGTCGCTCGCGTGGAGGAAGCGCTCCCACGCGGCGAGCTTGTCGAGGATCAGGTCGCGACCCTCTGGGGGTGCGTAGATGATCTCGCGGGTGTTCGGGTTGGCGATGCGCGTCCCGGGGACCGCACGAGCCGACATTTCTCGGCCATGCAGAGCGGAGCAGATCTCGGCCGCCGTGGAGGCGGTCAGGGGCCGGTGCTGCAGCGACTCGACGCCGGCGAAGAGGGCTTGGCGGTAGCGGTAGGCCTCCTTGGTGGCCTGGTTGCCGTCGCCGAGCTCGGCATGCCGGAACAGTGCGTCGCTGGTGGTGACGATGTTCTCAATCTCCGAGCTCGCCTGGGCTTCGAGCAAAGACAGGCTGCTGAGCAGCACGCTGGGATTGGGCAGCAGGCGAGTGCCCTGCGTCAGGCTGGCCAGCGCTGCCCGCGCCTCGATGGTGGCCTTGAGGACTGGTTTCGGTTCGAGGTCGATGCCGGCCGGCGGAAGCGGCGGCAGGTCGTTGTAGGGCACCTCAGGGCTGAGCGGCATGTGTCAGCTACCTAGACATGTCGGGGAAACGTGTTAACAATCGAACCAGAACCTCACATGTTCAGTGAGGGTTTGGTATGCCGCTCCCCGCGGTCGTCACGTCGAGTTCACCTGTGACTGCCGCCGTGATCAACGACTGCTTGTATTCGTTTAGGACCGACATCTGTTTGGCGAGGTGCTTGCTGCCGGACTTCCACGCGGCCTCCAAGTCCGCCAAGCGTTCTACTCGAGTCTGTTGCTCATCGAGTGTTGGCAGAGGGATCTCAAACGCCACCACATCGGACAGGTTGATGACACCTTGCGCCGCTCCGTATTGCGTCATTGCGACTTGCGACTTGCCGACAGGAGAGTTGAAGAAGGCAGATAGCCAGCGTGGGTCCAAGTCCGGAGCTGGCCGCAGGAGAAGGACAGAGGCGCAGTTGCCTCCCGCCAGCTCAGCTGTGACCACGGCGGCTCTGCCGGGGTAACCCGCTCGAACCACGAGAACGTCATGCTCCCGAAGGGCGGATCGGCTAAGGCTATTCGAGTCCTCCGTGCTCATTCTCTTCAGGTCGGTCAGGTCAAAGAAGCCGTCGCGAACGTTGTTGCCGTGCACAAACGGCACACCCTCATCCCGGAAGTAGCTAGACGGGTTGACGACCACTCCTACTGCGCCGAGAGCCACGTGGCGCCCCAAGCGGGCAGGCGGTCCAGCCCCACGCACGATGTCATCCATCGAGGACAGTCGCAGCTGCGCTAAGGCCGAGATCTGTTGGCTGCGGGCGGTGATGATCTGGTCGATGCGGGCGACGCGGTCGTCGAGGAAGTCCGCGATCCGCCGCTGCTCACCTGGGGTGGCGTCGGGTATCTCCACGGATGCCAGTGCTTCGGAAGACAACTCCAAGAACGTCGAGCCGCTTCCAGACGCCTTCATCGTTTCCGTCAGAGCGACGAGGCAGTACCGCAGGAAGCGGGCGTCTTGACCATCAACCGGCACCACAGCTTTGCAGCCCTGGTTGAATGCGATGGGGACACGAGCAACGGCCGTGTAGCCGATTGGTGCCCGGCAAGACACGAGGACGGACTGTCGTGGCGCGAGAGTGCTGCCCGACACAAGTCCCGCGTCTGTCAGAGTTCGTTCGGTGCGCTCGATGTTCCGCCCGTTGACCTTGGCCAAGTCCACCGGTGTCGCCCAAGGGACGTCCCCGTTCCAGTTCGCCTCATCCGGAGTCGGGGTGCCACCGTTGAGGATCTTCGCAAGTCGGCGGATCGCAACTCTTGTCACAGGCCGAGTCCGTTCATCCAGGTCTGGATCTGGGCTTCGAGCTCCTTGATCTCTCTTGCGATCTCCTCGACTGGCCGGGGCGGCGTGTAGACGTAGAACTGCCGGGTGAACGGGATCTCGAAGCCGACCTTGGTCTTGGTGTGGTCGATCCACGCATCCGGGACGTAGGGCCGAATCTCGTTCTGCAAGTGTGCTTCCGCTGACTCAACGAGTGCCTTGTCGCGTTCCTGCCCGGCGAGGGCGAGCCATCCGGCGGTCAGGGGCACGTTCTCCTGGTCGCGCAGGTCCGGGTCGGGCTCGGGCTTCCCGCCGCGTCCTTTGATGATGGGCGCCCCCGGGTCGGCCACAGCGCACGCCTTGGCGAACGTCTTCTTCTGCGCGGGCGTCAGCTCGGCCACCTCCGACAGCAACGCCTTCTCGGTCGCGAAGCGTTGACCGACCAAGGCGGCGTACGCGGCATACGGCTCATCGGCGACGGCTTCGGGGGTGACCTCCCAGCGGCGGCGCAGGGGGCGTTCGACGGTGATCCGCTGGAAGCCGAAGGTCTCGTTGGTGAGCACTTTGACGCGGGGGTCGGCGGCATACTCATCGCGGGCTCCGCCGTAGAGTCGGGCGATCTCGTCAATCGCGGCGGGCGTGAGCTCCTTGCGCTTGTCTCCCAACGACTTTCGCATCTTCGTCCCGAGCTCGCGCGCGTCGATGAGTTTGACCGTGCCGCGGTCCTCGTCCGCCTTGGTGTTGGTGAGGATCCACACGTAGGTGGAGATGCCGGTGTTGTAGAACATCTGGTCCGGCAGGGCGACGATGCCTTCGAGCCAGTCGTTCTCCAGGATCCAGCGGCGGATCTCCGACTCGCCGGAGCCGGCCTGCCCGGAGAACAGCGGCGACCCCGAGAGCACGATGCCGACCCGCGACCCGGTGGGCTTCATGTGGGAGAGCATGTGTTGGAGGAAGAGGAACGACCCGTCCGAGACGCGCGGCAGGCCGGCGCCGAAGCGCCCGTGGAAGCCGAGCTTCTCGTGCTCGGCCTTGATCGGCGCGGCATACGCCTTCCAGTCCACGCCGTAGGGCGGGTTGGCGAGGATGTAGTCGAACTTCTCGGTGGGGAAGGCGTCGCGGGTCAGGCTGTTGCCGTTGCGCATCCGCTCGGGTGCGGTGTCCTGCATCATCAGGTCGGACTGGGCGATCGCCCACGTCTCGTCGTTGAGCTCCTGGCCGTAGACCTCAACGATCGCTGCCGGGTTGAGGCGCTTGATGTGGTGCAGCGCGGTCATGAGCATGCCGCCGGTCCCGGCTGCCGGGTCGTAGACGGTGCGGACCGGCTTGGGGTTGTCGGTGAGCTCCCGGGCTGCCGGGCCGGAGATGAGCAGGTTGACCATGAGGCCGATGACCTCGCGCGGTGTGTAGTGCTCACCAGCGGTTTCGTTGCTCATCTCGGAGAACTTCCGCAGCAACTCTTCGAAGATGTAGCCCATCGCTTCGTTGCTGACCACTGACGGGCGCAGGTCGAGGTCGGCGAAGTCGGCGGGGGCGGCATACAGGATGCCGGCGCGGTCGAGGCGCTCGATCTTGGGGTCGACGTCGTAGGCCTCCATGAGGGCATACGCCTCGTGGGAGAGCCTGCTGATGTATTTGCGCAGGTTGTCGGCGAGGTTCTTGTCGTCGTTGAGCAGGCCCGGGAAGGTGAGCGGCGAGGTGTTGTAGAAGCGGTGACCGGCCTTCTTCTTCAGCAGCGCCGCCTGGCCC
>CAZWZC010000140.1:0-5679 GCA_964638755.1 uncultured Aeromicrobium sp. | reverse complement strand
TAACTCGCCGAGCTCTGCGGCGACGTCGAGTGCGCCGGTCACAGCCGCCTCGTCCCGCACGTCGGCAGCGACGAACCGTACGCCGTCGCCGAGTCGCTCGGCAACTTCTTCACCGGGCGACCCGGGCAGGTCCACGATGACGACCTTGGCGCCAGCAGTGACGAGAGCTTCGGTGGTGGCCAGGCCTAGGCCAGAGGCCCCGCCGGTGACGAGGGCAACGGAGTTCTTGACGTCCATGTGAGTGGCTTCTTTCGGTTGGTTGCGTCGAGCATGTGTCGCGTCAGCGGTGGCGTGACCCTGGAGGTTCGTCGTCGAGCTCGGTGGCGATCACCATGACGATACTGGGTAGGTCGTCGGTCACAGTCGCCCGTATGATCGCTGCGTTCACCAAGAGGTATCCATGCGCGATGCGGTTGCGCATCCCCCACATGACGAGCCAGTCGTCGCCGAAGAGCCGGTCTCGCTCCTTGGCGTCGAGGCGTGCCAGAACCTCGATGCCCGCCGAGAGTCGCATACACATCGCGTCGATGACTACCTGGTCATCGACGTCCCGGTTGGCCGCGTATGTGCTCAGGAGTTGAAGGTGTGCGAGAGCGTCGCGCAGGATCTCTTGGTCAGAGCGGCTCACAATTGGATGGCTTCAGCAAGCACGCGACGTCTGAATTCAGGACGCAGCGCGTTGTCGGGAACGAGGTCGACCTGCGTTCCGACCAGTTCGCTGATCTGGCGCTCGAGCCGTCCGATGGCCATGAGTCCGATCGGCTTGCCTGCCGTGAACAACAGATCGATGTCCGAGCCGTCATTGTCCGCACCGGATGCGACCGACCCGAAAACTCGAACGTTGTGCCCGCCAGCTTGCCGAATGACCTCTCGGACGGCGGCGCGGTTGCGTCGGAGGGCAGCTGCGCGCTGACCGGTCCCGTTGAAGTGCAATAGACGCGACACCTCCGGTTGGCTTCGACCAATCTCCCGCGCGATGTCAGCTTGAGTCATACCTTCTTCGGCGGCTTTTCGCACTGCGCGAACTAGCTCGGCGCGGGCGATCGACACCGCGCTGTCTGAGCGCTCTGCAATCTGGGCCAGGGTAGTCACCACCCAAATATAGCACTTGCTATATCTTTGGGCTGGGTCAGCGGTAGTTGGTGAACTGCACGGCGAAGTCGAGGTCGGCGCCCTTGACCAGCGCGATGATCTCCTGGAGGTCGTCGCGCTTCTTGCTCGAGACGCGGAGCTCGTCGCCCTGTATCTGCACCTTGGCGCCCTTGGGGCCTTCGTCGCGGATCAACTTGGAGACCTTCTTGGCCTGTTCCTGGTCGATCCCGTCGGTGAACCTTGCCGAGAGCTTCACGTCCTTGCCGGACTGTCGGGGCTCGTCGCTCTCCAGCGACTTCAGTGAGATGCCACGCTTGATGAGCTTGTCCTTGAAGACGTCGAGCACTGCGAGGGCGCGCTCGTCGGCGTTCGCCTCGATCTCGATGCCGAGCTCGCCGCTCCACTTGATCGACGCTCCGGTGTTCTTGAAGTCATACCGGCTGGAGATCTCCTTGACGGCCTGATTGAGCGCGTTGTCGGCTTCCTGGCGGTCCAGCTTGCTGACGATGTCGAATGACGAGTCGGCCATGACTGCTCCTGCGAGTTTGGGTGGATCTGATTTCTCACACCTTACGAGGCTGAGATAGTCTTGCTTGTCGTTGCCCCGGCAACACAACCCGGCAGGTTGCCCGAGTGGCCAAAGGGATCTGACTGTAAATCAGACGGCTCAGCCTACGTAGGTTCGAACCCTACACCTGCCACGGGAATGAAAAGTGCCCCTGACCTGCACCAATGCGGGTCAGGGGGACTCCTCATATATCGCCCGACCAGCGAATCCGGAAATTCTGGCCAAAATGCTCTGACCTGCGGTGATGCGCCGACCATCGTGTGTCAAGCGATTGCGCGGGGGGATGTTGGGGGAAGTTTGGTGCTCGGTTGACGGATCGCGCCTTCGTTGCTTTCGCGTCTCAGCGCCCAGATGGGCGCGGTTGCCAAGCACGCGTCCGTCTGGACATGTCCGCGAAGCGTGCGCGCGGAGAGTTCGATCGTCCTGTCAGATCATGGGTCGCTGGGTTCGGGCGCGACCCCTTTCTAGTTCCGGGTCACTCCATGTCTTCGTGCTCCTTCAGGAATCGAACCCGCTCCACCTCGTCTGGGAAGAGGAGGATCGTCCAGGCGGAGCGGGCGCCCGTTCGGCGCAGCGTCTCGCAACGGTGGTTCCCGTCCTCAAGGAAGTACTCGCCGTCGTGATGTGACACGAGCAGCGGCGGGGGGTCCCACCCATCCTCGATGCTGTGCTCCATGCCCTCGACGTCGGACTCCCAATCCTCCTTGGCGACAGGGACGACTACCTCGTCCCCGTCGGGACCGGCCATCGGCGTGAGTCGATCGAGCGCAAATCGGATCGGACCCAGGTAGATCGTGCCCTTCATCGCCAAGGCGGCCGCCAGCTCGGGGTTGCTGCTGCCCGGGCTGGAGAGGAAGTCGCCAACCCACTGCGCCAGCCGACCCTCGTCTGCGGCGCGCTGCGCCGAGCTGACTGAGACCTCCTCCTCGCTCACGCAGGTGGCCTCGCGAGCAATTCAGCCAGCGCCGACAAGGACGAGATCCGGTCATAACCGGCGTCGAGGTGCAGCCCGAGCGGATCCATGAGAAACGGGCGGATGCCGGCACGGCGGGCGCCGACGACGTCGATGGCCGGCATATCACCGACGTACCAGACCTGCTCCGGATCGACTCCCAAGAGGTCGACGGCAGCATGGAAGATCCGCGGATCCGGCTTCATCACGCCCACGTTGCCGGAGTCGACCACGCACTCGATATTCACGCTCAAGCCGGGTCCCACCTGGCAAATGCCGAGTTGCGCGAGCCGAGAACCCATCATGCCGTCAGCGTTCGAGACGATGCCGAGGCGTACCCCGACGTCGGCGAGGGCCCGCAGGCCTTCGCGGCTACCGGGAACCGGATCGACCCACAGCGCCGCGTCGGCGAACTCGCTGTCGAGGTGGAGATGGGCTTCGTCACGCTGGTCTCGGGCCACGCCGCACTCCTCGACATAGGTCTGGAGGTACTCGCGCCACGACTCGGCCCAGCACGCCTCGACGTCGAGGTGGATGCCGAACCTTGCCGCGGCCCGGTAGTGCGCGTCGGCCAGCACCTCTCGAGGAACGGAACACTCGGCTCGGGTGAAGGCCCCCTGGATCCGATCAGGGTCGGGCAGGACGAATACACCCCCAGCGTCGAGGAGCACAGCCGCGGGAGCGTCGCCTCCGGGGACCATACTCAGAGCCTACCGAGACGCGGCTCGGATCAGTTGCGAAATGTGGCGGCCTTGCGTTCACGAAGGAGAGCGCGAAAGCGCGGCTGTGATACTCGGCGGTATGAGTGCCGATCGCGCGAAGATGTCCTTTTCCTCTGTCGTCTCGCTCGGTGTGGGCACGATGATTGGTGCCGGAATCTTCGCCTTGCTCGGGCAAGCCGGCACGATGGCGGGCAGCGCCGTCTGGGTCTCGTTTCTCATCGGCGGTTTCATCGCGCTGCTCACCGGCTACTCCTTGGGCAAGTTGGGCGCGCGCTATCCCTCCGCTGGCGGGATAGCGGAGTACCTCATCCACGGGTACGGCAACGGACTGTTCGCCGGCGCTATGTCGTGTCTGCTGTACGCAGCGGCGCTCGTCTCGCTCTCGCTGGTGGCCAAGACCTTCGGCTCCTACGGTGCGAACCTGTTATCTGGCGACGCACCCGGTTGGCTGCCATCTGTGCTGGCCATCGCGGTGGTAGCTGTCTTCGTCGCCATCAACCTCGGTGGCTCGGGGAGTGTCGGCAAGGTTGAACTCGTGATTGTGATCTTCAAGTTCCTGGTGTTGGTCACACTCTGCGTGGGCGGTCTCTTCGCGCTGCACCCCAAGCTCTTGGCACCGAGCACTTACCCGCCTGCCGGCTCGGTCCTCGCGAGTATCGCCGTGACGTTCTTTGCCTACGAGGGCTTCCGAGTGATCACCAACGCGGCAGAGGAGGTCGATGATCCCAAGCACACCATTCCGCGCGCCATCACGACCGCGATCGTCCTGGTCCTTGGCCTCTATCTCTTGGTGTCTGTGGTTGTGTTCGGGACTCTGACGTCTGAGGAGGTCCGGTCCGCGAGCGACAACGCCTTGGCCGCGGCGGCGCGTCCGGTGTTCGGTCAGGCTGGCTTCGTGGCCGTGTCCATCACGGCCTTGGTTGCCACCGCCTCTGCAATAAACGCCAGCCTCTTTGCCGTCACCAATGTCGCCTATCAAATGGCCAAGGACGGCGAACTTCCCGGCAGGTTCGGGACGCCGGTGCGCCACAGTCGCGAGGGGCTCCTGATCAGCGGGCTCATCGTGGCGGTGCTCGCAGCGACACTCGACCTCCGCCAGATCGCCGTGCTCGGCGCCGCATCGATCCTGCTGGTCCACGCGACGGTCCACGCAGGTCACATACGCCTCACCGACGACACCGGGGCGAGCAAGGTTGTCGTCGCAACGGCCGCGCTGCTGAGCATCGGGGCGATCGTGTTCACCCTGATCGACGCCAGCCGCCCATCATTTGCGATCCTCGAAATGTTCGCCGGCGTCATCACAGCCGCTTTCGCCTTCGAGCTCTGGATGCGCAGGCACGGAGACCGCCAGCTCAAGACAAGGACCGTTTAGACTTCCCGGCTAACCGGTTAACCGGCTGTACGACTGGTGTCGACCTCGCCCGACTGGCGTCGAGTATCTGGGGGAATCCCGGGGCGAGTTCAGTTGGATGCGGGATCGCTGCAGGTCAGAGGAGTGGTGGCTGCAGGCTGTAATCAGACGGCGCAGCCTACAGAGGTTCGAACCCTCTACCTGCCACAGCACGACCTCAGCCCCTGACCAGCACAGACGTGCAGGTCGCGGCCTGACCTGTGATTGGCCTGTTTCGGCGCCATGCTCACGGCGGTCGGCACTTGGCGCACGTGGGGCGCGGACCACTCAGTCGGTCCAGGAGATGCGGGTCACCAGCGCACGATGATCGGTGCCGGGTATGGCACGCGTTCGTGCATACGTGGCCTCCAAGGGGCCGCGGATGAAGACGTGGTCCAGGCCGAACAGTGACGGCAGCCCCACACCGTCGAGCCGGATGTTTCCCGGCGACGGCCACGTAGGCCGCCAACCAAGTCCGGCGTCGGCGCTTGCATCGCGGTAGTCGAAGTCCATCAGGGCCCGGAGCTGGGGGTGGTCCAGGGTGGCGTTGAAATCGCCCGCGACCACGGTAGGCCCGTTTGACGCTCGTGCGCTCGCAACGACCACGTCAAGATCTCTCGACCATTGAGCGACGCCGTTGTTCGGCGCGGTCGGGTGCACCGCAAGGATGTGCAGCGGCCCGCGGCCGGTGGCCACCTCGACGTCATATCCCGGAGTGGCCGCATCGATCACACCGACCTCATGCAAATGCTCGTTCGCGAAGACCATGATGCCGTCGCGTCCCTCGCTTGGTGCGCCAGCGCGGTGGTCCAGTCGTCGATCGATGCCTCCCATGTCCAACTCAGCGAGGGCCGACGGTGTGACCTCCTCAAGGACAAGGATGTCCACGCCATAGCGATCCATGGCACCGAGGACTGCCGCCGGGTCGGCCCGCCCGATGTGCAGGTTCGCGGTC
>CAZWZC010000139.1:0-5775 GCA_964638755.1 uncultured Aeromicrobium sp. | reverse complement strand
ATGTCGGGGTTCTTCTTCTGCGGCATGATGCTCGACCCTGTGGAGTAGCCATCGTGCAGCGTGACGAAGGCGAACTCCTTGGTGTTCCACACAATGATCTCCTCGGCCAGACGGGAGAGGTCGACACCGATCTGGGCGGTGACGAACGCGAACTCCGCCACGAAGTCTCGTGCGGCGGTGCCGTCTATCGAGTTGGGAGTCGAGTCGGTGAAGCCGAGATCGTGGGCCACCTGCTGAGGGTCAAGCCCCAGTGAGGATCCCGCGAGCGCGCCAGATCCGTAGGGAGAATCGGCAGCAACCCGTCTGTCCCAGTCGGCGAGTCGGTCGAGGTCACGGATGAGCGGCCATGCGTGCGCCAGCAAGTGGTGTGAGAGGAGCACGGGCTGGGCATGCTGGAGATGGGTGCGGCCGGGCATGGGTGCATCGATGTGCACCTCGGCCTGTTGGGCCAGAGCCGCTGCGAGTTCGCGTACAAGCACGGCAATCGTCTTCGCATGGTCGCGGAGGTACATCTTGAAAAGCGTCGCGATCTGGTCGTTTCTCGAACGGCCGGCGCGCAGCCGCCCCCCGAGCTCGACGCCAAGGCGCTCGAGCAATCCGCGCTCGAGGGCGGAGTGGACATCCTCATCGTCTGGATGCGCGGCGAACTCCCCTGACTCCACGTCGGCGGCGAGTGCGTCGATGCCGGCGATCAGCTTGTTGAGGTCCTCACGGCTGATCAGACCGGCAGCCTGGAGCACGCCTGCGTGCGCGCGTGACCCAGCCAGGTCGTAGGGGGCCAGTCGCCAGTCGAAGTGCGTCGACCGCGAAAGCGCCACGAGCTCAGGCGCAGGACCCGACGCGAACCGTCCGCCCCACAGTCCAGACTTGTCGCCAGGCTTCGGGGTGGAAGGGGTGTTCACGAAGTCTCCTTGGATGTGGGTGCAGCGAGCGACATGAGCCGGCGGGCCACCGACTCGCCGCCCTGCGGGTCGCGGCAGATGAGCATGACGGTGTCGTCGCCGGCGATCGTTCCGAGCAGATCTGGCTGAGCCGCGTGGTCGACCGCCGATGCAAGATATTGCGCTGCGCCCGGCGGTGTACGGAGCACAACGAGATTGGCCGACGACTCAGCCGCCACGAGCAGCTCACGGCAAAGACGAGCGAGCCGGCCCTGCGCAGCGGCACTGTCGGAGGCTGCCCGTGGCGTACGGTCACCGCCCTCGGCCGGCACGGCGTAGACCAGCCCACCGTCAGGGTGACGTACGCGCACGGCATCGAGCTCCACCAGGTCGCGCGAGATCGTGGACGGCGTCGCGTTCACGCCCCTTCCGTCGAGTAGTTCGGCAAGCTCGCCTTGAGACCGCACGAGCTGATGCCCGAGCAACTCGACAATCAGCTGCTGGCGTGCGGTCTTGGTGTCAGGCACGGTCATGCCGTCACCTCCCTGACTTCTCGAGCAACCAGATCAGCAGGGCCTTCTGTGCGTGGAGTCGGTTCTCCGCCTCGTCCCACACGACGCTCTGCGGACCGTCGAGCACCTCAGATGAGATCTCAAGACCGCGATACGCCGGGAGGCAGTGCAGGACGATCGCGTTGGGCGCCGCCTTGGCGAGGGCCTCGACCGTGATCGCGTAGGCGCCGAACAGCTGCAAGCGCGCTGCCTTCTCGCTCTCCTGTCCCATCGAAACCCAGGTGTCGGTGATGACGACGTCGGCGCCGGTGATGGCGACATCTGGATCGTCCATCACGGTGACAGATCCACCGGTGCTGGCAGCGATCTCCTCAGCATCCACCACGATCTTCAGGTCGGGCTGGTAGCCCGCAGGCGCCCCGATGCGTACGTGCATTCCGGCCAGCGCGCCGCCGAGCAGATATGAGTGACCCATGTTGTTGGCGCCGTCGCCGAGATACGCGACGGTGATCCCTGCGAGTGATCCCTTGAGCTCAATGACGGTTTGCCAGTCCGCGAGGATCTGGCAGGGATGGAAGTCGTCGCTCAGCGCATTGATCACGGGGACGCCGGCGTGGGCAGCCATCTCCTCGAGGCCTGACTGGGCATATGTGCGCCAGACGATGGCACTGGTCATACGGCCCAACACTCGTGCGGTGTCAGCAGTCGACTCGCCGCGGCCGCCTTGGGTTGTCGCAGTGTCGAGGATCAGCGGGTTGCCCCCGAGATCGGCGATGCCGACTCCGAAGGACACCCGCGTACGAGTCGACGCCTTGTCGAAGATGACAGCGACCGTCTGTGGTCCTGTCAAGGGCTTGAGTGCATAAGGCTCGGCCTTCACCCGGGCGGCAAGTGCCAGCACGTCGGCCTGCTCGGCCGGGGTCAGGTCGTCATCACGGAGAAAATGCCTCACGACGCCACCTCGTCAAGCACGGCCCAAAGTGTCCTCACAGCATGTGCGGCCTCGTCCTCGGAGAGGACCAGCGGCGGAGCGAGACGCAGCCGATCGGGTGTCGGCGCGTTGATGATGAGTCCGGCCGTGAGAGCCGCCTTGACGACGTCTGCCGAGACCGAACTCTCGAGCACGACGCCGATGAGCAGCCCCTGACCCGTGGTGGCAGCAACCAGTGGATGCGCTTCGAGTCCTCGCCTGATCTGGTCACCGATCGTGGCAACGTGATCCAGCAGGTGCTCGGACTCGATTGTCGCGATCACCGCCAGCGCTGCTGCAGTGGCGACGGGGTTGCCGCCGAACGTCGTGCCGTGGTTGCCGGGCTGGAGCAATGTGGCGGCATCGCCGAGCGCGATGCAGGCACCGATCGGGATACCTCCACCGAGCCCCTTGGCCACCGTCACCAGATCCGGCACCACCCCGGACTGCTGGTGGGCGAACCAGGCACCGGTACGACCGATGCCGGTCTGCACCTCGTCGAGCCACAGCAGCGCACCGTGCTCCGAGGCGATCTCGCGAGCCGCCTGCAGGTAGCCGTCGGGAGGAGCGACGACGCCTGCCTCGCCCTGGATCGGCTCCAGCAGCACGGCGGCGACAGTTGCGTCCATGGCTGCGTCTAGCGCAGGCGTATCGCCGTAGGGAACCCAGACCACGTCACCCGGCAACGGTTCGAACGGCGCACGGTAAGCCTCCTTGGAGGTCAGCGCCAGTGCGCCCATCGTGCGGCCATGGAACGAGCCCTCTGCCACGACAATCTTGGTGCGTCCCGTTCGACGGGTGGCCTTGAACGCCGCTTCATTGGCCTCGGTGCCTGAGTTCGTGAAGAACACGCGTCCGTCGTGGTCGATGAGCGCCAACAGCTTCTCCGCCAGGCCGATCTGCGGCTCGGAGGCAAAGAAGTTGGAGATGTGCCCGAGAGTCGTGAGCTGCCCCGTCACGGCGGCGACGATGGCTGGGTGGGCATGACCGAGTGCGTTGACGGCGATGCCGCCGAGCAGGTCGAGGTATTTCTTGCCATCGGCATCCCACACGTGGGAGCCCTCGCCACGGACCAGAATGGTCTGGGGTGAGCCGAAGGTGTTCATGACCGCGCCCTCGTAGCGTGCGGTCCAGTCGGTCACGGTCATGATGTCGTGTTCTTTGCGACACTCGTTGCGTAGAGGGCTGTACGAATGCGCGTCGACGCGCCGGGAACGACCTGTGTGCCGACGCCCTCGTCGGTGAACATCTCGAGGAGAACGGCATGCGCCTCACGCCCATCGACCACCGTCGCGCGCTTGACCCCCTCCTGCACCGCCTTGAGGCACGCCGTCATCTTGGGGATCATCCCGGTGGAGAGATCAGGGATGATCGCGGCAAGTGACTCGGGGCTGATCTCCCCGATGACGTCGGTGCTGTTGGGCCAGTCGGCGTACAGGCCTTCGACGTCAGTGAGTACGAGGAGCTTCTCTGCGCCGAGCGCAACCGCCAATGATGCCGCCGCGGTGTCCGCATTGACGTTGTGAACCTGACCAGTTGCGTCGGGCGCCACGGTCGAGACCACCGGGATTCGGCCGGCGTCAATCAGGTCGAGCACCGCCTCGGGGCGCACACCGACGACCTCACCGACGAGTCCTATGTCGGTCTCCACACCGTCGATCACCGGCATCGTCTTCTTGGCCGTGAAGAGTCCACCATCCTCGCCAGAGAGCCCGACTGCGAGCTCGCCGTGCTGGTTGAGCAGCCCAACCAGCTCGCGACCGACCTGACCTGTCAGCACCATGCGTACGACCTCCATCGTCTCGGGCGTGGTGACTCGAAGACCGCCGCGGAACTCAGACTCGATGCCGAGCTTGTCGAGCATCGCGTTGATCTGTGGACCGCCGCCGTGCACCACGACGGGCTTGAAGCCTGCAAGCCGGAGGAACACGATGTCCTCGGCAAAAGCGTGCTTGAGCGCATCGTCGGTCATGGCGTTGCCGCCGTATTTCACCACGACGACCTTGCCGTGATACTTCTTCAGCCACGGCAGCGCCTTGGCGAGTGTGGCGGCCTTGTCGGTCGCCTTCTTCCAGTCATCGGGATGCCATGCGTGGTCGGTCATGAGGAGTACGCCGAGTTCTCGTGGACATACGCCTGCGTGAGGTCGTTGGTCCAGATGGTGCCCGTCGCCGAGCCTGACTTGAGATCAATCGTCACGCTGACGGCCCGGGCCGACAGATCGATCGTGTCGGGTGACTCCCCCGGCCCGCTGTTGCGGCAGACCCACACATCGTTGAGTGCGACATCGAGGTCCGCGGGATCGAAGGCTGCCTGTGTCGTACCGACCGAGGCAAGGATACGACCCCAGTTGGGGTCTTGACCGAAGATGGCGCACTTGAACAGGTTGCTGCGGGCGACAGAGCGGCCGACCTCGAGCGCATCGTCGACCGAGGCGGCATTGACCACTTCGATGGCGATCTCGTGATCTGCGCCCTCGGCGTCGGCGAGCAGCTGCTGTGCGAGATCGATGCAGACCGCAGTCACCGCGTTGTTGAAGGCCTGCGTGTCCGGTGTGACCCCGCTCGCCCCACTCGCCATGAGCAGGACCGTGTCGTTGGTTGACTGACATCCGTCCGAGTCGAGGCGGTCAAAAGACTGCGCCGTGGCGGCACGAAGGGCCGCGTCTGCCGTCGCAGTCTCAACATCGGCGTCGGTAGTGACCACGACGAGCATCGTCGCCAGCGCGGGAGCCAGCATGCCGGCACCCTTCGCCATGCCTCCGACGGTCCAGCCGTCGCCCTGTGCCACGGCTTCCTTCGCGACGGAGTCGGTCGTCATGATCGCGGTCGCCGCTGCGTGTCCCCCATCGGCACTCTGACCATCGACCGCTGCGCGCACTCCAGAGAGCAGAGCCTCGCGATCGTTCAGCAGGCCGATCAGCCCCGTGGAGCACACCTGGACATCGATCGCGCCGACACCGAGCGACGCGGCGACGGCCTCCGCGGTTTGATGTGTCGTGGCGAAACCCTCGGCACCGGTGTAGCAGTTGGCACCGCCGGAGTTGATCACGACAGCAGCGGCCGAGCCAGACTTGATGGCTTCTTCGCTCCAGAGCACGGGGTTGGCTTTGCAGCGGTTGCTGGTGAAAACGGCAGCAGCCGTATGCGATGGTCCATCGTTGACGACCACGGCGACATCGGGACCACCGCTGGCCTTGAGCCCAGCAGCGACACCGGCGGCAGTGAACCCCTTGGCTGCTGTGACGCTCATGCGGCTCTCCTGGTGGTGCAGATTCCCAGCAGGACCCCGGAAGCCAGCACTCCACCCCTGTTGCAACGAGTGATGCGTGCTGGATTCCTGTAAGGAGTGAAGTTTTCGGGGTTCTGCTGGGAAACTTCCTGCCTACTGGGGATTTTGAGGAGGCTCACGG
>CAZWZC010000138.1:0-5780 GCA_964638755.1 uncultured Aeromicrobium sp. | reverse complement strand
CTTCGCCGCGCCCCACAACGGGCTCGAAGCTGACACTTGACACAAAGAGGATTCGAAGTGGCCGGCCTTGTCCAGCGAGCAGAGCGGCAGTTATGGCATTTCAGTTGGTGACAAGAGGAGCAGTCTGAGGCGTCACCGGACCCGTTTCGAAAAACGGCTCGCAGTAGAACACCGAATCTGCCCAGAACCCACCGGCGGGAGCTGGGCGGGCGACGACGACGAGTACTCGCTTGCCGTCAACCTCCACCGCTTTCGTATCGGACCGGAGCACCACGACCTGGCCGCTGTGCCTCGCGGCGAACGGCTGCGTGACGGCTTCGATAGCGATGTCCGCCGTCGCGTCACCGGGACTCGCAGGATCGAAGTCGGGGTTGAAGGTGCCGCTTCGTTCGCCACCGCATTCGAGATCGGGACTCTGGACGACCGCGCCGTCGTCGCCACACGCACTGACCGCCAGAGCCGCGAGGACAACACCGATGCAGGCCGCACGAACCCCCGTTGAACGAAGCGACAACACCCGAGCACTTTGCCCGCTCCGGCGCGGCAGCGCAAGGATCTCCACCGGCACACAACCACGCTGTCTGCGGCTAACTTGCCGGACCAGCTCCGTCGCCCACTGTCCTGCTCGTTGATTGAAGGTGATGCTTCACGAGTCGGGCGATCACGTCTCTGCCAAGCCGAAGGGCCTCAAGACGCTCGGCCTCTGACATTGCACTTGTCGCTCCGTGGCGGCGAGCCCGACTTGCCTTCGACAGCGGCTTGAGATCGTCTTCGTTGAATCCCAAGGCCACTCGGAGCCGACTCCACGGGACCTCTTTGTCGGCGGGGTCATCCAGCTCGCTAAAGTACTGGCGAGCCGACTCAACAGCACGATGAGCGTAGAACGCAGTGTCCTCATGGCGATCGATCGCCATTGCAAGATCGGCAAGCGCGTAGCGGATGAGGGGTTCCAGGATTGCGGCCTTGACGAACGGTGTCAGTTCCTCGGCAGAAGCGCGAAGGGTCGTACCGGGATCTCGCCCAGTGAGTGCGGGCCATCCTGGGCTTGGAAGGATCACGATGCCTGGCGATGCGAACCCACCCTGGAACTCAGGTGTCAAGGCCACGCCAAGATGGAATCCAAGCGAGTCGAGTAATCCACGAACGACCGAAATCACCTCGTTACGGAAGGTCGAAAGATCAGACGGCGCCTGTCCACGGACAATCACGCGAAACTGGCTTCTCTGCACGATCACGACCCAGCGCCCGTCTGGAAATACAAGCTCCTGCGGTTCGTCGAGTCCCCAGCCTGAGCCTGCGGGATGAACGATGCCGTGAAACTCGGCCACCCACTCGTCGACCGCGCCTTCGTCTGTCACACGACGATGATCGCGCGCGTTCATGTTGGCCAGCGTTACTCGCAGATCGGCAGTTGTGTGCGCGTCCGCTACTGCCGGTTGGATCGTCGGCTACCGGCTCGGTGGCCAAGCGTAAGAGCCGACGGTGACCCAAGCGACGTCTGAACGCTGTCGGAGACCGGCTCCCGACCTGCCAAGGACGATGAACCGCTCACCATCCACCACGACTCCTGCGTCCTCGCAGAGCACCAGTACCTTCGAATGAGATGGGTCGAGGGTCCAATCCTCCAAGAACGAGTCGTGCTCGGGCGTGTAGTGACAACTCACACTCCATCCCGCGAGGACATCGAGGCCGCCGGAATCGACGAGCCCATCAACCGGCTCGTCGCCACCAAGCTCGGACGTGGTGATGTCGCTGCCCAACACGATCGCCCCCGCGCTTCCGCCGTACACGTGAACGCCGCGCTCGATCAACGTGCGCAGCTCGATGTCGAGGCCGGTACGCCTCAGTTCGCGTAACAGCAGGTACGTGTTGCCGCCACCCAAGTACACGCCTGCAAGGTCTTCCTGGCGAAGGAACGATCGGCCATCCAGATCGTGCCATGTCTCGATGGTCGTTACGCCCAGCGGACCGTAGGTCTCGGCAAACCAGTCTCCCGCTCCGGCGTATAGCGCCGTCCCGCCCAACGCCGTTGGGAGGTAGACCACGAGCCGACCACCGACGGCAGCGCCGAAGGCTTCGTCGACGGCCAACGAAAGTGGCGGGTCCCCTCCACCGCCGAGAAAGAGTGCCATCTGGTCCAGTCTGGCACTCCTGGCTGTGCCACACACCGCCGGTTTCGTCAGCGGCTCCGTTCCGAGAAGTAGCGCCTAATGCCCTGATGGAGGATGGAATGCAAGACGTTGCGTTGATTCGTAGCGTCGTGGGTCTGGCCGGGTGTGTCTCTCGAATGCCCTGTCGCCGTGAGGTTGGCTTCCGAACGAACCGACCAGTCGGCCAGATCCAGTCGCGGTGTGGCTCGTAAGAGGAACGGCATCAACCACATATCAGGTGTGCCCACCGTGGCGAACCCAACCACGAGACGAGGGAACACATCATGTTCATGATCGGCATCGACCCCCACAAGGGTTCCCACACCGCTGCTGCGGTCGACCGGGCAGAGGCGGTGATCGACACGATCCGTGTCGACGCTGATCGGCATCAACGGGCCCGGCTGTTGGCGTGGGCAGCACCGTTCTCACCGCGCACCTGGGCCATCGAAGGCGCGACAGGGATGGGTGCGTTGCTTGCCCAGCAGCTCGTCGCTGCCGGCGAACACGTCGTCGATGTGCCGCCGAAGTTGTCGTCGCGAGTGCGGCTCCTCGAGCGCGGCAAGATCGACAAGACCGACCCCAACGATGCCCGCTCGGCGGCAATCGTCGCCTGGCACAACCCGCTATTGAATGTCGTCACCGGCCTCGACGAGCACCGCGTCGTGTTGCGCCTGTTGGCCGATCGCGATCATCAGATCACCGCCAACCGGACCCGCACGATCTGCCGGCTGCACGCCATGTTGTGTCTGCTCATCGAGGGCGGCACCGGTCGTTCGTTGACCGTCACCAAAGCCGAACAACTGCTGGCCAGCGTGCACATCGATGGACCAGTCACCAGCGAAAGGGTGGCGGCTGCGAACGAGCTGCTCGACGAGATCCGCGACTACGACACCGCCCGCAAGGACGTCCGCGCGCGCACCGCGACGGTGATCAAGACCACCGGCTCGACGATCACCAGCGTCCACGGGATCGGACCGCTCACCGCCGCGATCATCATCGGCCGCGCTGGCGACATCCGCCGCTTCCCGACCGCCGGACACTTCGCCCGCCACAACGGCACCGCACCCATCGAAGCCTCCTCGGGGCCCAAGAAGCGGCACCGGTTGAACCCTCGCGGTGACCGCCAGCTGAACCACGCGATCCACATGGCCGCAGTCACCCAGGTCGGCCACGACACCGCCGGACGCGTTTACTACTTGCGCAAGCAGGCCGAGGGAAAGACCCGCAAAGAAGCACTGCGCGCGTTGAAGCGCCAACTCAGCGACGCCGTCTACCAACGCCTCATCAACGACACCCGCAACTGACCCAAACCGGCCGAGCTCGCCGATGCTCCATCGACCAGTGGGCTCGGGAGGACAATGCGAGGACGTCACTGGAATCCAGCGTGGCCGGCATCGCACCTCACATGACCCGGCTCTTCGGAACAGTCACTCCCGAACCCGCACACCACGCTAATCACCATCAACCACGCCCTGCTTCGCCGCGCCCCACAACGGGCTCGAAGCTGACACTTGACACAAAGAGGATTCGCTCTGGACGCATAACGCAAGCCGCCGACGCGCACAGATCATCCGATCTGAGCGTCCCCTACGCCGGTTGTACGTGTGATCCACAGTTGAGCTGCACCTCGAATTCGCCACTCTGGGCGTTCATCATCGTCAAGGATCTGTTGGCCGCCAGTGGGCATATTCTCGTGGCCACCAACAGGCGCGTTCTTCGTGCAACGAAGTTCCACCCCACCTCGACATGTTGGCGGTTGCCAGCTGGCACGAGGCCGCCCGCCCGCCCGCCAGCTGGCAACCCATCCACTATGTCGAGCGTCATCGACAAGCGTGGCTTGCTGACCCGGCGAGCCGGAGGCCAATGCTCGTGGAGATCGGACTCGTTGCTCGAGCGTTTCGCTGACCGCGCTTGCACCGTCGCCTCGTCAAGCATCCCCTCCCGCCACTCATCATCAACACCACGAACCCGGTTCACGATCGCGCGATACGAATGCGTCCCCGCTGTGAGCCGGCCCACACCTGGCATCCATCCTCGCACTGAGGCCACAACGCGGGCACGGGCTCTCGGCGAGAATGCCGTCGCGCATCGATGATGCAAGGGTGTGACCCAAGATTCCAATGTCGGAAGCCATCCGCTGAGGGGACCGCTGTGCGCGGCCGATGGTCGACGAGCCGACTGCCGTCATCGTCCACGTCGGTGGCCCCGTTCCTATCGTCGGCTGCAGCGATGGCGGCATCGTTGACCTGCTCCAAGCACCCCGCCAGCCGAAGCTCGTCGGACGACTTGTGGTGATCGGAGCGAACTGCCACTCGAACGTTCTGTCCTCCGCGCTGTTGACCACCGGACCCTCACGGCGAAGGCCAACGAGCAATGTGGATCCCCCGGCGTGGTCCCTGAGTCGACATTCCCGATCAGTCGAGGACCAGCTCAGTGCTCCGTTACTACGGTGCGTATCCAATCGGCGAGAAACGGGTCGAGTTCTTCGTGAGGGTAGGCGGTGTAGAACGCGGTCACGGCATCGTCTGGGGTGTTGAATCGGGTGGCGGCCCATAGCGCGCGAAGGTCGAGCGCGTCGTTCGGGGTTCGGCCACCAGCCGAGATCTTCATCAAGACGACGATGTCTGGCTCTGGCACCAAGACTCGCAGGCCGCCTGCCTCGAGAACGGTTTCGCAGGTCGTCGGGTCGAAGGTGACGGGTCGCCACGGGCGTGCCCGGTCGTTGAGCCAGTCGAGTTCGAGCCCGCGCCGTCGTGCAACCGTGGCGATGGCGGCACGGAGATCGTTGTCGAGTTCGTAGATGGTGTCGACGTCGGTGGTCGAGGCGCGTACGCCCCGGTAGGCGACGTAGGCGCCACCGACGACGATGATGCTGCGGAGGAGTCCGCGTCGTTCAAGTTCGGCACCGACGTCGACGAGGTAGGACTCGATTTCGGTCCAGTCGAGTGGTCGGCCTGCGCCTGTCACGACGGTTTCCGTTGTAGTGCCGAGGCTCGGATCCAGACGTTGTAGCGGGCGACGGCGGGAGGTGTTTCGGCGATGGTCTGGCGAATCATTCGCGGGGTGCCGTCGGGGTGCCAGGGTTCGAGCAGCGCGGGGGTGTGACGGGCCCACGCAGGTGTGTGCGTCCCGGCCTGTTCGGCGAGGAACGCGGCGACCGCTGCGAGGATTGTTCGAGCAGTGGGGCTTGTCTCGGTGGATGGTTCGCCCCCAACCAGGAGCCCAACCGCCGAGGGGTCGCGTTCGGCGAAGTCCGTAACGGCGCGCAGCATCGTCCAGTCGAGTTCGTCGCCCCCGGTGGCTGCTTCTGTCAGCGTGGGGATCGACGGCTGGGGCTCTAGAAGTCGGAATCCGGCGGCGTCCAGGAGACGGATCACGGTGGAGTAGGCGGGGTCGGAGTCGCCGAGTTCGATACGTGCGATCGTCGACTGCTCAACGCCCGCGCGCTCTGCCAGAGCGCGTTGGCTGAGGCCGCGCTGCTCGCGTGCATTCCTGATCAACTCGGCTGTCTCCGACATGGTGATAGCGTACACGCATCACCTGCGCAAGGTGGTTGCGGGAGTGGATCGAGCGTCGGTCGAGAACTCGCTCAACGTCGAATCGGGACTCGAGCAGTTTCCGTCTACTCGG
>CAZWZC010000137.1:0-5805 GCA_964638755.1 uncultured Aeromicrobium sp. | reverse complement strand
CCACCGGAATCGTGAACACAATTGTCGCTCCGGCCATGTAGCCGGTGACCATGGCGGTGATCCATGCGCCGTCACTTTGGGCCGTTGCCTCTGCCAGCTGATAGCCACCCATATCGGACGCAATGAACGTCGTGGCGGCTATGGCCGGATCGGCTCCTAGAGCCGACCAAATTGGCCCTAGGACCTTCTCGACGAAGATGCTCAGGTATGGAAGCGAAGCCATCACTCCGGCGACGGGGATGAACAGATAGCCGATCGAGTGCAGGCCTTGCATGAACTCTTTGCCAATGCCCCCCTGATCGTCTCTGATAGCCGCCACCGCGCCGATCAGGACGAACGCCATCATAATGTAGATGACCGTGTCGCTAATTATTTCCATGAGTCCACCTTCGGCAGGGCCGCTCCACGCATAGCCCCTGATTGACCCAACAACGAGGCGACGTGCTCCAAAGCGACATGGGTTTTGATCTCTGTTTTTGTGTCGTTCTTGTACACCGCGATTGCAGCACCGTCGGGCTCCCCGAGGCCGTCGACAACGATGTCGGCTGCAGTCAAGTCCTCATCTGCCGTGTAATGACTGACTGTTGCTACTACGCGCATGCCGGCGGCCACGGCGGCCGACACCCCGACATGCGAGTCCTCCACGGCCACGGCGTCGTATGCGTCGATCCCCAGCAGACGTGCCGCATGGAGGTAGATGTCCGGCGCGGGTTTCTTGTTCTCCACCATGTCACCAGCAGCGATCACGCACTCACCCAGCAACTCTCGGCCCAGCACCTGTTCAGCGATTGCCTCCACCGACACGACAGCGGACGTGGACGCCACGGCTAAACGCCACCCAGCGGCGCGCGCCTCAGAAGCGAGGCGTCGGACGCCGGCGCGAGATGGCATCCGCCCCTCGGCGACGAGGTCCAAGAAAATCTGCGTCTTGCGTCGATGCCACAACGCCACGAGCTCATCAAGTGCTGCCTGCTCGGTCGGTAGCCCGTGTCGCTCCACGAACGCGTCGGTGCATAACCGGCGCAGTCGCTCCTTGCCGCCTGCGACGCTCAGCACCGAGGCGTAGTCGTCTTCAGTCCACTCGAAGTCGAGACCCTCCGCGGCGAACATCCGGTTGAAGGCCGCCCGGTGTCCGTCGCGCTCAGTTTCTGCGAGTACGCCGTCGCAATCGAAGATGAGCGCCCTCATGCGACACGCCCTTCGCTGCCGAATACCTTGATGAGCCCCTGCGCGACCATGCTCACGCGGCTCGACACAAACGCCATCAACGTCAAGGGTTCATGTCAGTCCGGGTTCTCCGCCAGGAAATCCCGGTGCGCGTCGATGTATGCCTGCTTGAGTGCGGTGGAGATGTTCACCTTGGCGCAGCCACGGGAAATCAGGTCCCGAAACTGGTCGTCGCTCAGCCCGCTCCCGCCATGCAACGCCATAGGGAGCCCGGTCGCGTCCACCAGCGAGTCCACCCGGTCGACGTCAAGGTTGGGAAGCTGGGGGTAGTCACCGTGTGCGTTGCCAATGGCTGGCGCGAAGCAGTCGATCCCTGTCTCGCGTATGAAGCGCACTGCGTCATCCAGGGGGTAAAGCTCCGATTTGTCGTCGCTGCCGACCCCGTCCTCGACACCCGTTATCCCCTCGATCTCACCCTCGACGTCCGCCCCAAAGCTCCGAGCCTCCCTCACTACCTGCTTGGTTTGCTCGGTCGCCTCCTCGAGCGTGCGACCCGAACAGTCGAAAAGCACAGAACCCCAGCCAGCCTTCAGGCAGTCGAGGAGCACATTTCGATCGGTGCAGTGGTCTAGATGGAGCACCACCGGCACGGTCGCGCGCTCGGCGGCGTGGCGATACATGGACATGGTCTCGGGAATACCTTGCGAAAGGACCGTCTTGACGGACGTCTGAACTATCACCGGTGCGCGTAGTTCTTCGGCCGCATCAACCACCGCCCTGAGCGTCAGCCCGTTCACGATGTTGACCGCCAGGACGCCATAGCCGCCCGCCGTGGCGGCCTCAAGGACGGGCACCAACTTAGCCACAGTCATCGTGAGCCCAACTCTCGGGCCTTGAGGGCGATTTTTACTGACTGACGACCCATATAGAACGTGCCGAAGAGCAAGCTTGCGGCGACACCAACGTAGGGCAGGTCACCACGCTCGAGCGTGGCCTCGGAGCGCCAGGCGCCCATGGACATGTGAACAACCAGCCGGCCGTCACGGATACGTACGCCGTCGACGGCGACTTTGAACTCTCCAACTGGTGAAAGCACTTGCATTGGGGTCTCCTGATCAGGCGTTTTTGACGGTCAGCGCAACGTGAGCATGGTTTGTTCGCAGGCTTGCATCGCCGCTGCTTCGGCGTTGTCGAACGTCTTGGGTTCGGCGAGGCTGAAGCATTCGACGACGTGGGGTCCTCCGAAGACAGCCCCCTCGATGTTGCGCATCGCAACCCGACTGGCAGCCAAGATCACCGCGTCCGCGTGCACATGGGTCAGGCGATCGCCCTGGGACACCACTGCCCGGTTCACCCGGGGAAAACCGTGCACGCTCAGAACCTGGGCATCGGTGAAGGTGTTCGTGCCAGGCCATGGATCAACCCCGTCCGACCCGGCTCGAACCGACGTCACCGTGATGGCGCCGGCAGAGCCTAAGGCCGAGCAGAGCTCCTCAGCCAAATGACCGTCTCCGATCACCAGCGGGTGACGGCCCAAAAGCACACCCGAGTCCAGGAGGTGCCGGGTCGCGGACCCGGGCATGACCCCGGCACCGCGCTCCCCTGCGATGCCAAGCTCGGCACGCGTTTGCGGCCGAGATCCCGTAGCCACGACGAGTGCATCGGCCGACAGCGTGACTGCACCCTCTACCCCCAGGGTATGGACCTGACCCTGGCGGAACTCGGCCGCGAGAGTGCCAAGCATCATCCGCACGCCGGCGCGCGACGCGGCCCGAGCAAGCTGAGCGGCATCGGTCTCCGGCTCCTGGCCCCCCGGAGCCGGCAATCGCTCGACGAGCGTTACACCGATTCCACGCTCCGCGAGCATCCGCGACACCAAGATGCCGGTACGTCCAGCACCCGCAACGACCACGTCACTCACCGGTCGTCACCCCCGCGCCAAGCGTTGATCCCGGCTCATGCATCGGCGTTTCCCACGCCTCTCCTGGGGTATAGAGCGAGGTGATGAACGAGACTCCGGACAGGCACGCCGAACCTTGGCAACGCCCCCACGTCGCATGGGTCCGTCTGGCCACTCCCCCGATGGATGTCGCCGGCAACGGCTCCCGCAGGGCTTGATGGATGTCGGCAGCGGTGACCTTCTCGCAGGCACACACCACCGTGCGGCCCAACGGGTCCTGAGCAACCCGCGCGTAGTCGCCGTCCGCCCATAGCGGCGGCGTGTACTCGAGGTCGTTACGAGCTCCCGCGTCCAGCCGATCGCTGAGCCCCGCTCCGACGAGCAAATCACGGATGTGGTCTCCCATCGCCAGCGATGAGGAGACCCCTGTCGAGCGAATGCCCGCGGCTTGGAGGAGGTTCCCTGCAGTCTCAGACCAGCCGACGCGGTACGTCTTGTCGCTGTGGGGTCGCAGACCCGCGAAGGTCTTGATAGCGAACTTCGTGTCAATGTCCGGCATCAAGACACGACACCGATCCACCACGTCGTCAAGACCTGCTCCGGTCGTAGACTTATCTGTCTTGTCTTCGAGGTCCTCTGCGTCCGGACCGATGAGCACCGACCCGTGGGCGGTCGGGATAACCATCGGACCGTGACCGAGCTTCCCCGGCATTCCGGTGAGGATCGACGGAACTCGTTTCCCGAACTCCCTATCGAGCAGAACCCACTGCCCTCGGCGCGGAGTGATGGAGAATTCGTCGCCGCCTAGAGACTTCGAAACGAAGTCCGCCCCCAGGCCAGCGGCGTTCACGACAAACCGCGGCCGGAAGCGACGTTTTGTCGTCAGCACCTCTTCGACCTGTCCATTGCCTAAAGAGGCTGAGACCACCGACTCCCCCAGATAGAAGCGCACCCCGTTAACGGAGGCGAGCTCGGCGAATGCGACTGGCAACCGCACTGAGTCGACGACCCCCTCATCGGGGACATAGATGCCGGCTACCGCCCGACCAGAGGCGTGCGGAGCAACTTCAGCGAGTTCATCACCGCGCACCTCTCGGACTGTGACGCCGTTCTCCGTGGCTCGTTCGCACAACGCCGAGATCCCGGATGCCTCCTCCTCCGAGAAGGCCAAAAGGGTCAGGCCCACCCGGCGAAACGTGACACCTAGCCTCGAGGCAATGTCCTCCCACCGCGGACTCGAGGCACAAACCAGCTGCGCCTCAAGGCTGCCTGGCGCAAGAGACCAGCCGCAATTAGCGATACCGCTGTTGGCGCGGGACGTCTCCTCGCCGACGTCGTGTCGCCGCTCAACGACCGCAACGTCCACGTCAAGATGGGAGAGGGCCATAGCAATCGACGTACCAATGACACCCGCCCCCACGATCAGGACATCTGGAGTCTCCACAAGTGGGAGGCCGCTTGATTGCATCCGCCGCTCCTAAAGTCGTCTGGGATCAACTAACGATCGTTGAACGATAGGAGCGGACTATAAGTCGAGTCAATGAATCCTCGGCACTCGCGCCTGCCACATCGGCAGATGGGAGTTCCAGCCGGCTATGTATCGGATTACCCGATACGTCCGGTTAACGACTACACCCCACCCGCGCGGGAGAGGTGCGACCGCAGCATCGACTCGAAGTACGTTTCGGCGGGACTGACAGACGCCCGCGTCAGCCGGACCCAACACACTCGCCGCGCTGGCGAAGGCAAATCCGTCACCCGGAAAGCGACGACCTCCCCCCGCCGTTGCTCGTCCGCAATGGCGTGAGTGGACAGGAAGCCGACTCCACGGCCTCGACGCGCCGCCCGCTTGACCGCGTCCACCGAACCCAGTTCCCATACGTTGCGGAACGAGTAGTCAGTGCCGGACAAAAGTCCCAAGGCGTACTCGCGGGTGCTTGAGCCCGTTTCTTGAACCAGAAGCGTGAAATCATCGAGGGCGGCGGCGTCCACATAGCCGTCCGAGGACAGGTCAAGGAAGCGGGGTCTGGCTACACCGACGATCTCATCAGGGCCAAGGGCGGTCACTGTCAGGCGCTCGTCGCGCATATCACCACACGTGACAGCGCACGTGACTCGACCCGAACTTAGCCATTGACGAACTTCTGCGGTCGATCCCACCGACACGTGCACGTTGACATCGGGACATTCCTGCTGGAACTGCTCGATGATGTCTGGAACCAAATAAGTTCCAGGCACCGAAGACGCGCCGAGCTCGAGCGTGCCGGTGCGCAGTCCCGCGCGGGCGGCAAGGGCGGACTCGCCGGCAGTGAGGTTCGAGAGTGCTTGGGAGGCGTAGACGGCTAACACGCGACCCGCGTGGGTGAGCCGTAGCGACCGTCCGTAGCGCTCAACAAGCGAATATGCTCGCTGGCGCTAGGTTGGCTGACACCAACCGCCTCGGCCGCCTGCGACAAGCTGCTGCACTTCTCCAGCTCTACAAGCAACCTCAGACGAGTGACGTTCCAGACATCCTGCAGTGACGGCACTTCGTATCCCCTTGTGACGCATCGTTCTAGCCCAACCGCTCGGCGGGGGCAGGGTCTTGACCTCCCAGGCTGTCACGGCACCCCAAGGCAGACCCCGGGCCACCGGAAGGCCGTGGCCCCGGTTGGCACTAACCGGCCGACCGTCCCGGGGCCACGTGCCCTTCCTGGAAGGCGGGCGATGCGCTGACCACTTCCGCCGCAGGGTCTGCA
>CAZWZC010000136.1:0-5887 GCA_964638755.1 uncultured Aeromicrobium sp. | reverse complement strand
AGCGCATCTGACTGGGGGTCAGAGGGTCGCAGGTTCAAATCCTGTCAGCCCGACCAAAAAGGGCCGAGATTCCAGTGAAAACTAGAGTCTCGGCCCTTGATTTATTTGAACCGTTTGGGCTTTCACCCATCTTTCACCCATGTTTGGGCGCGCTCGAACGGGCTCAAGCGGTGCCCAACTGAACCTGCGCGCCCAAACATAGGTGCGTCATCCCTCGGGTGTCGCCTCTATCTAGAACTGTTCGGGGTCGAACTGCTCCAAGACGTGGGACACATCCGGGGAGATTTCCTGGGGCTGAACGTAGTGCATGCGCACGACAGCAGTTCCAGAGCCGGCACTGTGCCCCAACTGGGCGGCAGCGGCCTCGTCGCCAATGGCCTCCGAGAGGCGGGTAGCTACAGTGCGACGCAACGTGTGGGGCGTGACCCAGTCAGGGAGGCCAGCGTCCTGTCTCACCTGCCGCAGTGAGCGGCGAATATTGTTCGGGGCAATCCATCCGCCCTCGGCGTTGGGGAAGATAGGAGTGAGGGAGTCGGGATTGGCTTCGGCCCTCATTTGGACAAGCATTCGCACGGCAAACGTGGGCAGAACAACGACCAAAGTCTTTCGGTTCTTCCTGCCGTCAGGCGACCGATGGACACCCGATTCGTCGGTGTAGGTCAGTGTGGTTGTTATGGACGCGGTGGGTGCTCCATCTAGGTTGACGTCGACCCATCTCAGCGCGAGGACTTCACCGATCCGCGCTCCGGTCGCCAAGAGCATGAGCAGAATGTTCAGTAGTGGTGCCGAACGCCGACCAGGTTTGACCCTGCTGTCGCGTTCGTGGGCGGCGACCAAGAGATCTCGGAGATCGCTCTGGTTCAGCGCCTTCGGGTCGGCCTTGGGGCGCGCGACCGGAATTGAATCAGTGACGGGGTTGGTGTCCTTGAGCTCCAGACGGACAGCGAGCTTCATCATGCCTCGGAGCATGATCTTGCAGTTCTTGGGAATCGACATATTCCCTACGTCTATTTGGGCAGACAACAGATCGTGAACGCGGGCTGGCCCGATCTCGTTGATCCGCAGGTTGCCCATCTGCTTGTTGAGATGCTTGTCGTAGACCTTCTGGTAATTCTCGACGGTGCCAGCGGAGCGCTTCTCGTCCAATCGGGCTTCCTCAAACCACACCGCAGCGAGTTCTGACAGCTTCGACGTTCGAGTCAGCTGAAGAGAGCCACTGGTGGCGCTCGCGCTACGAACAGAGTTGTTCATGATCTTGGCCTTGAGGGCCTTCTCTGCGGCTGCGACAGACTTCCCCCGAGCCGAGACGTCGTGAATGTTTCCGGAAGACCTATCTCGCCACAACGTGCGGGCTCGCCAGGTGCCTTCGGCTACCTGCTTCGTCGTGATCTTGCCCCACTCGCCAGGAGCAAGGGGCTCACGCGGCACTGTCGTCCGCAGACTGAAGCGAGTCGAGCCATTCGTTGACGACGGAGAGTCGGTAGCGGAGTGTTCGACCCATTGGAATCGACGCGGGGCCCTCTCCGTTGAGCCTCCACGAATAGAGAGTGCGTTTGGGGAGCCTGAGCATCTCGGCCAAATCCTCGACGGTCAGGAGAGCCTCGACGGGCACGGAGGTCACGGTTGCCGTTGCGGTATTTTCCATACCCCCGCTGACGACGGCAGATCCAGATTCGGGCACACATCGGACTAGCCGGAGGTGGCGGCCATGACCCAGCTCGGGTCGGTGATCGCATTTTGGGGATCGAGCAGGTGGGCGCACGGACGCGCCAGAAATGTCAGGCATTGGTGGTGTCTAGCCTTCGGTCGGTGGTGTGCTCTTGTTCTACCAGTACCGAGGCGACAGCATCAAGGTGTCAGCTCGCGGCTTTCGCACTGGGATCTACGAGCTCACCGTCGAGCCACGCCTGGACATCGGATTCGCGGTAGCGCAAGCTGTGGCCGACCTTGATGAACTTCGGGCCTTCGTTGGTCGCAGAGGTGGTCGGCCTCGTCGAGGACCGTGATCTCGATGTCGTCGAGCGAGATGCAGCGACGATCGAGCAGGTCGGTCAGCCGGCCCGGCGTGGCGATGACGACGTCGACGCCGTTGCGCAGGGTCGTGATCTGCTTGTTGATCGGGACACCGCCGTAAACCGTGGTCAGGCGCAGGCCCATCTTCTGGGCGAGCGGCTCCATGGCCGTACGAACCTGGGTCGCGAGCTCACGGGTGGGGAGCAGGATGAGGGCGCGCGGAGCCTTGGGGCGGCTCGTACGACCGGCGAGACGGACAAGGACAGGAAGGCCGAAGGCCAGGGTCTTGCCGGAGCCGGTGCGCGCCCTGCCCAGCACGTTGCGACCCGCGAGCGCGTCGGGGATCACCGCACACTGGACAGGACTGGGGTTGACGATGTCCTGGCGCGCGAGTGTGGACACCAGCGCGGCAGGAAGATTGAGCGTGGAAAAAGTGGGCAGCACAGCGCTGCCTGCATGGTTGTTCAAGGGACTCTCAGACGTTTCGGGTAATTGCCCGAAATCCATTTCACGCGGGACCGCGCTACTTCGTCGGGCAGAACTGCGCTGTGATCAGCGCGTTCACGTATTCACATACTAGCAGTCTGTGCCTCGGCCAACGAATCCTGAACGCTGGTGTGAGCGGGCTCTCAGGCGAGGAGGTTGGCGTACTCGGGGTGCTTGTCGATGAATCGCTTGACGTACGCGCACCGTGGGACGACCTTCTTGCCGCGCACGCGTACGTCGTCGAGCGCCTCCGTCACCAGCTCACCGGCAAGCCCCTTGCCCTCGAACTGGTCGAAGACCACCGTGTGCGTGAAGGTGACCTCCTCGTCGGTCTCCTGCACCTCGCTGAACCCGGCGAGGGTGTCGTCGACCGTGATCTCGTAGCGCTTCTGGTCCGCGTTGAAGTCAATGTTGGTGCTCATGACAGGTGCAACGCTCAGGCGACGGTGAGGATTCCGAGGACACCGACGGCAGCGGCGAGGGAGAGCGAGACGCTGATCAGGATGACATGGACACGCAGGAAGGCGGTGGCCCTGCCGTCACCATCGCGTGCGCGCTCGTCCTTGAGGACTCGGCGCAGGAACGGCGGCCAGATCGTGACGCTCCAGACCGCTGACGCGATCAGCACCAACGACCAGGCAACGGGGAGCTCCATGGCCCCATCCTCTCAGGCGTACGCGATCAGCTCGTCGAGCGGTCGGGGGATGTGATCGAGGTCGAGAGCATGGATGAGCGCGCGGGCGTACCGCTCCTTGCGCCCTCCGATCGAGCCGAACCAGCGATGGAGCTGGTGTTCGGCTGAGCGGGGGCGCTGGGCCGGCTGCCGCTGGAAGATGCGGAGCGTCGGCAGGTCTCCCTGCGCCTCGATCACCCTCTCGACACCGTCGACCCCGAGCGCGCGGATCAGCTCGTACTCGAGGTCCGCGTCGCAGACGAAGAACCCCTCGGTGCCGAGTCCGACCCGATCGAGCGCCCGCACGAAGAACTCCTGCTCGTTGAGATCACACAGCCCGGCCAACCTCACACCGATCCCGCCAGGCCCGAGCAGCTCGAGGTAGCGACCGATGCTGGTCGCCCCACCCATCGGGACGACACACACGCCTTCTTCGTCGAGGTCACGCCCTCGTCGGTCGGCGAGAGCATCAAGTGCGGCGAGGTCGCTGACGCCCTCGACGAGCACGACCGTACGGGCCACTCCGGCCAGCCCGCGAACGACATCGCCGGACTCTTCAGCCCCGTCGCGACCCGCTGCCCAGGTGACGATCGTATCGCGAAGACGCTCCATCTCGTACATGGGGCAAGTCTGCCCAGCGATGCTCAGACTCGAGGAGTCGCCCCGACGAGTCGTTCGCGGGTCGCCTTCCACGGCTTGTCCCAGCTGACGTCGTCGGCTCGCAGCGGGTCGCCGCACGTGGTGCACGTGTCGGCTGATGTCGTCTCCGCGCCGCACGTCTCGTGGATCACGGCCATGTGGGTGCCGCCCGCGGGCATCGGCGTGTGCTTCTCGGCCCAGATCGACACCGCGTGCATGATCGGCAGCAGGTCGGCCCCGGCCTCGGTCGCGAGATATTGGTGGTGCGTACGACGGTCGGCGCGGTACTCGACCTTGCGCAGCAGCTGCTCGTCGACCAGCAGCCTGAGTCGCCGGCTGAGCACGGCGTCGGAGATGCCGATGCTGTCGCGGATCTCCTCGAACCGGTTTCGTCCGTGCAGCACGTCTCGCATGATCAGCATGATCCAGGGATCGCCGAGCACGTCGAGGCCGCGTCGCATCGGGCACAGCTCTTCGGACCAGTCGGATCGCAGTGGCATGGGCACCTAACTCATTTCGAAACTCTGCTTGCTTCAAGAAAGCCAGCACCAGTATCGTGCACGTACCCACTTTTCTCAAGAAAGCCAGATCATGACCCGCCAGCGGATCCATCCAGCCTGGTTCGTCGCCGCCGCGGCGTTCCTCGCACTCATCGGTGCTGCTGGTTTCCGCGCAGCACCCGGCGCATTGTTCGTACCGCTGCATGACGAGTTCGGTTGGTCGACGAGCGTGATGTCGCTCGCCGTGAGCATCAACCTTCTGCTTTATGGGCTCACGGCTCCGTTCGCCGCGGCGCTGATGGACAAGTTCGGCATCCGCAAGGTCACCACCGTCGCCCTGATCATGGTCGCGCTCGGCAGCGGCCTCACGGTGTTCATGACCGAGTCCTTCCAGCTGCTCATCACGTGGGGCGTGTTGATCGGCCTCGGCACCGGCTCGATGGCGATGGTGTTCGCTGCGACGATCGCCAACCGCTGGTTCGTCGAGCGTCGTGGCCTGGTGATGGGCGTGCTCACCGCCGGCGGCGCGACGGGTCAGCTGGTCTTCCTGCCGATCGTCGCCGCCCTCGCGGATCACGTCGGGTGGCGCACGGCTTCCCTCGTCATCGCCGGATCGGCACTGGCCGTCGTACCCCTCGTCATCCGATTCATCGGCGACTTCCCCGAGGACCGTCAGCTCACTCCGTACGGAGCACCCGCCGACTGGACTCCCCCGGTACGCGAGACCGGCGGCTCGGCCCAACGCGCCATCGACGCGCTCCGTGAGGCGTCCCGCACGTGGGCGTTCTGGGCGCTCGTCGCCGCGTTCGCCATCTGCGGCGCCACGACCAACGGCCTGGTTGGCATCCACTTCATTCCGGCAGCGCACGACCACGGCATGGAGACCACCACCGCCGCCGGACTGCTCGCGGTGGTCGGCATCTTCGACATCGTCGGCACCGTGGCATCCGGATGGTTCACCGATCGATACGACCCGAGGCTGCTGCTGGCGGGCTACTACCTGTTCCGGGGCGTCGGCCTCATGCTGCTCCCTGTGCTGCTGGCGCAGAGCGTACGGCCGAGCATCGTCATGTTCGTCGTGATCTACGGGCTCGACTGGGTCGCGACCGTACCGCCGACCGTGGCATTGTGCCGTGAGTACTTCGGAGAGCAGGGCACCATCGTGTTCGGGTGGGTGTTTGCCGCGCACCAGCTCGGCGCGGCAGCGGCAGCGCTGGGCGCTGGAGTCGTTCGTGACCAGACCGGCAGCTACACGCTCGCCTGGGTCGGCGGTGCCGGCCTGTGCCTCGTGGCCGCCGTGCTTTCGTGGGTCCTCGGCTCGACGAAGAAGCGCCGAGCCCGACGCGACGAGCCCGTTCCCCTGCCGATGTAGTGGTCAGCCGCGCAGGTACGTCAGCACCGCGGCGACCCGACGGTCAGTGTCATCCCCAAGATCCAGCTTGGCGAAGATGCTGCCGACGTGCTTGCGTACGGCGGCATCGCTGACGAACAACGCCTCCGCGATCGAGCCGTTGGTCCTGCCCTCAGCCATCAGTCCCAGCACCTCGCGCTTGCGCGGTGTCAGCGCCGACAAGGG
>CAZWZC010000135.1:1331-5903 GCA_964638755.1 uncultured Aeromicrobium sp. | reverse complement strand
CCGTAGGCGTTCCTCAACAAGCGCCACGTCCTGCCGGTCCTGCGCGTCGCGGTCGCACTTCCCCATGCGAGTCAGAATGCCGGATATTGGTGCGTCTGCGGAGCCCTATGCGTCGGCTCCCCGGTGCGAGATCATCTGCGGATGAAGTGGACGACGGCGGTCGGGCACGTTCGGAGGCTCGCCGAGCAGTGTGCCGAGATGTCGTTGCTGCCGCCCGACACGCGGTCGCTGCACGTCACTGAATTGTGGGTCTTCGGTGATCTCCTCGGAGCGCCGCGGGAGCTGGCGTGGGGATCGGCGGCCGTCTGTGTGGACCTTCCGGCCCGCGAGGTCCCCTGGATGTGCCGACCGGACGGAGCGACCTCCTGGGCCGAGGCGACGCGCGCTTCGAAGAACCCGGTCGGCATCTGGTGGCGTTCATCGCGCTCCCCAGTCTGGAACCACAGGATCGTGCGACCACTGCTCGTGTGGGACGTGGTCGATGGCATCCACGAAGAGAATCTCGCGGCGATTCGTGAGGGTCGCGGGGGTGCCGTGGCCGTGGCGGCGCCATCGGAGGGGGAGTACGTGACACGCCTGAACCAGGAGCTCCAGAACAGCCTCGCCGAGCTGCAGCGACGCACGCAGGAGTACGAGGTCGAGCACACCACCCGCCTGGGCGTGCGTGGTGATCGACTGCACGCCGCGGCGGCAGGCTTCCTCGACGTCTGGGTTGCAGTGCATCCCGAAGAGGTCGGCGACGACGGCTGAGTCGACGTCTCGTTCACGCGGCTCCTGCGATGAACGCGGCGACGACGTAGTTGGCGTGCCGGTCGAGGTTTCCGCGAGCCCGGTCGTATCGAGTGGTCGTGCGTGGATCGGCGTGGCGCGCGGCGATCTGGACGTCGCGCAGCGGGACACCGGCGTCGAGGGCCGCGGTGATGAACGCGTGCCGCAGTGCGTGGCAGCCGACTCGGTGTTCGATGCCTGCTCGGCGGGCCAGCCGGTGCACGATGCGGGACGCAGCGTTGCGGTCCATTCGGCGTCCGGTTCGTGTGCGCAGCAGTGGGCCGCTCGCGCGATCGGCCGCGACGAGGTCCAGCGTGCGGGCGACGGGGACGGGAAGTGGGATGAGGGCCGGCTTGTTGCCCTTGCCGACGCTGTGCAGAGTGCGGTGACCTCGCTCAGTGCCCATGTCCTCGACGTCTGCACTGCACGCTTCTCCGATGCGCAGCCCGAGCAGCCCGAGCATCGTGATCAAGGCGGCCTCGTCAGGGCTTGACGCGCGTGCGGCCGCGACCAATGCGCCGAGCTGCATCCGATCCAGCCCGAGAACCTGGGACTCCTCCGGAACATGAGGTCGGCGCACGTACTCGGCCGGTGACCGATCCAGATAGCCGTCAATGACAGCGAACCGGTAGTAGCCCGCGACGGTCGAGAGCCGCCGCGCCGTGGTCGCCGGTGCATACCGACGCTGCTCCTCCATCCATCGCACATAGACCTCGACGTGGGGGCGGGTCATGTCGAAGACCTCCGTGCCCCGGGAAGCGCACCAGGCGAAGTAGGTGCGGAGGTCGAGTGCGTAGGCGTCACGGGTACGCCCGGAGTAGCGGGCCAGGAAGCCGGCCGCAGCAAGCTCGACGGGGCCGAACAAGGGCATCGACTCGGGAATCATCACGGCGTCGGTCTCGGACATCAGAACCTCCAGAAGCAGTCGGTGGTTCTGGCTCGATCGACCCGAAACGAGGGCGACTCGTCCGCCCGAGCGTGTGCAGACGCACCAATATCCGGCATTCGGCATCGCCCGCTCGGGCAAGATGAGTCCGTGGCTGAGAGTGCCGACAACGCTGAACCGGAAGAGTTCGAGGACTTCCTGTGCACGTGCTCGGATGAGGGCAAGGACCGGTCCGAAGCGGTGCTCGCGGAGGTCAAGGCACGCCTGGCCGGGGGGTCGGACGAACTCCAGCCGTTCGGCGAGGTCACAGATCGCAACTTCCTCACCGCGGTCGTTACGTCCCTGAACTGGGACTTCGACGCGAGGATCACTCAGATCGCTAACGACCAGTGGTCGGGCGTATGGGCTGAGGCGCATGACGGGAAGTTCAAGACCCGAATCCAATGCGATGAGGTGGAGCACGGCATCGCGGCGACCTGGAAGGCATTCGCGGACCGGAAGCTTCGCCTACCGACAGAGCGAGTTCCCGACGACCACTGACGCGACAGGGCGCGATGCCGAAGTGCCGTTATGAGGCGCTGGCTGGGGCACGATTGGGCCGTGGCCGACTGGTACCGCGTGACGTTCACTGCTCCGTCGAACTATGAGTACCAAGTGACCGGTCAGGCCTCAGGCGAGTCGGAGGCAGTTCGACTCGCGGACGAGTTGCTGGAGCACGTCGAGCGAATCGGTATCAGCGACTACCTGAATCCCGACGAGCTTTCCGTCCGGCCTCCTGCTCGCTTGACCGTCGAACGCGTGGATGTCGCAGAAGCCGGAAGCGGGTTTGGACTCGTGATCACCGACCCTGCTGGCCGCGTGACCCGCAAGTAGCGCCTAAGTGCCGTTAAGACTCGCCCGTCCTGTCGCAAGATCCGGCATTGGGACTCTGTCCCTTCGGACCGCCAGGCGTCTGGGAGCGGATTGCTGGGCGGAAGAGGCAACCTTCCTGACCGTTGTGGTGTCGTACATGGTGAAGGGGCGAGCAGGAGGGCGAGGTCCATGCGCCGGGAGCGGTTCGACGAGTTCGCCGCAAGCGCGACGACTCGGCTCTGGCGTGCCGCGTACCTCTTGGTCGGGGACTACCACCTGGCCGAGGATCTGACGCAGGACGTTCTCGCGCGGGTGTATGTGGCGTGGCCTCGGATCAATGGCGATCCCTACGGCTACGCCTACCGCGCCATGGCCAACGCAGCTGCCAACCAACGTCGGTGGACGAGTCGACACCCCGAAGTGCCCCTCTCCAGCGGAACCCGCGAGGCTGTCATCCCCGATGCGGCGGATGCCGTGGTTGCCCACGCGGAACTGATAGCCGTGCTGGGTCAGCTGCCTGCACGTCAACGTGCGGTAGTCGTCTTGCGCTACTTCCTCGACCTAACCGAGACCGACACGGCGGATGCCCTGAACGTCAGCGTGGGAACGGTGAAGAGCCAACATGCCCGCGCCGTTGGTCACCTGCGCGACTTGCTCGGAGAGGATCTCGCCGCTCTGGACGACGGGGCGCTCGCGCTGCCCAGTCAGGAAGGGAGTTCACCATGACGTTGGACCTCCGCCAGGAGATGCACGCAGCAACCGCCGAACTGAATCCCAGCAGTGACCTGGTAGCGCGCGCACAGCAGGACGGCCGTCGACGCCTCAGACTGCGTCGGCAATGGACGCTCGGGGCCACGGTCGCGGCAGTCGCCCTGGTCGCATTCTCGGCCGCCAACCTCGACTCAATGCGGGCCAACCATCCGGAGAGGTTCGCGCCGTCCACAGCGACGGCCAGCGCTATCGCGCCCCCGGCCGCCGTTCTACGGGCGGTGGCGGAAGCGAAGACGGAAGGCACAGTGTCTGGGCCCGTCGAGTGGGTTCGCACCACGAGCCAGAAGGTCGCTGCCTTGTCACACGACGGACCAGGCTCGCCCGACATCCCCATCTACGCCGTCCACCTTTCGGGACACTTCGTGCTCAACTCGGCGTTCGTGCCACCCGGGGGCAAGATCCCAACTGGAACCGAGTTGGTCGTCTTCATCCCCGTGGCGAGCACCGATCAAGGTGGCGATGGGGTGCTGCTCAACGACGGCCCGATCGATCTGAGCCCGTACGGAGAAGACCACACCTTCCAGCCTTAACTCTCGGCTGACAAACCGAGGCACCGCGGCCTAGACGCCGCGCCGAAGTGCTGTTAGACCTCGCCCATCCTGCACACGATCGGTGCCATCCTGAGGCGTATGGCTGACGGCGGGGCGATCACTTGGACTGACTGGGACGACGTCAAGTACTGGTGGCCATCGCAGCGTGATTGGGCTGAGGCGTGGTGGCGAGCCTCCCGCAAGGACCTCTCGGCCTTCGACGCTGGTCAGGAACCTGCGAATCATCCAGACGATGTCGCCACGCGGATGCTGGTCTACCGCGCCTTGGATCGTGACTCGTCCGTCGTGCCCCTTGTCGTGAGCCTGTCCGAGCTCGCCAAGTCCGAAGAGGAGATCGGCTACCTGGGAGCTGGCGAGATCGAGACCTTGGTCTGTCGCTCACCAGGGGGCGAGCTCTTCATCGATAGCGTCGAGGACTGGGCATCGCGGTCGGCGTCGTTCCGTGAGGCTATCTCCTACATGTGGGTGGGAGACGACGTGAGCGCCGACCTCCGCCGCCGGCTGCTCGCGCTTGGGGCTATCGACCACAGAACCGTCGTGACCGACGACTGACACTGCCGCGCCGAAGTACCGTTAGGACTCACCCTTCCGACACAAGATCCGGCGTTCGGCATGTCTTCGTCCGAGTGGCGGAGTCCGCTCGGGCACGACATGCGACATGCTCGAGTCGTGGGGGAAGCGAGCTACGACGTTGGGTTCTGCGGCGTCGGACGAGGCGGCTTTGACCGTCGCGATCACACGGGC
>CAZWZC010000135.1:0-1321 GCA_964638755.1 uncultured Aeromicrobium sp. | reverse complement strand
CCGCTCGCCTCACACTGTCGCCCGGCTCGTTGAGATTCGCGCCGTCCTGGTGGTTGTGGTTGAGCACGAGTCCGTTCATCGTCCGCCCGAGCGAGATACTGCTCCGTCCCGTGAACGTAAAGGGGTCGAGGTACCGCCTGGATAAGCCTGATCGGTGGCGGGTCGGTATCGCGCTGCTGCGGTCGCAACCCTCTGCGCCGCTCGTTCTGTGGCCGCGAACTGACGCGCAAGCTCTGGCGATCGCACAGGCGGCGACAGCCTCCGGCTTCACAGTCGAGGACCAGGCCCAGTCGCTCGACTACGAGCAGATCGACGTCCTGCGTCCATAACGCGCGGAAGTGCCGATCGCGCTCGCTTGTCGCACTGCGATCCGGCAGGATCCCGCGGGTGACAGACGGCCTGAGTTTCACCTACTTCGCGGACGATGATGGCGAGGATTTCGGGCGCCTCCAGGTCGAGGTTCGGCATGCCGGTTTCTCCGGATTCGCTGACTGCTACTTCGCACGCACGGACCTCGTGCGGTTCGGAGAGCAGCTCGGCGCTTATCCACTGCCGGAGGTCTCACCGCGTCTGATCGGTGGGTACGGGCAACTCGAGATCGACGAGATTTCCATCTCGTTGAGGGCCACGCAGATCAGCCCTCTAGGGCAGGTGGGCATCGAGGTCCGTCTGCGCGAGCCCTACGGCGAGGGCCCTCAAGCGCGTGAGGTCTGGCTGACCATGCCAACCACCTATGCCCGGCTGGACGACTTCCACCGAGAATGGCTAGCCGTGCTGAACGCCGACAGCTCCGAGATCGTGGTACTCGGGGCCGAGCGTATGTAGCGCCGATGTGCCGTTCGCGCTCGCCCGGGCTCGCGGCAGGATGTGTTCGTGACCGACCCTGACGCTGCTCCCACCCGCATGCGCTGCTGCCTCTGCGCCAGCGACGACATGGACTACGCGGTTGACTACGTCGAGTTGACCCTTCGGTCTGACTTCTCGACGGCTGAGCAGCGCTTCGGCGCACACCCAGCATGTCTCTCAACGGTCCTGGCGCCAGGCTTCCGGATCGAGATCATCGACTGACCAAGCGGCGCATACGTGCCGATAGCGCTCGCCTTCTGCCCTAGGAGCCCGACATGCTGCTGCCGTGGATGACGGTGAGTCGTGGTTCGGTGTTCGATGCGTGTTCCGCTGGCGCCAGCCAGGGCAGCGCGCTGGTCGGCTCTACGAGGAGCGGATCACGGTATGGCGGGCGCGCGACTTCGATGAGGCCATCGCCAAGGCCGAGGCGGAGGCCGCGGACTACGTATCGCGTGGCGGCGATCCAGGTGCGAGC
>CAZWZC010000134.1:0-5944 GCA_964638755.1 uncultured Aeromicrobium sp. | reverse complement strand
CTCATCCAGCACCGCAGCGATCCGCTCATCCATCGAGTCGGTGGTCTTCGCGGTCGCCGGAGCTGCCGCGAAGATGGACAGAGCGATGATTGCGGTGGTGATGAGGGCGGTGATTTTCACGTCAGTTCCTGTTCCATGCGTAGTAGCTCACGACAGCGGGTGACCGCACGTCGGTCCGGCTGTTTCCGGTGTAGATCGTCTCGACCGCAAGGATCACGCCCTGCTCGGGAGAGATGAGGATGCTGTCGGCGTACTCGCCGTCACCGCGCTGGGTACTAAGCACAAAGGCGGACCTGCCCAGCCTGTCAGTGGTCTGCCCGACCATCTCGATGTCGGTCAAGGTCGCCAGGTAGCCCAGGAGGGCTGCTTCCTGGGTCGGGACCAGCGCCTGTTCCGTCCAGGAGGATCGTGATGGCTTGGATCGCTGTGCTCGCGCTTGTGTCCGCGCCAACAACCGCGCTCAGGAACTCCCGCACCTCGTCGGCAGAGGTCGGTACTGGGGAAACGAACGCATATCCGTACTCACCAGGAGGGTAGCTCTCCTCCCACAGCAGCGTCCTTTCCTCCGCAGCGCTGCCAATCGTGGCGCCCAGGCAACTACTGTCGACCACTGTCTAACAACACTCGGGAACTCTGGTAGAGTTCGTGTGTTTAAGGTTGACTCGCGTACGTTCAGCGTACGTTCAGGAAAAACCATCTCGCACACACTGCGAGGTTGCTCACACAAGAAATGTAGGTAAGGCATGCAGTCGCAACGACGCAAAACTTTCGGGGGAGGGCGTCGGGCACGTGAAGTGTTCAGCGTGGCTCTGACTTTTCTCCTCGTTTTGATAGGTATGGCGGGGATCACAGCCCCAGCAAATGCTGCTCCGATCCCATCGGACAAAGTTTCGGTCACGTTTGAGAACGAAAGTGCAGACGGTGGACCGACCGCGGCATGGGATTGGTTCAAGTACACGGTCAATCTCAATAATCTTGATGGTCTGCCCGCCGGTGACACCACTGTCGTCGGGATTGACACGACTATCTTCGGGGGCATGCAGGACACTACCTTGTTCCTGAACTCGGATGGAACATCGAGCGCCGCTTCTCAAGCGGACACGGTAGCGCAAATGGATGTGAATGGATCAGCGGGAACAATGACGTTCACTCTGACCGACTATGCATCGACCCATGCCAACGTGAACGCTCAAGGGTACATCACCGCGCAAATTACAAGCTCTATTAACCGGGGCGAAACCCAGCCGATCACGGTCACTATTGACGGAGTAGAAACCCCAATCGGTGAGGTTGAGGTGCTCGAGTGTGGTGGTGAAGGTCAAGATCCTTGCCCAACGGTCCCCGCCGGTGCAGGCAAATGGGGTGGCGATAACGGTGATGGGACAGGCAGTGTCACTATCATGACTCCCGTATTCGAAAATGCGACCGGTATCAAGGTCGTGGACACGCTAACCTCGAGTTCGCAGTCCATCAACGGCGTCAACTGGGTGCGCGCATATGATTGCGTCACCACATGGGGTGACGCGGGCCTGCTTGACGGGAGTAACAACTGCGCTTCCGGGAACTATGCTGCAGCAACCGCTGTACCTGACGGTGATGCGGGCAATAGCTGGATACTTTCCACCGACCTTGAGAACGCGTTCTTGCAGCTCAATCTCAGTATGACCTTCACGGGTTCCGGTCCTTGGACCGATACTGCCACGATCACCAAAGATGGTGAGGAGTTTTCTGAGAGTGCAACAGTCCGCAAGTACGACGCCGGCGGTGGTGGTTCTGGTGAACTCGTCGCAGTTGTCCCGGTTGTACCGGTTGTGAATCCGGCGGAGTGCACGGTTGAGGATCAGGGTTCCACGGTGTGGGAGACTGTCGCGCAGCCGGAGAACGGTAACGGCATCACCTACGGTGACGTGAGCGTCGATGGCGATCATGTCGCAACGCTGACCGCTACTCCTGCTGAGGGTTACGTGTTGGATGGTGAGGCACTCGGTGAGGGTTGGACTCTCAATGAGGATGGCACCGCGACCTGGACCAAGCAGCTCACCTCCAAGGATTGCGCGGCAACACCTGTTGTGAAGCCGCCCACTCCTGGCCTTCCGGCCACTGGTGGCACCTTGCCGCGGGGGCTTGCTGGCGGTGCAGCAGTTCTGCTGTTGGCTGGTCTTACCGCTGTTGCGGCGGCTAAGCGTCGTCACGCGAACCAGTAGTAACCAGGCGTGACCCTCACCCACCCCCAAAAGGTGAGGGTCACCAAGTGGGGAGTATCTGACAACTGCCCACAAACCGTGAGGGAGACTCCACCCGTACCGCACCCCCGGCGGGCTGACGGAGTCTCCCTCAACTTTTCTGTCACCATTAGAAGGTGCAAGCTCAACGGATACTGAGTGGGCCGACACCAACACGCGAAATCAATGTTCTTCGCGGCTTGCTGGGGTTTGAGAAGTACCTATGCAGGTCCACCCGAAGTTCGTTGAGCATGCTCAACAGGGTCGGAGTTCCCATTGCAGCATGACCGTTGAGCATGGGCAAGCCTTGATTTGTGCATGCCCAACGCGTAAGGTTGAGCATGCACAAACGCCCGACGGGGCGGGGTGCAATGATGCCTCGCCCGCCACGAAGGGAAGGTGGTCACCAGCCATGACCGAAGACCACAGCCAGGCCGCGGCAGACGACCTTGCCAAGCGGCTTCGCCTTCTGATGGATGTTGCCGAGGCCGAGTCCGGCACTGAGCCGATCTACTCGCAGATCGCGGACTTCCTCAAAGAACGCGGTACCAACCTGTCGCGCTCACGCTGGACGTACATGATCAACGGCCACCGCTACGTCCAAGATCCCGCCGTCTTCGAGGGGCTCGCCGCATTCTTTGATGTCGATGCCGACTTCCTCATGGGGCAAGACGGTGCCGCCACCCCAGAGAAGGTCTCCGCGCAGCTAGACCTGGTCCGGTCCATGCGCGCGGCGAAGGTGAAGTCCTACGCCGCCCGCACCCTCGGTGACATCTCACCGAAAGCACTCGAAGCCATCACCAAGTTCCTGGATGAGGAAATGACACCAATGCCTGAGCACTGACAGGTATCGGGCAACGGCACGCCGATACCGGTAGCGCTTCCCACCGAGAGGGGCCACACCGTGAATATCGAACAGACCGTATCGACGGCCGTGGCAGCCCTTCAGCTCGGCGACACCTTCACCCTCGATGACCTCGTCCACGCAATCCAGACCCGGCGCCAGCGTAAGCTCCGGGTCTACGAACTGGCAGACCTCAACACCAGCGACGGCATCTGCGCGATCTGGCTCGTCCGCGACAGCGAAGACATCGTCCTGCACGCCCACACCGACTCCGCCCTGCACCGCCAACAGTTCGTCCTGCACGAGTTCGCCCACATGCTCCTGGGCCACTGTGATGGTGATGACTGCGCAGCCGAAGACGTGCTACTGCCCAACATTCCGCCCTACACCCGCGGCCGTCTCCTCAAACGACAAGACCCCGACTGCGACACCGAGATCGCCGCAGAAGCCCTCGCCGACAGGCTCGCCGCCGGCATCCGAGGACACGTCTTCGCCGAGACCCGCTACTTGGAGGTCTTCGGATGATCCAGACACTCGTCGCGACGCTGATGTGGGCGCTCGTGGCGAGCCTGCTCATCTTCCGCCGCAAACGCACTGACCGAAGCATCACCTACGCCGCCCTCACCATCGCGATCGCCATGACACTCAACGTCGATGCCGTCTACGAAACCGTCGATCCACTCCTGGGCGGCACGAACATCGCCACCCTGATCGCAGACACGTTGCTCATGATCGGGCTGTTCTTCCTCGGCCGGGGAGTCATGCACACCGGCGAATACCGCCCCCAGCTCGTGCGCGCCGCCGTCAGTATCCCCATCCTGCTGGTGTCCCTGGCCGCGATCACCGTGATGTTCCTGTTCATCGACCGAGGCGCGACGACCACCCGGTTCATGGTCGACCTCGGCGCTCAACCCACGACCGCGATCTACTCGATCATCGCCTTCACATACTGCGGCGCCATCATCACCGCGATGCTCGCCCTCGCGGCCCGCCAACTCCGCAATGGCCGTGGCATCGAATGCCTTCCCGCAGGACTCCTCACTCTTGGCTCCGCTTTCGGCGTCGCCCTCTGCCTCGCCGTCCTCACCATGGACATCGCGCACACGACCGGCCAGCTTGACGTGATGCGAACCCTGCAACCGGCCTACGGTCCGCTGTCACTGCTCGCCTTCCTGTTCCTCTGCGCCGGATTCACCGCACAACCCGTCGTCCGCCGAGCCCAGTACGACGCGAGACGCCGCCGCACTGCCGTCCTTGCGGCGCAGCTTGAACCGCTCTGGGAGCGAGCCACCCGAGTGCGGCCCGGCCTCAGCCAAGCCGAACCACTCGTCGCGAACGACGACAACCCTGAAGGGCGACTCCACCGGCGAATCGTCGAAATACGCGACGCCATGATCGACCCTCGCATCACCTTCACCATCACCGACGTCGAGCATGCGCTACTTGAACAGGCCGAACAGCACCTCATCGGACAAGGCCAGACTGATGCGACCCCGGCGATACGACCGCGAGACGCTGGAGGCGCGACAAGCCCAACCATCCCTCACGAGGAGCCACACTCATGAAGCGGGCAATCGCCAGGGGAGTCGGATTCCTCGCCGTCGGCGCACTCGGTGTCGGCTGGACCATAGCGCGACGCCTCACCGCCCCCGCCGGACCGCGCACCTTCGACCTCACCATCCACGACATTGAGAAAGGCGACGACGGAGTCCGGCGGGTCGTGCTCGACCGCACCCCGCAGACCACGGCAGAGGGCATCTACAACCTCTGGCTCGACAGCGGCGACTGGGTGCAACTCTCCATGGAGAAGTCCGAGCGTGACCCGGACCGGATCGCGCGCACCGTCACCGGCACATCTCCGGGGCTGAGGCTCGTGGTCGGTGAGCGCGCCTCATGGAGCGGCATCTACTACGCCAACCCAGCCGACGCCGGACTCGACGCACGTGACATCACCATAAGCACCCCGGTGGGGCCGTGCCCGGCCTGGCGCATCGACGGCGACCCCGCGACCTGGGCCATCCACATCCACGGCCTCGGCAGCACCCGTGCCGGAACCCTCCGCGGCGTCCAGGTCGCAACCGAACTCGGCTACACCTCCCTTGCCGTCACCTACCGCAACACCGCCGAAGGCCCCCGCGTCGGCACCGGCCGATCAACCCTTGGCAACACCGAGACGGCAGACGTGGATGAAGCCATCGGATACGCCGTCCGACGAGGAGCCCAGCGCATCGTGCTCTTCGGTTGGTCGATGGGAGCTGCCATCGCCCTCCAACTCGCCAACCGGCCCCGACACGACGACCTCATCACCGCACTCGTCCTCGACTCGCCCGTTCTCGACTGGACTGAGACCGTCAAGGCCAATTGTGTCCGCAGCGGCCTCCCAGCCGCAGCTGGCCAGCTCGCCGTCCTATGGCTCACCGTCGGCCCACTCGCGCGCATGCTCGGGCTACCCGAGTCGATCCCGCTCCGCCAGTTCGCCTGGATCGCCCGCGCCGCCGAACTCACCACACCCACCCTCATCCTCCATGGCACACGAGACAGCTCCGCGCCGGCCCGCCTCTCACAAGAACTCCAAGGGCAACGCCCCGACCTCGTGACGCTGAAGACCTTCGACGCCGACCACACGCTCGCGTGGAACTCTGACCCCGAACGATGGCGAACCGCCGTCACGCGGTGGCTCCAATCGCGCGTACCGTGCTGATCCCGAGGCCGACATCACCCACTCAGGTCGGCCACGCCCGGACAAACCCAGTTCAAACCGCACCCTTCCCGGTAGTCTTGGTGCTGTCGCCCCGTTCGGGGTCATGTAGCGCGAGGGAGGATCAACGTGGCTGAGCCGTGGCTGTCCGCAGACGACATCGCCGCCCACCTCGGGGTC
>CAZWZC010000133.1:5465-5979 GCA_964638755.1 uncultured Aeromicrobium sp. | reverse complement strand
ACGTCAAGCAACGGCGCGCTGAGTTCCATCTGACAGATTCTACGCGCGAACGATCTGAAAAACGATCATATGCGCGGTATAGCGATCAACAACGCCCTACTCGGTTTAACTCAGCGCCGCCCGACACCGCTCACAGCGTTCGGACACCAGCGTCACCAGCCGCTCAGGCAAATCAGTAGCGAGCTTGGCGACCGCACCGCTGCTCGCGGCGTTGGCGAATGCCTCTGGCGTCCGCTCAGCCAGGTCGAGCACCCGAGCGACGAGCCGCTCTCGGTCGAGTTTGAGTTCGTCGGCAGCGTGCTCCCACGCACCCCGCCTGTCGGTTCGATGCAACTTGTAGTCATCGCCGACCTTCATGGCCAGCTTGATCCGGTGACCGCCGGAGTCGTCGTAGGGAAGGATCGAGGCGATGTCGTAAAGCGGCGCCAGCCTGACCTGAGCGCCGGCGAGCAGGAGGCTGTAGTTCTTGGCGTGGGCGTCCGTGCCAGCGACTAACCAGTTGAACGCCAGCGCT
>CAZWZC010000133.1:0-5455 GCA_964638755.1 uncultured Aeromicrobium sp. | reverse complement strand
GGCAGAGATCTTCTTGATGAACCCGGACGAGCGCTCCACCTCTGGTAGTTCGGTCGAAGCGTTCGACGACGATCGCACTCTCATCCTCGAACGTCTCGATGCGAGTGATGGCCGCCCGGAGCCCGAGGTCGTTCGCTGCGGCAAGGCAGAGGTGCTCGTTGATGTGCTGTGCCTCGTATCCAGCCATCGCCGGCTTGAGGATGTGCGTGGTCGGGACCGAACCGGTCGGAACGCCCCACCGCTCGCCCCCGTCCGTGTCCGTCGCCGCAGCGCGCAGCGCCGTCTTTGCTTGGGCACCACCCAGGCTGAACTGGCCCGCGAAACCGGGGCCGAGCCAGCTGGTTGAGTCCGTGCGCAGCGTTCGCAGCCGGGCAGCAACGTCTGCTTCGGTAAGCCAGGTCACGTCACCGGGCCGATCTACCAGATCTGTCACTTCGCCGGGCCGACAGAACTGCACCGCTCCGGCACAGTCGTGGCCGACCGGGGTACCAAGCAACCCAAACGGGGTTGCCACCGAGACCCCGAAGTCGCGCCCCCATCGCGCGAGAACGTCTGAGTTGTCGGGAAGGAGGCCCCGCAACCATGGCGTGACGGCGGACTCGCCGTGCATCCTCTGGGACGGCGGCATCGACACCGACAGCAGTGTTGCCGCGGGGTCATCTCGATAGCGGTCCAGATAGCGGAGACGAAGTTCACCCCGAGCAAGCCGTTCGAGAGTTCCGATCGGGCGCCCATCCAAGATCACCGTCAGCTCATTGGATGCCATCAGCCACGACCCTCAAGAAGGTCGCCGAGATTTACTGCCGCCCCTTCCGCTCCCGGCGCTGGCACGAACGTCATAGCCAGGCCGAGCGCGCTGAGCACCGCCAACGCACGGCCGAGTTCGGCGGTCCGCTTTCCACGCTCCAGCTCCGACAACCAGGGCCGCCCCACACCAGCGCTTGCCGCCAGCTCCACCTGGGTGAGACCTTGCTCCGTGCGGGCTTGCCTGATGGCCGCCCCAAAACCCCTGCTGGCCTGTATCGGTCGCACTTGAGCCTCCTTTCGGCGAACACTCGCGTGGGATAGCGAGTGGCAGCGGAACATCGCCGTACGCAGACATTGTCATCTTGTTGCTGTTCGACGACAATGTACCTCTGTTTCCGAACGAAGACAGCTGAGTTTCCGCGATACTCCCGACTGCCCGGGAGCATCCGATCGAGAGTCACCTGCGCAGCCATGCGGCGCCTGGGATGATGACCGCATGTGGTTCGAGGAACTTGTCGGTTTCAAGGAGACCTCGGGTGACGACGTGCGTCGGCGCCTCCGTGTTGATGGCGAGGTCATGACCTCAAAGGTCAACGGCCGTCAGATGCGGTCCGGCACCCTCGCGCTGCCCTCCCTGGCCGACCTGCGGGAGAGGACTGCCAACCTCGGTTCCGGCCCAGCCAGCCTGAAGCTGCGGCAGGTCGTCGGCGACGCTGGGTCACTGCACCGCGACCAGCGCAACACCGGGGCGCTGTTCCAGGCAGCGTCGCAGTTCAACCTGCTCGAGATGGCATCCCAGAACGTCACCCCCGAATCGGGCGTCACCGGGTATCAGAACGACCCCACGCAAGGCCCCGCCTGCGCGGTCGCCAGTGGCGCCGGCACCATCCTGCGCAACTACTTCGCCAACGTGAACGGCCAGGTCGGCCAGAGCGCCACCAACCAGATCGACTGCCTCGCCGACATCGCCGCCCACCTCTACCCCACCGGCGACCCCGCGTGGACTATGAGCAATGGCTACGCCATGTTCGACGAGCAGGGCCTGGCGCAACTGAACGAGCGCCTCGCGGTGATGCCGGAAGCCGACCTCGATGAGATCAGGTCTCGCCTTCGCATCGGTGTGCACCGCAACGTCGAGGTCACGACCGCTTCAACCGGCCACACCGTCACGCAGGCCTATTGCTCCGCCCTCCCGGTGGCTTACAACCGCCTCCCGAAAGCCAGCTTCGAGCCGTTTGCCCGGCTCGTCCTCGAGGCCTCCTACGAGGCCACCCTCCGCGCCGCCGCCCTCAACGCCGCGCAGACCGGCTACCACGCCGTCTTCCTCACCATGCTCGGAGGCGGCGTCTTCGGCAACGACAGCGCATGGATCATCGATGCCATCGAACGCGCCTGCACGCTGCTCAGCAACGTCCCGCTGGACGTCGCAGTCGTCGCAGTCGTCGCGTACCGATCACCTTCGCCCGAAGCGGCCGCACTAGTCGATCGCACATAATGACCGGCAACTCGAATCCGGGGCTTCCAAGGTCACCTCTGCGGTAAGGGTGCTGGCGACCTTTGCCCCCTGCTCACGCCGACCGGGCATCAGGTTCGTTCCCGAGGCCGAGCTGAGGTGACCTGCGGCTTGACCCCTCGATGGGTGAATGACACGCAGGGCGTTGAGGCGGAGTTCAAGGGGCCACGCCGTCTCCCCGACCAGGCTGGTCGGGGAGTTGCCGGCACGAATCCCAAGAACCCCGCGCTACAACTGCAAGTCAGGAGCAGTCAGCACTCCGGATACCGCTGGCAGTCCATCCTGTCGCTGTGTGGGTCTCGGTAAGCTTGACACTCAAGTAAATCTCATCACGCCCAGGCCGGTCCTCGTTGCAGGGGATACCCGTGTACGTAACGGTGTATGTTCCATTACCGAGCCCCTTGGTAAATGTCTGCAACGTGTGGTTGGGCCCGGGGTCGTCCCCTCGAAGGCGCGTGATGAGCTTCGCGCCGAAAGCACTGTTTGGGCAAGAAATTGACACCTTCAGAGTTGCACGCCCCCGCGAGACGGTCGGTGTGAGAGGTGTCGCCTTGCACTTCCCATGCTGGGTGGTCACTGTACCAGCGCTAGCAGCCCCGGCGGGAGCAAGAACGCCCACGACCGCAACAACTGCAACCACGAACGCTCGGGTAAGACTTCTGAATTTCATCGCGCCTCCTTGTTTTTGGATTCTGGAACTATAGACATAGAAGGATGTCCGAACACTCATTTTCGGTCTATTTTTCGATTCATCCAATCCAGAACGTTGAGGCAGGACACCCTCCGATCGCCAGGTCACGGGTGCGTTGCGCCAAGGCAACCTGAACGTCCCAGAGCTGGCATCGGCAGGAGGTTGGCCGAAATCCGCTCAGGCTTTCCCCTCAAGAGAGTCGTGGCCCGTCGAAGTCACGCTTGAGCTGTGCGTTCCTGGCGACCTCATGACAACGAGTTCCCATCTACTTTGCTATACGACGATCAATATTTGACGTCGCTTCGATCCGATCGCTCACCCTCAGGCCCCGGGCCCCACCCACCCGCTCCGCCGTTCGAGGCCGCCGAATCCAAGGGTATGGGCAGACTCGAGAGCGGCGGCGACGAGGGGCTCGCGTTCATCGGCATCGCCGGCTTCGTCGCGGCGCTCCAGCGCATCGGCGAGGTCGAGCTGGGTCTGCGCGGTCCAGTACACGGCACGCGCGGCCTCGTTGGCCTGCACCCCGGCGCGGAGGTGGTCAATGGCGAGGTCGAGACGATCCATGGTTGCGGCGAGTTGGCCGAGGCCCTGCTCGAGTGAACCGCTGACGGTGATGAAGCTGGTGGCGAACAGGTGCTTGAACGGGAGCATCTTGTCGTAGAGCACCTCGGCCAGGTCGGCCTCACCCAGCTTGGCGATGCAGGACGCAAGGCACTGCGCGCCCGTAGTCCAGGTGAAGTCATCGGGGAAGTTCTCGATGCTCTCGCGAGTGAACGGGAACGCCTCACGGGCTTCGTCGAGACGTCCGAGATCACACAGCATGTACGCCGCAGCGGCCTTCATGGCCGTGATGCCCGGGCCCTGCGCTGCGGCGCCGACGAACAGGTCGACGAGCTCATCGGAACGGCCCTGAAACACTCTGACCAGAAAGAGCTGCGCCGCATAGCGGGTGAGTGCGCTGGGTAGCCCGGCGGCACTGGCCCGTTCAAAGCTGTCGGTTGCGAGCTGCTCGGCGTCGTCGACCTCGGCTCGTTGCAACATCGTCGCAACGTTCCACTGCTGAATCATCTGCAGGCGGTCCGGAGTGCCGGTGGTGCCAATCAACTTGGTGGCGTGGGCGATGGCGGCTTCGCACGCGTCGGTGAGTCCGGCCTCACCAAGGACCCGGATGCGACCCATCGTGGCCCAGAATTCCATGGAGCGATCATCGTGAGCGGACGCGGTGGACACGGCCCAGTCGGTGTCAGCCAGCCAGCGCTCGTGGGTGGCGGGCCCACCGTCCGCGCTGTAGATGGCGACGAGTGCCATCAGGAGGAGTCGATCGTTGCCGCTTGATCGTGCAAGCTCGATGGCCTGCTCGGCGAGTTCGCGCCGTTCGTCGACCTTGGCCACATCGGTTTCGCTGGCGAGGGTAGCCAGCAGCGGCACCCGATGCCGGAGGTCATCATCATCGACCAGTTCTGCGGCGCGAACGCTGACCGCGAACCGCTCGGGGTCTTCCCCGAAGTTGGGCGATCCGCGGAGCGTGATCGCCAGCGCGATGGCAATGTAGCGATCGTGGTCATCGAGGCGATCCGCACGGGCAGCGGCGTCGAGGAGCGTTTCGCGGAACGCCGGGTCGCCTGAGTCTCGCTGGGCGGTCCCGAGCTTGGTGAGCAGGTCGCAACGCAGCCCCTCATCGAAGTTCGGACGGGCCAGATGCAGCGCGAGGGCCTGGCTGTACCAGTTGACGGCGTCGACGGAGGCAAGCGCTTCCATGGCGGCGTCGCCCGCCGCGGTGGCGTAGTGCACCGCCTGGTCGGCGTCGACCGGACGGGTCGCTGCGATGAAGTGGACGGCGAGTTCGGCCGGGGACGCCAAGTTGGTGCCGACCCGGGTTTGGAGCACCTCGGCGATGCGTCGATGAATCCGTTGACGCCGGGTCGCGCTGAGGTCCTGCGCCAGCGTCTGCTGCACCAGGCCGTGCCTGAAGGTGAACCCGCCCACCTGCTCAGGGGCGTCTTCCACCAGCGACGCAATCGTGGCGGCCTCCAGCACGTCGAGCACCGAGTCCTCGTCGAGGTCGACCAGCTCGACAAGTAGGTCCAGGTCGAAGTTCAACCCGATGACCGCCGCCGCGCTCAACACGGTCACCGCGTCACCACCGAGGCGGTCGACCCGCCGGGCAACCACGTCGCGCACGCTGGTGGGCAGCCCCATCTCGGCGATCGACTGCTGCAGCTCGAAGCGCCCCGCGGCACTTTGGGCGATCGCGCCCGACAGGGCCAGGTGGCGCAACATCTCGCCGGTGAAGAACGGGTTGCCCTTCGTCTCTCGACGCAACGCCTGGGCCAACGCAACCCCCGGCTCGGTGAGCTCATGACCCGCAGCGGTCTCCATGAGCGCCAACATGTCGACATCTCCGAACCCGGCCAAATCGATTCGGGTCACGTTCGCCTCACGTCGGGTATCAGCCAAAAAGGAGGTCAACCGGTCACCGCGTGCCAGATCACTGTCGCGGTAGG
>CAZWZC010000132.1:0-6029 GCA_964638755.1 uncultured Aeromicrobium sp. | reverse complement strand
ATCGTCGTGACCACCAACGGTGATGCTGAAGCCGCGACGATCCTCGCCGAGTCAGCAGACGTACGCATCGCCGATTCAGTCGTACCCGTCGCCATGACCATGTACGGCGCCGAGGGAGAGCGGGAGGTCGAGGAGGCAGAGGGCATCGACATCACAGACGCCGCCACGGCTCGTACGCTCACCGCCAAGAAGGGCGACCTCGCTGATCTTCGAGGCAACTCCATGGCGATGTCGGAAGAGTTCATCATGGACTCGGGCTACAGCCTGGGACGGACCGCCAAGGTCGCCCTCGGCGACGGCAAGCCCATCAAGCTGAAGATCGTCGCGGTCACCCATGCTGCGCCCACCCTGCAGGGCGACATCCTGGTGCCGGCCGAGCTGGCGCGACAGCACGGGTCCGTCGACGTAGACCGTGTGTACGTGATGCCCGCCGACGGGGTGTCGATCGCCGACATCAGGCACGACCTCGCCGCCACCGACGCCAGGGTCGCCACGTCGGCGACCTGGATCGATGCCGCTGACAAGGACATGCGGCGCAACAACCAGCTCTCCTTGTGGGTGCTGCTTGGTCCCGCAGGCCTCTATGCAGCGATGGCGATCGCCAATACGTTGCTGATGGGCAGCCTGCAGCGCAAGCGGGAGCTCGTGTCGACGCTCCTGATCGGTGCGACCAAGGAGCAGATCCGGAAGATGGTGCTCTGGGAGTCGGCGATCGTGACGGCCGCTGCTCTCGCGCTCGGCGGTGCCATCACGGCGACGGTCAGCATCCTGATCAGCCACTCGCTGGGTGCCGGGCTCGAGAGCATGCCGGTGCACGTCCCGTGGGGAAGCCTCGGTCTGATCGGTGCCGTCTGCCTGGTCATCGCTGCCGCCGCGGCCTGGGCGCCGACGCCACGGATGCTGCGCCACATCCACCCGTCACAGGCGACCGACTAGGTCCATGTCGATGAACGGTCAGTGGTCCCGCCTACGTTGTCACCATGACTCAAGCCCAAAAAGTGTTGTGCTGGACCTACGCGGCCATCGCGGCGGCCGCCCTCGTCGGGACGCAGTGGGCGCTGGTGGACATCTTGTCCTCCTCTCCCTCGTGGTCCGCGCTGACCGATGGACCGATCGCCACGTTCGTCACCATCGACCTGCTTGCGGTCGCCTTGGCGGCCACGATCTTCATGATCGCGGAGGGCCGCAGGCTCCGGCTGAAATGGCTCTGGGTCTACGTGGTCCTCACGTTTGCCGTGGCTGTCAGCGTTGCCCTTCCGCTGTTCTTGATCGCCCACACTCGGCACACTGCCGCCGCGAAAGCCATGCCGGCGACCTAGTCTCTGGACATGGACGTCCTCGACTTCCCTGACGCTGACACATGGTCGGCCTGGCTCGAGCAGCACCAAGCTGATCGCGACGAGGCATGGCTGCGGATCGCCAAGAAGGGCAAGTGCCTGGCGACGATCTCGATCTCCGACGCACTCGACGTCGCGCTCTGCCATGGCTGGATCGATGGCCAGCGCCGCGGCAACGATGACGTGTCGTTCCTGCAGCGCTACTGCCCGCGGCGAGCGACGAGCTCTTGGTCCCAGGTCAACGTCGCCAAGGTCGAAGCGCTGACCGTGGCCGGCCGGATGCGACCCGGCGGGATCGCCGAGGTCGAGAAGGCCAAGGCCGATGGGCGGTGGGAGGCGGCGTACGAACCACAGAGCACGGCCGAGCCGCCGCCCGATCTGGTCGCCGCGCTTGAGACCGATGCTGCAGCGAAGTCAGCGTACGAAGCACTCGGCCGATCGGAGCGCTACGCGATCATCCTGCAGCTGCTCAAGGCCCGTACGCCCGAAGGCCGAGCGAAGATTCTCGCCCGCGAGATCGAGCGGCTCGCGGCCAGTGAGTAGGAGCCCGCTGGCAAGCCCGCATGTGTTCACCCTCAGGCGGCTTCGTCCTCGATGCGCATGGTGAACTGGGTGGGTTCGGCGATCTGCATGGTCTTGATGTTGTGGTGTCTTCGGCAGAGTGCGCGGAGGTTGTGGCCGTTGGTGGGTCCGTGGGGTCTGGGGATCTCATGATCCATGTCTGACTCCATGGCGGGTCTGGAACATGTCGCGAACCGACAGGTGCCGTCCCGAGCTTGGATCGAGGTGCGGAGTGCATCCGATGGGAAGGGCCTTGGCTCGGTGGTGTCTGGGGGCACCTCCCAGGAGCATGCGAGTAGGGGGCGGATGCGGCCGAGTGGGTCGGTGAGGATCCGGAACCACAGGGTGCCCGTCTGTTCGATCATCTCCCGCACCATCTGCGCCGGCAGGGCGAACGATCCATCGAACGACTCACCCGGCAGGTCGTCCATCCCAGCGAGTGAGGTGACCGGGACCGTGACGCCGATGACCGCACGGCTGCTGGCGGTCTGGCTGTCCGTGGTGCCGAGGAGCAGTTCGACGAACAGGTCAGCCCGCCGCTGATCCAAGTTGCGCCCGTCTGATGTCGCTTTGGCTCGGTCGTTGAGCATCGCGTCGATGAACAGGGCATCCGGTGTCGGGATGTACGCGGTCAGGAACGACATGCCATCGTCCTGGTGGTTGACCCACACCGACCGCTTCGACCGCTCTTCCTTCACTGCGGCATCGGTGGTCTCCCAGCGAGCGATGAACCTGCTGAGCTTGGCCTTGAGCTGAGCGGTGGTGTGGGTGGCTGCATAGTCGCCGATGATCGCGTCGAGATGGATGAGGTTCTCGGTCGTGGTCAGCTTCGCCGTCGCCGAGGCAATCACGTGGACCCGGAGCCCATCGATCCGCCCCCCAACGTGGGCGGCCCAGGTCTGCGGCAGCTTGGCACGCACCCGACGAGCCTCCGCCAGACGGACCTGCACCGTGCGCGGCGGTTGATGGGTGACCACACCGATCTCGTCGGCGGCGAAGCTGACCTCCAGATCACGCACCCGCGGATCCGCATGACGGTCAGCCTCACGGCGACGGCGGTCTTGGAACCTGAGCATCAGGGTCGCTTCGCGAGCATCCAGACGAGCACGCTCGACCTGGATGTCGGCAAGCTCCTCAAGCTCTGTGCTCATACAACGAATCTAGTGCCCGCCACCGACAACAGATTTTGGTACGAATCCCTCTGTGGACAGTGAAAATCGCGGGTCTGGCTGGGGACGAGACCGGGCCAGCTCCCCGCCTTATGTGCGCTCTTCGATGCTCGCCCGAGCCGTTTGGGTCGCGAGGTTTCGATACGCCCCTCGTTCCTCGGGGCTACTCAACCACCGAGGGGAACGCTAGGCCGTCAGGACCTTCAAGGCCGAGGCGAAGAGGCCGAGGCCGTCGGTGCCCGGGCCGGTGAGGTCCTCGACCGCGTGCTCCGGGTGGGGCATGAGGCCGACCACGTTGCCTCGCTCGTTGGTGATGCCGGCGATGTCGTTGACCGAGCCGTTGGGGTTGACGTCGACGTACCGGAACACCACTCGCCCTTCACCCTCGAGCCGTTCCACGGTGGAGCCGTCGGCCACGAAGCCGCCCTCGCCGTTCTTGAGCGGGATCACGATCTCCTGGCCGACCCTGAGCTCCGACGTCCACGAGGTGTCAGCGTTCTCGACCTTGAGGGTCTGGTCACGGCAGATGAAATGGCGGTGGTCGTTGCGGATCAGCGCACCCGGCAGCAGGTGCGACTCGCACAGGATCTGGAAGCCGTTGCAGATGCCGAGCACCGGCATACCGCCCTCCGCGGCTGCGATGACCTCGGTCATCACGGGAGCGAATCGGGCGATGGCACCGCAACGGAGGTAGTCGCCGTACGAGAACCCGCCCGGCAGGATGACCGCGTCGACGCCCTTGAGGTCATGATCGCCGTGCCAGAGGGCCACGGCCTCGCCGCCGGCGATGCGTACGGCACGCTGCGCGTCGGTGTCATCCAGCGATCCGGGGAACGTGACGACGCCGATCTTCATGAATCGACTCGCACCGAGTAGTCCTCGATGACCGGGTTGGAGAGCAGCGTCTCGGCGATCTTGTGCACCTCGGCGAGCGTTGCCTCATCGGCGGCAGCAACCTCGAGCTCGAAGCGCTTGCCCTGGCGGACGTCAGTCACCGCTGCGAAGCCGAGGCGCGGAAGTGCTCCGTGCACCGCCTTGCCCTGTGGATCGAGGATCTCGGGCTTCGGCATGACATCAACGATGACGCGGGGCATGCCCCAAGTCTAAGGGGCGGCTACCGGGCAACCTTGCGCGCCCGACGCTTCCGCTTCACGACTTTCACGGTCCGTCGGCTGCCGCGGTAGATCCGGATACCGAACCAGACCGAGAACCCCACGAACGTCACCGTCGCGATGATCGGCAACAGCCGCCGCGCCCAGTCGTCGGACAGCCAACGACCCGACACGACGAGGTAGGACACCAGCAGCCCCACGAAGTTGGCGAAGTACTTCGACAGGTTCTTGACGGCGAGGGAGCGGACCACGCTCCACGAGACCTTCTTGGCGCTGCCCTGGGCCTTCCTCCGCAGCGCTTCGAGTGTCTGGTCCTCTTCTTTTCGTTCCTGAGCCTGCATGACGTTGCGGTAGGCGATGATCCCGCGCTCGAGCTGACGAGCCTTCCACGCCACCTCCGCGTCGTGCTTCGTGGCGTAGTGGAAGTCGGAACCGCCGAACGTGCAGTTCAGCGCATCAGGGCACTGATTGGGTCGGCCGGTCTCGGGATTGATGTGAAACGAGCCGGTTGTCGCACCTTCGGTCACTGGTACGGCTGCCCCTGCTCAGCTGAGCTCTCGCTTGAGGATCTTGCCGGTCGACGTCATGGGCAGCTCGTCGATGAACACGACCTCGCGGGGGTACTTGTAGGCCGCGAACTGTTCCTTGCCCCACGCAACCAGGTCGGCCTCGGAGACATCGTCGTGGTCCTTGTTCTTGACCACGTACGCCTTGATCTCCTCGCCGTGCGACTCGTGCGGCACCCCGATGACGGCGACCAGCGAGACCGCAGGGTGCTCCATCAGGATCTCTTCGAGCTCGCGCGGGTAGACGTTGAAGCCACCGCGGATGATCATGTCCTTCGACCGGTCGACGATGTAGTAGAAGCCGTCGGCATCCTTCTTGGCCAGATCGCCCGAACGGAACCAACCGTCCTTGATCGACTCGGCGGTGGCATCGGGACGCGCGTAGTAGCCCTTCATGATGTTGTGACCCTTGATCGCGATCTCGCCGACGGCGTCGGGGCCGTCTTCGACGTCTGACCAGTCATCATTGATGAGCTTCATCTCGACGCCGGGAATCGGCACGCCGATCGAGCCGACGCGCGGCAGTGCCCTTGGCCCTCGCAGCCTTCATGGCCGTGTCTGCCTTGGCCATCCCCGGCCTGTCCTCCTCCGCCCGAGCGGAGACGCTGGACACTCCGAGCTCGACCGTTCTGACGTCCTCGAGCGGTCAGGTTTGGCGCACCTACGTCAAGGCTGGCGAGGTCTACGACGCCACCTTCGTGCAGGAATACCTCCAGACCAACCACGCTTGGGCTTTCGAGGTGACGTACTCACTGTACGGGCCCACCGGGACCACCCCGATCGTGAAGACGATGGACCGTGACGCGCCCGAGGGAACCTCGATCAACTTCCACTACACCGCCACCAAGGACGAAGTGTGGGAGATGCGCGTGCAGGAAGAAGAAAGCGCGCTCGACAACTACGGCAACCCGTCGGTGTCAGCCGGAGCAACCCACCACAATCGTCATTCGTGGAACATCAAGGTCGATGACGACGTCAAGGGCCGCACCTGGGCCAACGGCAGCCACAACCTTGCTCAGCCTTCGCAGGCCCAGAACGACCCCACAGGTGGAGATCTGGACACTGCGGACATGACCGTCTACTACCTGTCGGACTACGGCTGGCTCTACAAGACCGACTACCACCAGTACAACGGCATCTACTCGCGCCTGAAAGCCAACAACCTGGGCGTCCTGGACATGATGGCCTCACCTGAAGGTGTTCAGACCAACAAGTCCATCGCTTCCGGACCGGCGACCACGTCGTACCAGCCGAGCAAGTTCTTCGTCTCCCCCAACTCCCCCA
>CAZWZC010000131.1:0-6055 GCA_964638755.1 uncultured Aeromicrobium sp. | reverse complement strand
TGTTCCGATCGTCGAGAGGCCGGTCGTCTCGTCGAGACCGAGCGCGAGGTTCATGGACTGGATCGCTCCACCGGCGGTGCCTTTGACCAAGTTGTCGATAGCCGAGACGGCCACCAACCGATTGGCGCGGCGATCGATCGCAACCTGGATCTGTGCGGTGTTGGCACCAAGCGTTGCAGCAGTCGATGGCCACCGCCCCTCCGGCAGGAGACGAATGAATTCCTCGTCGGCGTAGACCGCGTCATAGGCCGTCCTGACCGCATCAATGTCGACGCCCGGTGCAAGCCGAGCAGTTGTCGTGGCAAGGATGCCGCGAGCCATCGGGACCAAGGTCGGAGTGAACGAGATGGTGACCTCGTCCGCGCCCGCGAGCCGAAGATTCTGCATGATCTCCGGAACATGGCGGTGCACACCGCCGACACCGTATGCGGTGGCGGACCCGAAACCCTCCGACGCCAGCAGGTGGGCCTTCGGAGCCTTGCCCGCTCCGGAGAATCCGTTGGCAAGCACGGCGACGAGGTCCGTGGACTCGACGAGACCTGAAGCAATTGCGGGCTGGATGCCGAGGGTGATCGCTGTGACGTTGCAGCCTGGGACCGCAATGCGGCTGACGCCTTTGAGGTGGTCACGCTGCCGACCGTCGCCGACGATCAGCTCGGGCAGACCGTACGGCCACGTGCCGGCATGCTCACCGCCATAGAACTCGACCCATTCCTCCGCCGATTGCAGGCGGAAGTCGGCCCCGCAGTCGATCACCAGCGTGTCATCGCCGAGCTCCGCAGCGAAGGCGCCGGACTGTCCGTGTGGGAGGCCGAGGAAAACCACATCGTGGCCCGACAAGGTCTCGGTCGAGGTCGGCTGAAGAATGCGGTCGGCGAGCGGCAATAGGTGGGGGTGGTGCTGACCCACCGGCGTACCTGCACTGGAGGCCGCCGTCAGCGTGCCGATCTCGATGTCGGGGTGCGCCAGGAGCAGGCGCAGCACCTCACCCCCGGCGTACCCGCTGGCGCCAGCAACGGCTGCGGTGATCGTGGTCATCTCTCCACCTTCGCAGATGAACGCATGGGTCAGTCGGTCCCTAGATCCATGGCGGCCGCGTCGAGCGCTTGCTCCTCCAGCTCTTCAACGGCTGTGAGGATCGTGGTCGACTTGACCTCGATGCGGGTCGCACCGCCTGCTGGCAACTCACCGAAGAGCGTGCCGTTCTCGACGAGCACCTGTCCCTCGTCAAGCGGTTGCGCCGCGTACTGCTCGAGCATGGCGCGCGAGTCGGCGATGTCGAGGTTGCGCATCGTCAGCTGGCCGATGCGATCAACCGGCCCGAACACCGCGTTCTCCGTGCGCTCCATCGAAAGCTTCTCCGGGTGATAGGAGAAGTTGGTGCCCTGGGTGTCAAGGATCGAGTAGTCCTCGCCGCGTCGCAGTCGAAGTGTGACGTCGCCGCTCACGACCGAGGCGATCCAACGCTGGACTGATTCGCGCAGCATCATGGCCTGCGGGTCGAGCCAGCGCCCCTCATACATCAACCGACCGAGACGCCGACCGTGCTGATGGAAGTTGGCGATGGTGTCTTCGTTGTGGATTGCGTTGACGAGGCGCTCGTACGCAATGTGCAGCAGCGCCATGCCCGGGGCCTCGTAGATGCCTCGACTCTTGGCCTCGATGATCCGATTCTCGATCTGGTCAGACATGCCGAGTCCGTGACGGCCACCGACCGTGTTGGCCTCGTGAACAAGGGCGACCGGGTCCCCGCCAAATGCCTCACCGTTGATGGCCACCGGCCGACCGCCCTCGAACAAGATCGTCACGTCCTCAGTCGCGATGTCGACCTCAGGGTCCCAGAACTTGACCCCCATGATCGGCTCGATCGATTCCAGCGACGTGTTGAGATGCTCGAGGGTCTTGGCCTCGTGCGTTGCACCCCAGATGTTGGCATCTGTCGAGTACGCCTTCTCCTGACTGTCCCGGTACGGGAGGTCGCGCTCGGTGAGCCAACGGCTCATCTCATGGCGGCCACCGAGCTCAGCGACGAAGTCCGCGTCGAGCCACGGCTTGTAGATCATCAGCTCAGGGTTGGCCAGCAGGCCATAACGGTAGAACCGCTCAATGTCGTTGCCCTTGAACGTCGAGCCGTCGCCCCAGATGTCAACCCCGTCCTCATGCATCGCACGCACCAGCAGCGTGCCGGTGACTGCCCGGCCGAGCGGTGTCGTGTTGAAGTACGTCCGGCCGGCCGAGCGAATGTGAAACGCGCCGCAGGCGAGCGCAGCCAGCCCCTCGTCCACGAGTGGGCGCTTGCAGTCGATCGACCGTGCGAGCTCGGCACCGTACTCCATGGCTCGTCCCGGAATCCCGGCAATGTCGGGCTCGTCATACTGCCCGATGTCGGCTGTGTAGGTGCACGGGACAGCTCCTTTGTCGCGCATCCAGGCAACCGCGACGGACGTGTCGAGTCCACCCGAGAAGGCGATTCCGACGCGTTCGCCGACAGGAAGGCTTGTGAGAACTTTAGACATGATTCACATTCTTGCATGCGTGTGCAATTTCTTGCACCAGCTATCCGCAAATACCACCCCATCTCGACCCGCAAGCACCCTAGGATGCTTGCCATGAGGAGGACCGCACTACGAATCCTGGCGCTTATCGTGACGGCCGGCGTGCTGGTGATTCCGGTGCTCATCGGAATGCTGCCGACCGACACCTCAACCGGACCCGACCCGGTGACAATCACCAACTACACCGCCGACTACGTGGTTGCCGCGGACGGGACACTTGCCGCCAAAGAAGTCATCACCGCCGAATTCCCTTACGGACGCCACGGCATCTTCCGGTTTTGGGATCTCGCCGACCCGTCCGACTCGGAGGTCCGCCTGATCCCGGAGAACATCAAGGTCACACTCGACGGACACTCCGTACCGAATGAGTTGCAGTGGCAGAAGGGTCGGCGCTACAGGGTGGCCAAGATCGGCGACCCAGACAGCTACGTCGACTCCGGCAGCCACTCCTACACGATCACCTACACCGTCAAAGGTGCGCTGTCACCGACGTCAGCCAACCCGGGCACGTTTGCGTCAACGAGCTGGACCGACAAGCAACCGGCCGAGTCTGTGTTCAACTGGAATGTCGTCGCTCCCGGGTGGCAGATGAGCATGCAGAAGTCGACGATCCACGTGAGGCTGCCGAAGCCCTCCGGCAAGGTGCAATGCACCTCGAGCTTTGACGGTTCGGGGCCGTGCACCATCTCCGGAGCAGGCACTGACAACGTGACCATCAGTACCGGGCCGCTCGCGCCTCGAACTCCCGTGACGGTGCGGATCGGTCTCCCGCAGCCCGTGCCCGATCGCGTGACCGTGCCATGGCCGATCGCCTACGACCGCGTTTTCGGGCGCAGCGTTCCCGTGTTCGTGACTCTCCTCGGACTCGCCGCCGCGGCGCTGGCCTTCGGTTACGCCCTCGACCGCAAGGCTCGCGAGCCCGAACCGGGATTCCCCGTCACATACGAGCCTCCAAAGGGCCTCGGACCGGTGCAGACGGCCTACATCACCACCGAAACCGTCCCGACTCGCGGCTTGGTCTCGACTCTGTTGTATCAAGCCGAGCAGGGATTGACGACGCTGACAGAGAACGGCAGCAAGTCCTGGACCATCACGGGCAAGGGGGACGAAAAGGCCTGGGCGGCGACCGACGACGTGACCCGATTCGTCGGGACGGGGCTCGGGATCACCACGGTCGGCGACCATTTCAAGTCCAGCGGGTCGGCCTCGGCAGGTCTGACCCTGCAGTCGGTGAAGAACGGGTTGGACGGTGCGACCTCGACCTGGGCCGCGGGTATCGGTGCCTCGCGGACTGCCGCTTCAGAGTGGCTCGCGCGGGTCGCCGTGATCGGCGCTGCCATCGCGACCGCTGTCATGGTGGTGTTCGTCCAACCTCCAGTGACGTTCTACATCCTGCCTTTCGCTGCCTTCGTGATCGGCGGTATCGGGCTCCTCACGCCCGGCGTCGGTCAGCGCCGTACGACGCTTGGTCGTGAACTGTGGTCACGGGCAGGTGGATTCAAACGCATGCTTTCCACCGACTCGGCGAAAACCCGGTTCGACTTCAGCGGCAAGAAGGACCTGTACACCTCCTACATCCCGTTTGCGGTCGCGTTCGACTGCGCTGACCGTTGGGCCAAGAAGTACGAGGTCGCCACGGGATCGCCCGCCCCCACCCCTGTCTGGTACACCTCAAGCAGCTCTGGCAACACCGGTCTTGGCTTCTTCGGCAGCCACGATGCATACGCCGGCTTTGAGTCTTCGTTGTCCTCGTCCATCAGCGCCTACGCGGCCACCCAGTCCTCAAGCAGTAGCGGGGGCGGCGGTGGAGGCGGCGGTGGAGGCGGTGGTGGTGGAGGTGGCGGCGGCGGCTCCTGGTAATCCTCAATCTCACACATCTCATCGAAGGAGAACCCCATGGTTCTGTGGATCATCGTGGCAATCATTGCCGTGCTCGTGCTTTTCACCATCTATGCGTTCAACCGCCTGCGTCGCGTTGACATCGGCGCTCAGGAGGCGCTCGGCGGGATTGACGTCCAGCTGACTCGTCGCGCCGACCTGATCCCCAACCTCGTCAACACCGTCAAGGGCTACGCCCAGCATGAGAAGGGTGTTTTCGAGGCCGTGACAGAGGCCCGTGCCGGAGTCGCCAAGGCCGCCAAGAACGGCACGCCGGCAGAAAAGGCAGCAGCAGATGCCAAGCTCAGCAAGGCGATCATTGATGTCATGGCGGTCGCCGAGGCATACCCCGAGCTTCAGGCGTCCGCGAACTTCCAGTCGCTGCAGGCAGAGCTCGCAGACACCGAGAACAAGATCTCGTTCGCCCGCCAGTTCTACAACGATGCTGTCGCCAAGCTCAACGGCCTGGTCAAGACGATCCCTTGGCTGTTCTTCACCGGCATCGCGGGCGTCTCGGCACGCGAGTTCTACGACGCCCCTGAAGGCCAGGCCGCAGCGCCGACTGTCACGTTTTGATCAAGCACAGCCTGATCGAACACAGCACGACCAAGCACAGCCTGAGGCTTCAGGAACGCAAAGTTGCGCCCGCGGCAGCTGCGACGCCGATCGCAGCGTCGCGGACCGACCGTATTTCGTCATCCGTGAGCGTGCGGTCAGGGGCGCGCAGGCGTAGCGCGAACGCCAACGACTTCTTGTCGTCGGGGACCTGGTCACCCTCGTAGAGGTCGAACAACCTCACCGATTCGATCAGCTCACTCACCGCCGCCAGTGCGCTTTGAAGGTCCGCGGCGGGTACCTCGGCGTCGACGATGAACGCGAGATCCTCCTTGGCAACCGGGTATGGCGAGAAGTCAGGTCGCGGCCCGATACGAGGAACCGCTGCGATCAACGCATCGAGGTCAATTTCGGCGCCGACAACGCGGGGCGGCAGTCCGTACGCCTTGAGGACACGTGGGTGCATCTCGCCCGCGTGCCCGATCACCGTTCCCCCAAGAGTGAACGCGGCGCAGCGGCCGGGGTGCCAGGGCATCTGCTGTGCCTGGTCGACCGCGAGATCGACGTGCAGCACCTCAGCGACGTGCTGGACGACTGCGACAGCATCGACCCACGTTGCTGCCCGACCTGGCCCGGCCCATCCGTTGAGCTCACGCGCACCCGACATCAGCAGAGCGATGTGGTGCGGCTGGTCCGGGAGCGCGTCGTCGAGGGCTGACAGCTCCGCGTCGGACGGACGGGAGTCGACACCATAGATGGGCGCCGCGCCATCGGTCCGCGGGAGGAACACTCGACCGGTCTCGACGATGCTGACATCACTGTGACCGCGCCCGACGTTGAGCAAGAGCGCCTTGAACAGCCCTGTGAGGAGGGTCGTGGTCATTCCTGGTTCTTCGGTGGAGAGCGGATTGGCAAGCAGGACCTGACGACGACGGATGTCACCCTCGACCAGACCCAGCTTGTCCCAGTCAGCATCACCGGCGAAGGGGAATGTCTTGACCTCGACGAGGCCCTCCCCTGCCAGCACCATGCCGACGCGCCGCCGGATCGTCTGCGCCGTGGTCAAT
>CAZWZC010000130.1:0-6085 GCA_964638755.1 uncultured Aeromicrobium sp. | reverse complement strand
CGAGGCGTTGCAGAGCGGTCGTATGAGAACTAGGATCCTTGCACCGCATCTAACACCCCTAGACGATTTGGCTCATTAGTAGGAGGAGTGGTCGATGACACGTGCGTACATCAAGTCCGTGACGTGGGACTGCGAGGACACGATCATGGTCGCCACATTCTGGGCGGCGGTTCTTGGCTCAGAGGTTGACGAGGACTCGACCCCGGAAAAGGCATTTCTCGAGGCACCTGGCTGGGGCGGTCCAAACATGTGGTTCGTCAAGGTCCCGGAGTCGAAAAGCGTCAAGAACCGAGTCCACCTCGACCTGCGTGCGCCTGGCCTGGTCGAAGACGAGGTCACGCGCCTCACGAGACTGGGAGCCACGGTGCTCCGAAATCAGGTCGACCTTGTTGTGATGCAGGATCCGGGCGGCAATGAGTTCTGCGTTGAGTGACGCCGGCGATTCCGTGGTTGAGGTGGTGGATGCCTCGCGAACGCATCGAGCTGGGTCGACCCAAGTGGCCGCATTGGACCGCGTTAGCCTCACCGTGACCGCGGGAGACGCTGTGGCCGTGATCGGCCATTCTGGCGCGGGCAAGACAACCCTCCTCAACCTCATTGGCGGACTCGACCACCCGACGGGTGGCCGAGTCACTGTGCTCGGTCAGGATCTGACCGACCTCAACGAGCGCCATCTCACCAGGTTTCGGGCGATGAACGTCGGCATGGTCTTTCAGGACTCCTACCTACTCCCAGGACTCAATGCGCTGGAGAATGTGATGGCGGCAAACGTGGGTCGTGGGCGGCGCCGCGACCTTGCCGAGGAGGCAGCATCCCTCCTGGACGCCGTTGGGCTATCTGAACGGAGGACCTTCCCACCCAGTCGGCTCTCCGGTGGTGAGCGCCAGCGAGTGGGTATCGCCCGAGCGATGATGGGAGACCGGCCCCTGATCGTCGCCGATGAGCCCACTGGGAACCTTGATGCCGAGGCGACGGCCCATTTGCTCGACCTCTTTGACGACTTGCGCGCAACGCGTCATGTCGCCCTCGTGATCGCCACTCACGATGCAGTCGTGGCGGCGCGCCTTCCCCGATGTCTCCGGCTCAGCGCAGGACGGATGGGGTCGTGATCCACCTCGCCCTTGCCGGGCTCAAGGCCCGGCGTGCACAGTCTCTGTTGCTCCTCGTCGGGCTCTCGATAACGCTGATCGGCTTCTCATTCCTCAGCGCGGGTGCCCGGAGCACGACAGCTCATCTTGAGGGCGACCTCGGGCGTGCGTGGGACACCCCTTTCGACCTGCTCGTACGTCCCGCCGGCGCTGCTGAGCAGCTGGAGCTGAGCGCTGGCCTGGTTCGACCCAACTACGTCAGCGGGATACACGGCGGAATAACGATGGCTCAGCTCGGCGCGATCAAAGACATCCCAAGCGTCGCGGTGGCCGCTCCGCTGGCCACCGTCGGTGCCGTCAACTGGCCGTCTGCCTACCAGGTTCGCCTGCACCCAAAAGGGGATCGCCCCTCGGTCTACCGCGTCACATCAACCATCACCGGACAAGCTGGCCTGTCGACATATCCCGTCGAGACGCGATATGTCGTTGTGGCACCGACTGGGCAGCTCACGTTCCAGTCCGGAATCATGACCATCCCCGGTCAGGAAGGCTCGATTCAATGTGGTTACCCGGTGAACTGCTTCGCCGGGACCGTCTGCTTCAACGGCGACTGTTCCGCGGGTTCGTACCCCTCCGTCGCCGACGCGAACTACTACCTTCCTCTGCTGCAGCCCGTTCAGGTTGCCGGCATCGACCCCGCGGCGGAGGATCAGTTGACCGGGCTTGGACACTGCGTCACATCGGGGCGGCTCCTCAACCGCAGCGACGCTCCGAGGCCAACCGAGGACCCCGAACCAGCAGAGCTGCTGCCGGTTGTGGCGAGCGACAACTTGTTCCTCGATCAGTCTCTGCACGTCGCCATTGCCGACTCGGCGCTCGACTCGCAACTCGACGTGCGCAAGATCCAGCGATGGAAGGGGATCAGCGACCAACACGTCGACCTCCAACGCCTCTACCGCGACTACCTCGCCACCAGCGTCGCGGACTACCTAGACCCCTGGCCAATCTGGACCTCTGGTGACGTCCGGTACACCGAAGTCGGCCCGGACCACCTGCGCGCTGAACCGATGCCCGGGGATCTCGCGATCTACGACCGCGTCAACACACTTCAGGAAGTGGGCATCAACGACTCCGTCTTGGTGCCCCCAGAGGCGCGCGAACCGTGGCTTCGCGGAGTGACCGAACACGCCGACCTGGCTTCCCCGGGTCCGGGATCGTCCTATCGCAGCAAGATCTGGAATGTCACCGGTCACTACAACCCCGGGTGCCTGTCAGGCTTTGACGCACTAACTGGTGCTTCGCTGGAGGCTTACTCCGCACCCGACGTACGTACTCCAGCAGGTCGATTGATCACGCCATCACGGGCGTTGAGCGACTACGTCGCAGGCCCGCCGCTGCTGCTCACCACTCTCGCCGGAGCGCGGTGGCTCGCTGATCCGGCGCACTACATGGGGCAGCCCGGTACGGCGTTCATCAGTGTCATCAGGATAAAGATCGCGGATACCCGGGAACCGGGCGCCTCGTCGCAGGCCCGCCTGAGGGCCGCAGCCTCGGCCATCCACGAACGGACCGGCCTCGAGGTCGACATCGTCAAGGGGGCCTCCACGCGCACAATCAGCGTCGACCTTCCGGCGGGTTCGTTCGGACGCCCAGCCCTGACTGTCAGCGAACAGTGGTCCGTCAAAGGTGTCGCCGTGAGCTTCCTCCAAGCAGTCCGGACCCAAGACTCCGCCTTGCTCGTGCTGCTCTTGGCAGCTGCCGCGCTGTTCGTCGGTCAGGGGAGCTACATCGCCGTCCGTCAACGTCGCTTCGAGCTCGCCAGGCTTCGGGCACTGGGGTGGTCCCCGACAAGGGTCGCCGGGCTCATCGAGGTGGAGAGCATCGCACTCGGCGTCGCGGCCGGACTTGTCGCGCTGATCGTTGTCGCACCGTTTGCCTCACGCCTCGAAGTCCCGGTGTCCCCAGCATTGGTCGCTCCAGTCATCGGTGCCGTCATGGCAGGCCTCGCCGCACTGCCCGCCGCGTGGACGTCCTCTCGCGGCAGTGCGCTTTCGGTCATGGAAGATCAGCGGCCTGTGAGAACTGGGCGACCGCCGAGGACGACATTCGGGCTTGCGGCGCGAGAGCTGAGGCGTAGTTGGGCGGTTGAGACGCTACTGGGAATGCTCGCAGTCGGGCTCGGAGCTGTCCTGATCGGGCTCGTCTCACTCGTCTCGACCACCTTCAGGGAGCACCTCGACACGACCGTTCTGGGCTCGGCGCTCAATACCGAGATCCGACCGTTCCACGTTGTGCTCGCACTGCTCACGCTGGGGCTCGGCATTGCCTCCGTCGCCCAGGTGACCATGTCCGCTTGGTTGAACAGGCGTCGTCAGTTGGGCACGCTCAAGGCACTTGGATGGTCGGGGGGCAGACTTGCCGGGCTGGTCTGTTGGCAGGCACTTGTCATCGGTGCGGGAGGGGCAGCGCTTGCGATTCCTCTCATTGGAACCGCTGCCGCCCTCTTCGGTTCTCCGGCTGCGGCGGTGGCCACAGCTCTCGCAGCGACGCTGGCCTCGTGCCTCGCCGCGACGATTGCCGCCGCCGCTGCTCCAGCTCTGCTGGCGTTGGTCACTCCGGCTCGCAGACTGCTGGCGGCGTAAGCGAGCGAGTTGCCGATGCAACCAAAGGACCAGTCCACCGCATCTAATGAATAAACTTCGAAAGAATCATTAGCCCACTATCCTTGGGTCAGGGGCGGCCCCAGTGGCGCCGCACTCATTGAAAGGACAGACGACGCGATGCTCCTCGGACCTGACCGGACACCACATGTGTCAGGGGGACGGCTGTGCCTGGGCATCGTCAATTCGGTGCGATGGCGACGCAGTCATGACCCGATCGAAGAGCTGCAGTCCTACGCCGACGTGGTTCGCAACGTGTCACGAGCTGGTTGGCTGGAGTCTACGGATGACCTATTGCGGGAGTCTGAGGATCACCCACGCAAAGCGCGCAGCACTTTGAGTCGCGTAGCGGACTTGCGGGAGGCGCTTTTTCGACTCTTCTCCGACGTTGCTGCGGGGGATCCACCGCGCTCCACCGATCTTGAGTGCCTCAACGTGCACCTGGTCGAGTCGCTTGCTCAGCTCGAGATTCAGCCAGGCGCGCACGGGGAATTCCACGCCCAGTGGAGTAACGATACGGACCTTGACGTTCTGGTTTGGCAAATCGCAGCATCCGCTGGCGCTCTTTTGACGTCGGATGACGTTCGAAAGCTCAAACAATGTCCGGGAGAACAGTGCGGTTGGGTGTTCATCGATGAAAGCAGCAATCAAACCCGGCGTTGGTGCGATTCTCGAATTTGCGGCAACCGAGCGCGGGTACGTGCTCATTATCAGCGCAGCCATGCGAGATGAGATGTCGTTGCCGGGGCCGAGGCGCACCAACATGACATCTTACGAATGCCCGGTCGCTGCACCTTTGGTGGCTAGCAAAGGTCACCGGCGAAGATCGAGGTCACGATCTTTTTGCCGCGATCTTCTTCGAGCGCACCCGAAAGCTTGTCGCCGACGGTGAACAACTCGACCGCCGCCTGTCCGTTTTGCGATGGTTCACGCCGAACAGGAACGTCTCCGTAAATCTCGTGAAGTCGCTCCACCGAATCTCCGGGGGCCAGGCCCTTGTCTGTCTTGAAGTCGTGAGCGGGACTTCCTGGCGGAAAGTGGATGCCTTCGATGTAGCCGACAAATTCAGTCTTCGAGAAGCGCAAACTCAAGTCAGCCCACCGAATCCAACGCGAACTGACGCCTTCATCGTTTTCGCAGGGCTGGATACCATCCTCATCCGGATTCCCAAGGCTCTTGGACAACACCGCAACGACCTCGTCTGGAGGTTGGCCGAATTGCGCCATCTTCAGACCGTCAGCCGCAAGGCTGATACTGCTTGGTCCTGTCGCCTCGGCAGTCGGCGACGGATGCGACGACGCGGATGCTCCAGCCGACGGACTGGTTCGGTGACGCTCAAAACCGCTTGAGTCGCCATTGGATACGAGGTTGGCGATTACGACGACCCCGACAGCCACAACGCCTCCGATCACAGCCGGCACGACCCACGCCGAGGCCGTGAGGAGTTTGCGAACACGTTGAGCGATCATCGAGAACCGCCTCCAGCTGCGGCCAGCACCCGGGCATGTAGTTGTGTAACGACATGCCGAGCTGACTCGAACGCGCCGTGCTGCCATGCGGTGACATAACTGAGATGATCTCCGGCGAAGTACAGCGGGCCCACGGGCTCGAGAAGCGTCTGATAGTCGGGGGTCGACCTATCCTGCCAGAGCACCCATCCTCCTTTGCTGAACTCTTCGTCTTGCCAATGAACCGAGAAGGAGGACTCGAACTCTGTTCGGTACTTCTTTCCGTGCAGCTTCGCGCCCTGGTCCAGAGCCCGACGTTCGCGTTCTCGTGGAGACATCGCTGCGAACTTTTCAGAGTCGTTGAGGTAGTTGTAATAGCCGATCAGGACGCCTCGCTTGCCGTGGAATCCGTATGAGGGGTAGAAGATCGTGCCAATGTCGAGGTTGGTGTCGCTGATTCCACCGAAAATATGATCATCCTCTTCCCAGAATCGTCGACGAAACTGCAGGCCGATCTTGCCCACAGGCATGGCTCTGAGATCACCGATCGAGGTCGCCACATTGCTTGGGAAGTTGTTGGGGATGGCACTCAGGACAGTCGGGGGAATCGTGCAGACGCAATAGTCAGCTCGAACGCGGTATGTGGACCCCGCCGCGTCCGTGTAGTCGACATCGACGTAGTCCGACGAGACGTGGACTCGATTGACAGAGGTGTTGTATCGGATGCGCCCCTTGACGGCTCCCGCCAATGCATACGGAATCCGATCCATTCCGCCGATCGGCTGGAACATCGGCATCGCCTGGTCCCACTCCTGTTCGAAGGCGAAAGAGGTCCCCAGCCCAGACTCCAGAAGCTCCGAAAGTCCGAAAATCTTATCCGTGGTGCCAG
>CAZWZC010000129.1:4643-6166 GCA_964638755.1 uncultured Aeromicrobium sp. | reverse complement strand
CCTTCGGCGACCGAATGACAAGGCGGGCCGCCCGGGCAGCGCGCCCACCGACACGGCTGAGTACGAGCTCAAGCTCGCGCTCGAGCTCGACGTCGACGGAGACCGTGGCTGGGTGCTTGAGCGGGAAGTCGATCTCTTGGGCTGGATGATCTCGACGCTCGGCGGAGACAGCGTGTGTTGCGTTCTCGCCCCAGCCGACGTTCTCGACCAGGTTGCGACCGGGGGTGATCGCTGTGCCGCGTTCGGTCATCATCGTCAGCCACCAGTGCTTGTCCCAGCAGTGAGTGAGGATGTCTTGGGATACGGCAGCGTCTGCGAAGTGTCGTTGGGCCGATCGAGTGACGAGCCCTGCGTCGCTGGGGTCAGCCAGTGGGGTGCGGTGAGGTGCGGTGCTGTACGGGTCGTGCGGCGGGCGATGGTCGCGCGAGAAGACCGCTCGGTGCGCGTGCCAGCGATCGGCCCACGTCGCCCAGCCCCAGATGCTCCCCCAGGCCGTGAACCCGTAGCTGGAATTGGGGAAGAGCCGTTCGGGCACGCCGAAGTTGTTGCCGGAGATCTGCCACACCGACATCTCCTCCCTGTACTTGCCAAGCAGCTCGGACGCAAACGTGAAGAAGGTCGGGTCGGGGACACAGTCGTCCTCGAGAATGATGGCCTCGGCAACCTCGGAGAACACATGGTCAAGCCCGGTCTCGACGTTGCCGTCGCACCCCAGGTTGACCGGGGAGTAGCGACGGGTGACTTCGCACGGCCAGTCGATGTCGTCGAGTACGTCGCGGGTCGCGGCGACAAGTGCCTGATCGTCTGGGCGGTCGGCGCGCGGTCCGTCGGCCAGCAAGAACAGCCGCGTGGCTCGGGTAGCACGAACGGCGTCCAGAGTGCGGCGCGCGGCGTCGGGACGGTTGAAAGCGATGATCACGATCGGCGTCTCGAGGGCTGTCATCAGGGCACGATCCTCTCAGAGCGCGAGGGATGACGGGACGAGTGTGTCGACGGCGGCGCTGCCCGCCACGTCCTCGGTGTGCACGACGGCAACGTCCCAATAGGTACGAGCTTTGCTCCAACGCTGGCCCGGGGCGTCGAGAGGCGCGGTCTTGGACGGGATCTTCCCAACTGTGGAGCGGCCGAGTGGCTGCCCACCGTTGTCCCAGACCGCGACATCGCGGTATCCCAAGGATGCCAGGTCCTTCCAGACCTGAGCCGGATCGTGTCCAGCGATGCGGGTCAGATCGGGGTCGTACTCAAAGAACAGCACGGGTCGCGACTCTGACCAAGCCGCGGCGGCGGCGGGGACGAGCGATACGTCGTAGCCGTCCGTGTCCGACTTGACGAGGCGCAGGTCGGTGAATGCCGGATGCGCCTCGCGCAGGGCCGTCGTGGAGATCGACGGCATGGCCTCACCGTCCCCGTCCCCTTGGACGAACCGGGTCGTTCCGCCGGAGCGAACCGCGGTGCCGGCCGCACCGTCGTTACCGACGGCCAGCAGTGCCTCGACGATGGTGACGCGGGAGTCTTGCCCGACG
>CAZWZC010000129.1:2597-4633 GCA_964638755.1 uncultured Aeromicrobium sp. | reverse complement strand
TAGGCGCGGTCGCCCTCTACGCACAGCACTCGGGCATCGGTCACGTGGAGGATCTGGAGGGCTGAGTCGCCGATGTTGGCGCCGACGTCCAGCACCGTCAGGGGAGTGCCGGGCGTTGCCAGGAGGCGGGCGAGATCGACGAGGTTCTGGCCGTACGCGGGGTTGGCCGTCGTGTAGTCAGGGAGTCGGTGGGACCACGGGAGCGTCATTGAGACGCCTTGCACCTCGCGTACGACCTTGCGGCCCGGGAACCGATCACGAACCAACCATCCAACACGCCGCTTCGCGGTGTTCGCCAATTGCACCACTCTTGCGCTCACCGTCCGATGGTAGCCGCGGGACACCGCCTCTTGGCCGACGACCCTCTGACGGCCAAGAGCACCGGCCGCTATGCTTGCGCCGAATCTCGCGCGGTGAGCGCGTAGGCCTGCGGCAATGGCAGATGGTCGCAAACGAAGATGGACCGAAAGGCTAGATCACGCATGCGCAGTCGAACTCGAACGATCGCGAAGAGGTTGCTTCCCACTTACCGCCGATCGATCGGCCGCGTCACCAACACTCTGTTCCAGATGGATTTGCTCGAGTCGACCAACAGCTTTGCCGACGTGAGCTGGTTGGGTGTGCCGGTCTGGCAGGACGTGCTCGACCTCTGGTCTTTGCAAGAGGAGATCTCCGCCCTCCAGCCCGACCTCTACATCGAGACCGGTACCTACCAAGGCGGGTCGTCGCTGTTTGTGGCCCACCTGTTCGACCTGATGGGTCACGGAGAGGTCATCACGATCGACGTCGACAAGCAGCACGAGCTGTCGCACCCGCGAGTGACTTACCTGGTCGGTAGCTCGACCAGCCCGGAGATCGTCTCGCAGGTCGCCGAGCGCGCCGCAGCCGCCACGGGCCATGTCATGGCGACTCTCGACAGCGATCACTCCGAGGCGCACGTCTACAACGAGCTCGACGCGTACGCGCCGATGATTACTGTCGGCAGCACGATCCTCGTGCAGGACGGCATCATCGACACGCTCAACGTCCCGGGCACGCGCGCACTGCGGCCGGGGCCCGTGCCGGCGATCAAGCGGTTCCTCGCTGAGAACTCCACCTGGGCTTCCGCCGAGCGAAACGGTAGGTGGCCGATCACGACCCATCCGATGGGCTGGCTGCGTAAGCAGTCCTAGAGGGTCTCGCGAGCGCCCGCCGGCGGCGGTTCTGCGGGCACGGGCTCAGCCTCGACCCACAGAGTCCGCGGCAAGTAGGCTGCTTCGGGCCACGCTCGCAGGGAGTGGTCGTGCCATCTGCCGAGGCGCTGCAAAAGGTCGTCAGGGTCTTCTTGGCTGCTGTGGTCTGTCACCTCGGCCATGCAGAAGTACGGCCCTGTCTCGTCCCGGCGGCTCGAAAGCGAGATGATCGGCGCATCTGCGGCTCGCGCGGCGTGCACGGCGCCCGACGCGCAGCGGACACGACGTCCGCCGATCTCAACCACGCCGCTGCCCGGCAGGTCCATCGCTACGGCGACTACGTGCCCGGCTTGGAGGTTCTCGACTATGCCCTTGGTGCCTACGGAGAACTGAAGTAGCCCGCCAGCCGAGCCGACGACGCGCAGGTGTTGCATTGAACTTGGGCCTCCGATCGATGCGCTGTCGACAACTGTGAGGACCGGGAGACCCGAGCCCCGGGCAACACACGGCATCATGCCGGTCCACTCTCCGTGGTGGATCAGCGAGATGACGACCCCTCGGCCCCGCGCGTGGGCAGTGGCAAGGACCTCCCCTCCTTCGACCCGGAAGCCAGTGATGGATCGCGGGTGCCAGCGCATCTCCTTGACCCACGCCCAATGCTCAATGTAGAGCCTTGCGAGGCGGTCGATCTCCTCGTCGGGATATCCATCCCCGAGCAGGTAGGCCATCTGGGCCTTCGCATCGTCGACGGTGTCGAGGTCAGCGAGCTGGCGCCTGATGCGACGTCGGACGAGGGGACCTGCCCATGCCTCGGGGTAGCGCGGTCGCAGGCACCATAGGATGCGGATAATGGTCCGACGCAGG
>CAZWZC010000129.1:0-2587 GCA_964638755.1 uncultured Aeromicrobium sp. | reverse complement strand
CTAACGGTAGACTTCGCCGAGTCTTCGGAACGAGGTCGTTGCGCGACCCAGCCCACGTCAGGAGGCATCCATGCGGTCGTCGATCCCCGCGAAGAGTTATGGCCGGTTTGACCGAACGGAGTGCACGGCCTGCGGCGCCACCGACCTGCGCCTGCACTCACGGTCGAAGTCGACCGGTCGAGCAGTCGTCGAGTGTCTGACCTGCGGGCTGCGAGCACTCGCAGAGTTCCCTACATCTGACGAGATGACCGAGTTGACGGAGCACGACCTTGACGAGTTCGCCGCGTGGGCCGCATTGTCCCGCGGTGACGAGATCGAAAAAAGTCACGTCGATGTGCTCATGCGAATCGGTGATCTGGTTAAGACCGAGGGTTCGCCGCGCATCTACGACGTCGGGGCCGGTGCTGGCAACTTCCTGGCGCTGGCACAGGAAGCCGGTTACGACGCTTCCGGTAACGACCTCGCGCCGGGGGCAGTCCGCCTCGTCAAGGAGCGCCACGGAATCGATCTACACCTCGGCGACCTGTCCGACCTCAAGCGTGACCCCACGCATGACGCAGTCACCATGTGGTGCGTCATGGCGCACGTGGTCGACGGCAATGGGCTGCTTTCGGACGCGGCAACGCTTCTTCGGCCGGGGGGCGTGCTCTATTTGCAGACTCCGAGGTGGTCCGCGATGGATCGAGTCGCTCAGGGCATTGCCGATCTGACTCGCGGCCGGGTGGCCAGGATCCTTGATCGGCGCATCGGCTTGCATCACATGGCGCTCCACACCCGAGAGAGCCTGAAAGGATCGCTGGAGAACGCCGGTCTCGACGTCATCGCGATCGAACCTGCGGCGCGGTATTCGCTGACGACTTCGGCGTACCTGCTCTCGCTCCGTGTCCCTGGTGGTCTCGTCAACCCGATGGCCCGAATCATCGACCGCTTTCTCCGATGGGGATGGGTTCCGCGCAACGTGTGGGACGCGTACGCACGGCGACCGGTTGCTTGATCGGCGCAGTGTCTAGGTGATCGACACGAGGATTTCCCCAAACTGGGCGGCGACCTTGTCGGCGTCGAACTTCTCTTCGGCAACCCGGCGAGTATTTGCGCCGATCTCTTTGATTCGTTCGTGGTCGCCGGCCAGTGTTGCCACCCATTTCGCTGCCTCCGCGACGCCATTTTCGTCAGGGTCTGCAACGAGCCCGCCAGACGCGATTATGTCCGCCGCAGCGGGGTTATCGGGGGGCATCAAGCCGAGGATCGGCCGGCCGGCTGCCATGTAGGACAGCACCTTGCTGGGGATGGAGAACCGCGTGGCGTCCGGCTCGAGCAGGGCGACCAGCACGTCGGCCGAGCTCAGGACGTCCGGGAGGCTGTCAGCAGGCTGGAACGGCAGCACGCGCAGCGCCAGCCCATTGTCGCGACCGACCGCGGCCAGGTCGTCGGCCGCATCGCCCTCCGAGATGACCGCCAGCGCAGAGGGCGTACCGGCATCGACGACTGTGCGGAGCAGGTCGACCAGCAACTGTGGGTTGTGCTTTCGGCCGATTGTGCCGGCATATACGAGTCGCAACGAGTCGTCATCGTCGAACAGGTGACGCGATTTCCGGTTGGAGCGACTGGCCGGGAAAACCTTGTCGAGCGGAGCCCAGTTGGGGATCACCGAGATCTTCTTGGGGGAGACCTTCCACCCGGGATAGACCTCGTTGAATGCGTCACCGATCGCGACGACGTGGTTGGCGTTGCGGGCGCAGTATGCCTCCATGCGTTCAAAGACGCGGCTGCCGGCACCGGCGACGGGCTTGGGGAACCTGCGCCGGAGCTCATCGCTCAGGCCGTTGCTGTAGATGTCCTGGTGCCAGAAGACGTACGGTATCTGCGCTCGCTTGGCGTACTTGGCGAACTGGTACATCGAAACCAGCGGGAGGTTGCATGCGATCACTACGTCCGGCGGTGCCGCCTCCAGCATGTTGATCCAGGCCCTCGCGTAGGCGCGCTCGAAGCGGAGGCGGCCCGAAGGGGCGTACTTCTGAAACGGTAGGTCGATCAGCATGCCAGTGAATGACAGTGTGGGGCTGTCGCCAGGCTGAAATTCCAAGTGGCCCTTGCCGCTGACGTACTGCTCCGCTGAGACGTGCTCGACCTCATGCCCCTTGTCCGCGAGCTTGCGCGATAACTCAGCTTGGAAGGGGTGTCCGGAAAAGTCGTGGACGATGATCTTCATCTGACTATTGGCGCGCGCTCAGCTGGTCGTAAATCCACGCGTAGGACTTTTCCAGTCCGTCACGAAGCGAGATCGATGGCTCCCAGCCATAGATGCTGTGGAACATCGTGTTGTCCGAGTTCCGGCCGCGCACACCTTGAGGCGCTGACAGTTCGTGGTTCTTTGTGACTTTGATGCCAGCGATGTCCTCCAGGATGCCGATCATCTGGTTGATCGTCACGAGTTCGGCTGAGCCGAGGTTGACTGGCTCGACATTGTCTCCGGCCAAGATCTCCTGGGTGCCGCGTACGCAGTCGTCGATGTACATGAAACTGCGGCTCTGCTCGCCATCGCCCCACACCCCGATCGTGTGATCGCCGCTGAGTTTGGCTTGCTCAA
>CAZWZC010000128.1:0-6304 GCA_964638755.1 uncultured Aeromicrobium sp. | reverse complement strand
GTGGACATGATGCCGTGCAGCAGCATCCCCGAGGGCGTCTCGTCGATGTTCTCCGTCGCCGACACGAGCATGACCCCGCACTGTTGGAGAGCGAGGTGGATGCTCACGTCATCAGCCCGATTACGAGCGAGCCGGTCGACCTTGTGAACGATGCAGTACGAAACCTTGTTCGCTTTGACGTACTGGATCATCCGCATCAGTTCGGGCCGGTCGGCGGACTTGGCAGAGGCCCCGGCGTCGATGAACTCTTCGAGGATCCCGGCACCGAGTTGCTCGGCTTTGCGCCGGGTGGCTTCGCGTTGCGCTGGGATCGAGAAGCCCTCGTCGGTGCCGCCCTTCTCTGCTTGTTCGCGGGTGGAGACCCGCAGGTAGGACACGGCTACAGCGCCGCCCTTCGGTGGTTCGATCAGGCTGGCCGTTGGATCATCAGCGACGGTTGTCATCTGGACGCTCACTCTCACGCGGTTCGGCCCTCGCGCTCCCCGTTGCCGTGGGAGGGGTGTTGATCGTGAGAGCAGCCGGTGAAGGCTGTAGGGCGAGACCCGGATCGGGTCTCGGTGCGTGTTGCCCGCCAGATGACGAGGTTTGAGCCACAACACCCCGCGTCGCGAGGCTTGTACGTTGATTCTACCTGGCCGCATCCGACGCGGCCAGGGCAACCGAGTCCGCGCGGTACGTGTCGGGCGGTCGGGCCGCCGCGCGGGCGGCTCTGCTTTCTCCGGTCTCCTGTAGCGTCAGCCGGATGAGGACTTCGGCGAGTTTGTGAAGATCGGCTCGGTCGCGGTGGACGGCGCGGACGGAGAGTGACCGTTCCTCGTACGGGCGACGGTTAGTCTTCTTGGCGTAGCGGGTCATCGGCCTATGGCGCTTCGTCATCGTCGCCGAGGGTCGCGTAGAACTCGTCTTCGGCTTCCTGGCGCTTGCGGACCTGGGCGATCACGAACTCGACGAACTCGACGTCGCGGTCGTCAAAGGTCACGTCCTGGATCGGGGCCTGTGGCTCTTCACCGGGCCAGAGTGCCTGACGGGTCGGGCGGTCCCGATCGCCGCGCGTGCCGCAGGCTGTGACCCAGTAACGGAGCCGTTCGCGTGCGTCGGCGAAGTCTCGATGCCAGCCAAGCGGTGCTGAGGCGTCCTGCTCAGGGTCGTATGCGGCGAGCCAATGCAGATGCAGCGCGGAGAGTTCCCACATGAGTTCCGGGTGGTGGTGCCAGAACGGCGGGATCACCGATGCCTGGAGACCGTAGGTGAGGCGAAGCCAGTCCACCCACCGGTTGAGTGCGAGCCATTCCTGCTCCAGCTCGTGAGCTGTCAGAAGGTTCCAGTTCACCGGATGCGGGGGCTCGGGCATGTCGGCGTTCGTGACGCGCGGTGGTCCATCGAATACGTCGGGTTCGTCGGCTTCGGGCAGATCAGAGTCCCGCAGCTCGGGATGTTGTTCGCTCATGGTCGGCTCCCGATCACATGCTGACGGACGAGGCCTGCGCCGTCGGCGTCGAGCGCTGCGGCGGCTCGTAGGCGGCGGCTTCGCGAGCCACCTGGTTGCGGGGTGAGCGATCCACCTCGTAGCGCGTGCGGGCTGCGTCGTGGCCGATCCTCTTGGCGACGAACTCCTCGGTCTCAACCGCCTGGCCGTTGCGCTCGTAGTTGACTTCGCGCGTGTATCCCTCGGCGATGAAGTTGTCGCCCGGAAAGAAGTTTGCGTGGGCGTGCTCGGCGGAGCGGCCGAACATCACGAGGTGGTGGTAGGTCGTCTCTGTCCGCGTGAACGAGCCATCCTCTTCGCGGCGGAAGTGCTCCTTGCCGATCCGGGCGAAAAACCTCGCGTCTCCCTTGGCGGTCTGTGTGAGCAGCGGGTCGGAAGCGATGAATCCCGAGAGGGACTCCTGCGTATGAATGGCCATGAGCCTTTCCTCCTGATCTCAGGCGGCCAGCTCGTTGCGGCCGCTGTACCAGGCAGGTGCGCCCCCGTGCCCATGCCGTGCGTCAGGGTGCTGGCCGGCGTAGGAGGGCTTCGAGCTCGACGCGATCGCTGCGGAGCTGTGCCGCATCGGGACGGTTAGGCCAGGCGCGCAGGTCGGTCACGATGGGTGGTGCGGAGCGCAGCAGCGTGATCCCGGTACCGAACGGGAGGGTGCGGATACGGTCGGGAGGCAGGATCGGCACGCGCCGTATGGAGCGCTGGTTCGACCGGGTGCCGCGATCACCGAGGGTGACGGAGTCGGTGTATTCGTCGCGTTCGCCGATGAGGGTGGAGAGGTCTTGAAGGTCGCGGCTGTTGGATGCGCCGCCGAGGATGATCTTGACGATGCTGGCATCCCAGATCGCCCCGGCCTGATGCTCGCTCCATCGGTCGCGCGCTTGGGCGAGGGACTGCAACACCGGCATGGTCGTGATCCCGGTACCACCGCCCTCAGCCATCAGTGTCGGCAGCGACGGCAGGGGTGCGAGGTTGCCGATCTCGTCGAGCGCCAGCAACAGCGGCGGATCAAGCCGGGCTCCGGGCGACCGTGCGGCGAGTCGGCGGGCGGTTTCGATGAGGTCTTCCACGAACGCGGCGACGAGCGCGGCGGATGCGCCTGCGCCGGCTCCGGTGGCCAGCAGGTAGAGGGTGCCTTGTTGGGTGAGGAAGGTTTCGGGGTCGAAGTGCTCGTCCGGTCCCGGGGTGATGGCATCGAGCACACGCGGGTCAGCGAGGGCTGCCAGCGCCAGGGAGACGCCTTGCCAGATGCTGTCACGGGTCTTGGGGTCCGCATCGATCATCGCGCCGAGCGAGTCACCCCACCCCATCGCCGCGTTCGGGTGCGAGTTCAGGATTGCAACAGCCTCGGCAGCGGCGCTGGGGTCGAGAGTCCACCGAAACAGCTCAGCCGACGGCCTGCCGTCGAGGGCAGCGGCGTGGAGCAGCGCTTGGAGCGCGGTTCGGGTTTTCCCTTCCCAGAACCCGCCGGACTCCACCCCGCCGGAGGAGAGGCCCGTGGCGGCGGCGAGACCGTTGGCGCGGATCATCGCGGTCAGCGGGTCCTCGCAGCCGCGCACTGGCGACCAGCGCAGCCCCGCAGGGATTCCCTCCGCCAAGTGCTGGGGGTCGAACACCGCGAGCGGTCCGCCCTTGTCTCGGCGAGCTTTCAGCGTCGCAGTGAGATTGTCGGGCCGTGTGCTGGTGGTGACGACGGCTCCGGGTGCGTCGAGGATCGCGTTGATGACCACGTGCAGGCCTTTGCCGGAGCGAGGCGGGCCGATCAGCAGGATCGAGTCCTCCACCGACGCCCACACACCGGTGCCGCGGCTGGTGCCAAGGAGGTAGCCGACATCGGCAGGTGTCGGTGTCGTCAGTGATGGGCGGAGGGTTTCGGCGCGGTGCAGGAGGGCTTTCGCGGATGCGGTGGTCTTGACCTCCTGAGCGGTCGCGATGCCTGCGAGACGGTGTGGGTCGGTCTCGACCTTGCGGTTGTGGCGACGCAACCACATCCACACCCAGGCAACACCAGCTATCAGTACGGTGAGCAGCAGCGCCGTGACGATCCAGTAGACGACCGGGCTGAGGTCTTCGGCGTCGAGGGCCCCGGCCGGGTCGGTGGGGTTGAACAGCACCCCGAGCCCCGACGCTGGATCTGCAAGTGGTTGGGGTGTGCCACCGAGGAAGGCGGCGACTGATCCGGCTACTCGGAGGATGAGCGCAAGGCCGAAGGCTCCGATCAGGGCGATGAGAGCGGCGTTGGTGAGTTCGTCGCCCATGCTCCCGCCCTGACTCGGGTTCATTGCAGCCGCCGCACGACTGTCGTGCCCGAGATACGCCCGAACAGGATCGCCTCACTCGTCGAGTCAGGCGGGAGGTTGTCGAGATCGACCAGCACCCGAGCGGTGCCGGCCCCGGCGGCGTCGGTGTGGCTCACGATGACCGCAACGGCGACATCCTCACCGGGCAGGAAGCCCTCGCCCTCCACCTCTATGAGCCGCAGCGCACGTGGCGCGGCAGCTCGGCGGCCGCGCCGTGTTCCCGGCACCGGTTCATGCTCAACGGCTCGTGCAGGTGGGGTTGGTTTGCGGGCGTGGATGATGTCGGTGAACACACCGCCGTCGCACTCGCGGACCTCGACCCGCACCGAAACGGTGCGGTCTTTCGTGATCTCGTCCATCAGTGACCCGAACGAAGCGCGAGTCCAGGGTCCCGCAGCCGGTGACGGATGCTCGGCGCCATCGACGGTCGTGGTCAGTGTCCCGTCGGTGGCGGCGGTGATGATCACGTTGGGCAGATCGACGGGCACCTCGGGTGCGCGGTCGGACGGGTGGGAGTGGCGAGGGTGTGCGAGGTTCATCGGTGACCTCCAGAGGCTCGCGAGCTCGTATCGAACAACGCCAACTCGGCAGGATGCAACTGGTGCTGGGTCACGAAGCTTCTGGCTTTGATCCGCCAGAGCCCTTGGCCGACGCCGAGGTTCGGCAGGAGTTGCTGTTCGGTGCCGGTCAGGCCAAGCGCCGAGGCGGTGGGTCCGAGCTGGTCGGATTCCTGCCGGTACACGATTCGGGTCTCCGCATTCGCCAACAGCGAATTGGCGAGTGAACGCATGGCGGAGCCTTGATCGCCGACGTTGTCGAGGTCGGAGAGCTTGTGAAAGATCAACATATTCGCGATCCCGTAATGCCGAGCGAGCCGCCAGTGCGCGTCCATCCGCCGCAACAGCGCCGGGTGGGACATGAGCCGCCAGGCCTCGTCGTAGATCACCCACCGCTGCCCACCGTTCGGATCGAGCAGCGCCGATTCCATCCACGCCGACGAACACGTCATCAATACCGAGATCAGGGTCGAGTTCTCCGTCACCCGCGACAGGTCGAGGGAGATCATCGGCAGCGACGGATCGAACCGCACCGTGGAGGGGCCGTCGAACAGCCCGGCGAGGTCACCGGCAACGAGACGACGCAGGGCGTGGCCGACGAGACGGCCGTCTTCGGCCAGACGTCCGTCGGGGTCGGTGCTGGGGCTGAGGATGTGGTCAACGACCATCGGCAGGATCGGCACCTGGTTCTCCCGCACCGTCTGCGTCAACGCTAGGTCGATGGCGGTGTGCTCCAACGGCGACAGCCCGCGCGCCAGCACTGTCTCGGTGAGTGCGCCGATCAAGTCCCGGCGTCGTGCGGCGACGGTGGCGGCCCACTGCTCGTCCGAGAGCCCCGAGGGGCGGTGGCCTTCGTCGAGGGGATTCAGGCGGGTATTGAGTCCGTGGCCGAGGACGATGGCCCGGCCACCGACAGCGTTAGCGACGGCAGTGTGCTCACCCTTTGGATCGCCGGGGACATAGACCCTGCGGCCAAACGGTATTGACCGCGTGTAGAGCGACTTGGCGAGCGAGGACTTGCCGGAGCCGACGATCCCGGCCAGCACCACGTTGGGGGCGGTGATGATCCCGCGCGCGTAGAGCACCCACGGGTCGTAGACGAAACTCCCGCCCGAGTACAGGTCCTGGCCGACGAACACGCCATCCGCGCCGAGCCCGCCCTCGGCGACGAACGGGTACGCACCCGCCAGCGTCGCCGACGTGTCCTGATGCCGCGTCAGATGGAACCGACCAGGGGTGCGCAATCGCGCATTGCCAGGTTCGCCGGCCTTCGGTAGGTAGACCGTGGCGCGCCGTTCGGCACGTTCCTCCTCGGCCTTCGCCTTCGCTGCGGCGAGTTCGGCCTTGCGCTGCTCAGCATGGAGCCGGGCTTCCGCGCGGCGGCGCTGTTTGCGGAGCTTGCGGCGTTCCTTCGACGGCGCGACCAGCACGGCGGTGTGGAGGCGCTCCTTGTCGGTGGTCACAGTCCCAGACCTCGTGCCTGCTTGACCGCCGTAATCTTCGCGGGCTCGAACCACGACCGCTCCTGCTTCGGTTGCGGCACATCAGGACGCTTTGGAGCACCCGGCGAGGAGTACGAGACCAGCAGCTCCGGCCCATCCTGCGACGGCTCATCAATCGCTTCGGCGCTCGCGTCGGGATCGGAGTGACGGCGCAGCAGCGAGACATACCCGACGTGCGGGTTAACGACCAGGGCGTAGTCGCCCGAGATCATCACCCGGTCGTTGGTGCCCTGCCCGGGTTCGTCGTAGACGTACCCGTTCTCCAACGCCGCCTGCGTGGTCTCCTCGCCGTAGTCCCACTGCGCGAGGTAGTCCACAACATCGACATGCCCCAGTTCGCCGAGAATGCGCAACGGGCGGTCAGCCTCGTCGCCTTGGAGGAACACCACGTTGATCCATCGCGACGGCACAGTTTCGTCGATGGTCAGTTCGGGATGCCAGGCGATCCGCCCCGCAGCGGCGAAC
>CAZWZC010000127.1:0-6340 GCA_964638755.1 uncultured Aeromicrobium sp. | reverse complement strand
GGCAGGGTTCGACTTCACGTTCTCCATCCCGAAGTCCGCCAGCGTGCTCTGGGCGGTCGCCGATGCAGGGGTGCAGGCGATGATCGGGGCCGCGCATCACCGGGCGGTTGCGGAGGTGGTTGCGTTCATGGAGCGCGAGGTTGCGGCCACCCGTACCGGCGCAACCGCAGGCGATGGAGCCGTTGCGCAGGTCGATGTCGAGGGGCTGATCGCGACCGCGTTCGATCACTTCGACTCCCGCGCGGGCGACCCCCACCTCCACACGCACGTCGTCATCAGCAACAAGGCCAAGACCACGCTCGACGGGAAGTGGCGCTCGCTGGACGGCAGGCCGATGCACGCCGCCGTCGTCGCACTATCGGAGCTGCACGAAGCGGTGTTTGCCGACCACATGACCCTCATCTTCGGCGTCGAGTGGGAGGCCAGAGACATGGGCCGCGACCGGAGCCCCGCTTGGGCCATCACCGCCGTCCCGGAGTCGCTGGTGACGGAGTTCTCCAGCCGCGCCCGCCACATCGACATCGAGACCGACCGTCTCATCGACGAATACGTCGCCGCGCACGGCCGCCGCCCAACACCAGCAGCGCTGATGAAGCTCCGCGCACAAGCGACGCTCTTAACCCGGCCCGACAAACACGTCCGGTCCCTCGCCGATCTGACCGCGGAGTGGCGCACTCGAGCCACTACGATCCTCGGACGGGACGCGACCAGGTGGGCGATTGATACCACCGACAACGACCGACCCTTGCTGCTGCGTGCCGACGACATTCCGCTCGACGTGATCCGCGACATCGGATGCTCCGTCGTCGAGACAGTTGGAGAGAAGCGCTCGACCTGGCGCAAATGGAACCTCATGGCCGAAGCTTCCCGGCAGACGATGGGGTGGCGCTTCGCCACCATGACCGACCGAGAAACAGTGATCACGATGGTCACCGACGCCGCCCAACTCGCATCCCTCCGCCTCAGCCCGCCCGAGCTCTCACTATCGCCGGTGGTGTTCCGGCGTGGCGATGGCACGTCGGTGTTCCGGCCGGTCAACTCCGCCATCTTCACCTCCGAGGTGCAACTCGCTGCGGAAGACCGGCTCCTCGAACGCTCCAGCGACCTCACCGGCCCAACCGTCGCCCTCGCCGCCGTCGCGCGGGTAACACGCAAGCCCGACGCTGACGGACTGGTGCTGGGTGAGGATCAAGCCGAGGCGTTGACACGGATCGCGGTGTCCGGGCGGATGCTCGACGTGCTCGTTGGCCCGGCTGGGGCGGGCAAGACCACCGCGATGAACGCGCTCCGCCGCGCCTGGGAGGCCGAGCACGGCACAGGCTCCGTGGTCGGGCTCGCCCCGTCGGCAGTGGCCGCGCAGGTTCTCGCTGACGATCTCGGGATCGAAACCGAGAACACCGCCATGTGGTGGCAGAACCACCTCACCAAAGGACTCAACTTCACCGCCGGCCAGTTGGTCATCGTCGACGAAGCATCCCTAGCCGGCACCTTGTCGCTGGACCGGATTGCCGGCCTCGCCCAGCAAGCTGGCGCGAAGGTGCTGCTCGTTGGTGACTACGCCCAGCTCCAGGCGGTTGATGCCGGGGGCGCATTTTCGATGCTCGCGCACGACCGCACCGACACCGTCGAACTCATCGACGTCCACCGCTTCCACCAGCCGTGGGAAAAGCTCGCCTCCCTCGGCCTGCGCCATGGTCACTCTGCTGTGATCGACACCTACCTCGCGCACGGCCGCATCCGAGACGGGGACACCAAGACAATGACCGACGCCGCCTACACGGCATGGCGGGCAGACCGAGACGCCGGACGCATCACCGTCCTGATCGCCGAGACTCACGAGCAAGTGACCGCTCTCAACGAGCGCGCCCGCGCAGACCTACTCATCGACGGGACCCTCACCCAGGATCGAGAGGTCGAGCTGCGCGACGGAACCCATGCGGGTATCGGGGACACCGTCATCACCCGCCGCAACGACCGGAAGATCGCGGCAAGCAACGGGAACGACTGGGTGCGCAACGGCGACATCTGGACCATCACGGACGTGCGAGGCGACGGAAGCCTCACCATCCGCAGACCCGGCCGCTCCTACGGCGGCGCGATCGTGCTGCCTGCAGCGTACATCGCCGAGCATGTCGATCTCGGATACGCCGTCACGGCGCACCGAGCCCAAGGCGTCACCACCGACACCGCCCATGTCTTGGTCGAGCCGACCGCGACGAGGGAGAACTTCTACGTCTCCATGACCCGAGGCCGAGCCGCGAACCATGCCTACGTGATCCTCGACCGCACCGACGATCACCAACAGCCGCACCCCGGCGACGACCCGAACGTGTCCAGTCGCAGCGTCCTGGCCGGAGTGCTCCAGCACGTCGGCGCGGAATTGTCCGCTCACGAGACGATCACCGCCGAACAGGAACAGTGGGGGTCGATCGCGCAGCTCGCCGCCGAGTACGAGACCATCGCCGCCGCAGCACAGTATGACCACTGGGCGTCCCTCGTGCGTGCCTCCGGCCTCAACGAGGAGCAAGCTCAAGCAGCGGTCGAGTCCGAAGCCTTCGGCCCGCTCACCGCAGAGCTTCGCCGGGCCGAGGCCAACCACCACAACATCGAGACCCTACTGCCACGCCTTGTTGCCGCGCGCGGGTTCGGAGATGCCGACGACATCGCCGCTGTCCTCCACTACCGCGTCGCTCACGCCACCGCGCGGCCAGCCGGATCAGGCCGTGCACGTAAGGCACCACGGCTCATCGTCGGGCTCGTCCCACACGCAGACGGAGTGCTCGACCCTGAGATGCGAGCCGCGCTTGACGAACGAGCAGCGCTTATCGAAGCCCGCGCCGATGCCGTGCTCGATCGCGCTCTCGCCGACAAGGCACCTTGGACGAAAGCACTCGGCACGCTACCCGGCGATGCTCGACGAGCCGCAGCATGGCGGAATACCGCACGCGTGGTCGCCGCCTACCGAGACCGCTACCGAATCACCGACGACACGCCGCTCGGAGCAGTGTCCGCGTCCGAGACGCAAAGGCTAGGCGCGGCCCGCGCGCATGCCGCGCTGGACCGGGCTTTTTCGCTCGGATTGGGGCCGGTAAACAGATTCCAGCAGACGGCTGGGAGACCAGTCAGCCCCTCGCTTTAGCGCATGTGCGCTGTCGCGATCACCTACGTACGGCGCGCCTAGCTGATAGCCTGAAGATGCATCCCGCACAAGGAGGCTACGAGAAGATGCCGGAAGATAACGAAGTTCTGACCGCTGATGAGGCGGCTGCACTCCTTAGGGTCTCGACCAAGACGGTGCTCTCGCTGGCTCGTTCAGGATCACTGCCAGGAGAGAAGGTCGGGCGCGCTTGGCGCTTCGTGAGGAGCGATGTCCTTGCGTACGTCCGCGGCTCACGGCCGCAGGCAGGAGCGGAGCACAATGGGTGAGTTCGTGACCGCGATGTCAGAGACGAGCAGCACAGAAGGCGGGAACGGATGTTAGACACCTCTAACTGGCCAGAAGTTGAGTTGGACGTCTTGAAGGACGTCCAACTTGACGCGAAGAACGTTCGCCTCGAAGTGACCGACGCAAAAGTCGAAGCCGACATCATTGAAGACCTGTTTGTCAACGAAGACGCACTGGGACTTGTCGAAGGCATCTGCAAGGTCGGCTACCTGACGCATGAGACACCCGTGGTGCTGAAGCGCCGCGGCAAGTACGTGATGGTTGAGGGGAACCGAAGGCTCGCCGCACTCAAAGCTATCCAGAACCCGATGCTGGTTCCTGACTACCGGGCGCGAGTAGCGTCGCTGGCCGCACTTCTACCAGATCGCGCTGCGCTCGCGAAGGTCCGAGTCATGATCGCGCCGAACCAAACCGAAGCGGATCAGTTGATCGCGGCCATCCACACTGGGAATCTCCGACGTGCGTGGAGTCCCAGCAGACAAGCAGCGTTCTTCCAGGCACAGATAGACGCTGGGCGGAAACTCGGCGAGCTCCTCACTAGGTATCCCACCATCGACGTCCGCAAGTTCGTCTTCCGCGCTCACATAATCAATCTCTTCAAGTCTGTTAAATACGACGACGCTGAGCTACAGGACTTCCTTGCAACGAAGAAGTGGGCGAGGGGGCTGTCGACGCTCGCTCGCATCTACGAGTCCAAAGAGTTCCTTGACCTCACCGGGCTTTCGATGGCCTCGGATGGCAACGTCTCGAAGACGATCTCAGATGTCGCCTTCAAGCACGTGGCCACCGCGATCGTCCGCGGGATGTATGAGGAGAACATCAATACTCGCAGCCTGAACTCGGTTTCAAGCCCTCGTTACACGCAATTGATGAGAGAACTGCGTCAGATCGTCGCCGAAGCGGGCGACGCAAGTTCACCTGCTCCCACGAGCCCCCCTGCAGGGACAAACTCGGGCGGAAGCGGAAACACGCCCGTCGGCGGAAGTGCCGGCACGACGCCGGCTTCGCCCACGGGCACTTCCAGCCCCGGGAAGCCTCCGACCGGCGAACCCATCCCGACAGGATCGAAGCCGTCACCAAAGCCGCCGGCGAAGAAAAAGAAGCCCAGAAATCTTGACCTAGGACAGATCAAACCGCCGACCAGCTACCCGGAGGCGGTAATACTCCTGCTCGGCGAGCTGTCCGAGGTCGACGTGCAGAAGTTCCCCAACGCCACCTTCCTCATGGTCCGCGCTGTGCTGGAGAAGTCAATCAAGGCCTTTGCTGAGGCAAAGTCGATCGACATAAAGGGCTCGGGAAACAATCAGAACGGGCGGGTTCAACTCAGTCACGTTCTGAACTGGCTCCTGGACTATGTCAAATCTAATGGGCCAAAGTACTTGATTCAGGTTATCGAAGGCGTTAGGTCCGGGAAACTTGTCACCTACACCAACTCAGGCGACTCTCTCAACGCGATCAACCATAATCACCACTTCCTCGTTGACGCCGACCAGGCATTCTCGATGTGGTCCTCCATCGACTCGATCATGAGGTACGTGATGAAGCCGTGAGTGCGAGTGCTATCGGTGTCTCTACACGACGACCAAGGATCTCACCGCTCCGGTACCCCGGTGGCAAGTCAGCGTTGTACTCACGACTTCGCAAGATGATCCGTGACATGGACCTCGCAGGTTGCACCTACGTTGAGCCTTACGCAGGCGGCGTTGGAGCCGGACTCAGTCTCCTTGTCACCGGGCAAGTCGAGCGTGTTGTGATTAATGACCTCGACCCGGCAATTCACGCGTTCTGGAGCACGGTTCAGTCTGAGCCAGGTTGGCTAATCGACCGAATCCATAAGGCCAAGCTGGACGTCACCGAGTGGCGACGACAACGGGAAATCTATGTCGCTGCTGATACTAGTGATCTTTCCAAGCTCGGATTCGCTACCTTCTACCTGAACCGCACGAACAGGTCCGGCGTACTCAATGGCGGTCCCATTGGAGGGTTGAACCAAGCAGGCAACTACAAAATCGACGCTCGGTTCAACAGGGACGGCTTGGCGGAACGCATTCGCATTCTGTCGCTCTACGCCGACAACATTGTTCCGACGTCGCTCGATGGGATTGAAGTCATTTCTGACTACGCACAGAGAGACGATGTCTTCATCTACGCGGACCCGCCGTACTTCGAGAAAGCCGGGTCACTGTACCTGAATGCCTTCTCCGCAACCGATCACGAAGACCTTGCCAAAGTCCTCAACTCCGTGGCAGACCGGCCCTGGATTCTTACCTACGACAATGCTCCGCAAGTAGCGGACCTTTACTCGGAACGTCGGCGGCGAGAGTTTGAGCTCCACTACTCAGCGCATCGCGTCGGCAAGGCCATTGAGGTTGCCGTGCTTTCCGATTCCATTCCAGAGATCGGGCAAGGCTGGCCTCTGGTGTCGGTGCCGTAGACAACAGTCTGCTCCGGGTAGACAACGCGCCTTCGCGCACAGCGCGCGACACCAGGCATTGTGGAGGAGGACAGAAAGCGATTACGAGTTCTCGCGGAGAGGTGGCTGGATCATCTGCACGTTCGAGATGCCGCCTTGGTTGACGCAGTCCTGAGCGAGATCATGAACGTGCCAGTAGAAGTCCAAGTCCGACTCGGCGGCGTTCACAGTGAACTCGACTGGCGTGTACCGGTGAAGTGGGACTGACGCTCCGTCGTAGTGATAGCCGAAGTTGTCGATCGTTGAGATGGTCAGCGGCTGATCGCCGGTGAAGTCGATCCCGATGCGGATGTCGTACTCGCCGCCGCCTGTCGCTTCCGCTGTCTTGCGCAAGAGCGCCATGAGGTCTGCCACCGCACACTCGATCGCTGCGGACTGGACCTGCCAGCCATCGAAGTAGCCGTCGCTGCTCATGCGGTGGC
>CAZWZC010000126.1:0-6483 GCA_964638755.1 uncultured Aeromicrobium sp. | reverse complement strand
CGGGTGTCGGACCGAACCAACCAAGGTCTGGTGGGCTGTCAGTCAGCAGTGAGATGAACGTCGGGTAGGCAAACACCAGCGCCGTCACCGCCGCGACGATCAGCTGCTGCTTGCGGCGAGGCGGCAGCGTCAGCGGTTCACTCAGCATGAAACCTGCCAGGAACACTACGGGGAATGAGTATGCCGTCGTACGCACGGCGTCGCCGTACGCGGTGCCGCGGTCGTTGAGTCCCAGGATGATCAAGACCGATGCCAGCACAATGAACAGCAGACCGACGTCAAGTCGGCGCGTTCGCCACAGCACCAAGAACGCACCGACAGCCACGAAGGGCAGCATCACGTCCGTCGCAGCGGCCTGCCAGATGGCGACAGTGAAATTCTCGCGGCCGAAGGCCTGCTGGGCGATCAGTACGAGGAACGCACCCGCGGCCGCCGGATTGAAGACATGACGGCCACGCCACGCCAGCACATACTTCGAGGCATTGCCCAAGATTGCCGCTGCCGCGAGCCACAGATAGCTGTCCGGATCCGTGGTGAACATCGGGACGAAAAGGAAGAACAGGAGCAGGCCCGTGATGATCGAAGACTCGCTGTGCGGTGTGATGCGCCAGATGAACCCGAAAATGCGGTTGGAGACGTACGACGCCATGAGGAGCACGAGCAGAGACAAGAACTCGTGGCCAACTGAGATCCCCTCGATCACGCCCGTCGCGGAGAAGATGATGTAAATGGCGGCCAGTACCGACAGCACCAGCGTGACCAGCCGGTACATCGTGACTCGACCGAGCTGGCGATCCAGCAGATCTCTCATGCGAAAACCTCTCCAGGAAACTGCGGCGACCACTCCACGCGGCCATTGGCGTGCATCCGCACGAACTCGTAGGTGAAACGTGGCATGAGCTGGGCAGGTTCAGCAAGGAAGAGCGCCGTCGCGAGGCCGTCGGCTCTCATGCAGGACCGCGGAACGATGACCCAGGTTGCGACCACCTCTGTCGTTGGTCGCCCTGTACGGCCGTCAAGCACGTGATGCAGACCGTCGCCCCACGCGCGGCGATTGGTCGCAGATCCGCACAGCGCGTGCTTCGGCTCGAGCTCGACCACCCCGATGGCACGAGTCGGATCGCCCGGATGCTCCAGCGCCACACTCATCGGCGTCGGGCCGTGATGATAGATGTCGCCGCTCGCATCGATCGTGTACGCGTTGCGCCCCGCGTTCTGCAGGAGGCTCTGCAACAGGTCGACGAGCAGGCCTTTGCCGGCGGCCCCCACGTCGATAAGCACGGGTTCGCTCGTCTTGACGGTGGAGCCGGAGCGAGTCACGGACTCCCAGGACGGAACCTCGGCGATACGATCAGTGGGAGCGAGTGAGTATTCGGGGTCGTAGCCGAGGTCAGCGAGAGCTCGTCCGACGAGCGGGTTGATCGCGCCGTTCGTTGCTTCGTACAGCTCGTCGTAGAAGCCAAGCAGATCCTCGGCATCGGGCACCTCCCACGAACCGCTGCGGGTGGCCATCTCGCTGACCAAGGAGTCGGCACGGAAGCGCGACCACACGCGGTCGAACTCATCGATGCGTTCGAGCACCTCGGTTCGAATGTCATCGTCGAGCGGCGTTGCGGTGTCAATCTGCCAAGCCGTGCCGATTGCCTCGAACTGCCAGGCGTCAGGCGGTGGCATCAGCCTTGATCGCGTCGATCGCCTGGTTGAAGCCCTGGACTGTCAGCGACGATCCCGAGACCTTGCTGACGTTGAGCTCGTTGAGGCTCTTGCCCACAACCTCATCGGCGATACCACCCGCAAACTTCTGCTGATATCCCCGTGACGTGCCGTTCGTGGCCTCCGGGGTGACCAAGATGTCAGAGATCTTGCCGTCGGTGAGCGTCAGATCAACCTTCACCTTGGACTGACCCGCGGGATTGGAGTACTCGCCGCTGCCTTCGTAGTCACCGTCCTTGAACGTCGCGTTCGATGAGCTGCCACCATCGGCTGACGACGTCCCCGAGGTGGGCGGCGATGCATCGGCGGGTTCGTCACCGCCACCGCCGCACGCCGCGGTGAGCAACAGCACGGACGTCGCGGCTGCAGTGGAGAAGAACTTCTGAGAGGTGCTGAGCTTCATCCGTCGGACTCCTGAGCGGTCTGGTCATTGACGGGGCTGATCGGTGAACATTCAACAGTAGAACGAAGATACTCTGGATCGAGTTCCTGCCCGGCCATCCTCACAGCTCGGCCACGGCATGGGTAGCGGCGCGAAATCCGCCCATCCCGTGCACCCCCGCGCCGGGCGGTGTCGACGCCGAGCACAGATAGAGACCCTTGACCCCCAGCGAATATGGATTCGGAGAGAGCCTCGGTCGCATCACGACCTGCCACGCATCGTTGGCGCCGCCCGCGATGTCGCCGCCGAGATAGTTGGAGTTGTGAGCCTCGAGCTGTGCCGGGCCGCTGGCCGACGTGGCGACGATGATGTCGGTGAATCCTGGTGCGAAGCGCTCGATCTGCGCGACAACAGTTTCGGTCGCGTCACCGCTATAGCCCTGCGGTACGTGCGCATAGGCCCAGATCGGGTTGACGTTGCCCACCGAACGGTCCGGATCGGCGAGATATTGCTGGCACAGCAGCACAAAGGGGCGATCGGGCATACGCCCGGCGTGCACCTGTTTCTCAGCAGCGTTGATCTGCTCGATCGTTCCGCCGAGATGCACGGTCCCCGCCTTGCTGGCCCATTCATTGGCCCACGGGATGTCGCCGTCGATCGCGAAGTCGACCTTGAAGACGCCGGGTCCTCGGCGCCACTTCTTGAGTGGTCGCCGCACGCGACCGGGCAGTCGGTCGCCGACGATCCGGAGGACGCTGTCGGGAGTGGTGTCGAACATGACTATGTCGGCGCCCGGCAATTCGGCCACTCGGTGGCTGGTCTCGATGATGCCGCCGTGCTCCATGATCTCGGCAGCCAGTGCGTGCGCGATCGCCGATGATCCACCTTTGGCGACAGGCCAACCGTACGCATGACTCGTCATCCCGAACATCAAGCCCAAGCCCCCTGTCGTCGGCTTGCTGAGCGGGTAGATCGCGTGGGCAGCAAGTCCGGCAAAGAGGCCCCGCGCCTCATCGGTCTCCCAACGGCGGGCGATCCACGCCGCCGGCTGCAGGGCCCTCGCGCCGAACCGGGCAAGCATGAACGGGTGCTTCGGCAGATGGACGATCGGTTGGAACAGCTCATCGATCAGCGCATCACTGTGCTCGACCAGTGGCGCGTAGAGCTTGCGCCACGCGGCACCGTCTTCACCGAGCAGCTCGGCCGTACGGTCCAGGTCCCGAAACATGACGCCTGCCCGTCCCCCGTCGATGGGGTGCACGGCGTCGACCTCGGGCCACAGCCATTGGAGTCCGTGTCGCTCCAGATCGAGTGACCTGAAGAACGGCGATGCCACGCCTGTGGGATGCGTCGCCGAGCAGATGTCATGTATCAGGCCCGGGACGGTGAGCTCCGCCGAACGAGTCCCTCCGCCGATCTCATCCTCGGCCTCAAGCACCGTGACGTCGATTCCCGCACGGGCGAGCACGACGCCAGCGGCGAGCCCGTTGGGTCCAGAACCCACGACGACGGCAGAGGTCATGGACCCGACTCTACGGTCGGTGCACGTTGTTGAACGGCAGCGAGCCGTCCCACGGCTGTCGGGTCAACATCTCGACGACCCTCACCTCGCCCGTCTCGACCACCCCACTGGCGGCGTCGACGATGCGATAACGCTGCACCGGGCGGAAGAGCGGCGGTGACTCCATCATGATCACGCGCAGCTCGCCGGGCTCGTACTCACACTGATCCTGGATCGCGGCAAGCAGGGCCTCGTGATGCAAGTGCCCGTCGCCGAAGTTCCAGCCGATCGCCGAGCCCGCGACCATCTCGCCGTCGACGATGAATCGAGTCTCGTGGTCCTCGGCAGCGTGGGGATAGAGCCCGGCCATGGCTCGACCGTGCGTATGGAGTCCGCGCCATGCGCCGAGCTTGCCGATCATCAGGTCGACCGTGTCATCGTCGTAGAGCTTGGCGAGCTGCCGGTGCGGGAGCTGGGCAGACTTGGTGACCTTGTCTGCATACTTTTGCTCGGCACCGTCACCGAACAGCCACACCGACGTCGCCCAGGTGCCGGCGTAATATCGCATCGATGGCAGGAACGAGAACAGATCCGGCCGCAGGTTGCCGCCCACGATCGTCGCGATGACCAGCGCCAGCAGTCCGTAGGCGAGGAACGGCTCGGTGACATCGGTCAGTCCGTACTCGGAGTAGCGACCGAACAGGAACACCGCGCCGAACATCATCACGACGTTCCACTCCAGCGGCACGCCCATGGGGATCGCGGTGAGGATCTGCAGGTGGAACAGGAACATGATGACGAGGGCAATCGTCGTCATCCACCCCCCACGCGAGACAAGCAGGATGAGCGGCACGCTGAACTCGATAACCGTCCCGCCGTGTGCGAGCGACTTGGAGAGGATGCCGGGCCGCACGTCGAACTCCGCGTCACGCCACAGCTGGCGCTTGACTGCCTTCGGGACAAGTGGGGCGTTGCTCATCATGGTCGACACGACGTAGGGAAAATGGTGGTTGAGCTTCGACGTCGCCGCACCCCACCAGATCGCCACCATGAGCAGCTTCGCGGCCACGATCATGTCGACGAACGGGAACAGGAAGACGATCGCGGTGACCCAGTAGTGCTCTGAGCGAGCGGCCAGGAAGATGGTCTTGTCGCGCAGGCCCAGGACCGGAAGAACGATGAGCAAGGGCAGGAAACGGACTGGCTCGATCAGGTTGAACGCATCGCTGCCCAGTCCTGTCACCGCACGTTCTGCAGGCGAGAGCAGGACATACAAGGCGGCGGCGATCACACCGAGGTAGAGGACGATGTCGATGATCGTGCGGCGTGAACCGCTGGTGCCGCGTACGACATCCGGCCACGGTGGCTGGCGGATCGTGCCCGGACGGAGCCAGTACAGGATCGTGCCCATCGGAGGTAGGAAGCGCATCGTCAGCGGCCCGAAGCCGCACCCGAGGCCCAGCACTTCAAACAGCAGTGTCCAGACGATCACCTTCTGGAACACGACCGGCTCGAACCACCAGTCGTTCAGGTTCCCGAGCGAGCCGATGCCCGGAGTGGACGCAGCGAACAACAGTCCGCCAAGGATGTAGAGCCCGATCTTGACGGCGTAGAGGATGTAGATCGCGTACGGCGTCCCGAAGCCGTTGATGGCCCAGTGCTGCTGTAGTGCCTTGGTGCGCTCAGCCCGCGGCTTGGCGCGCCAGGCATCGACGTCAAGGTCCGGCAAGGTCGGCGAGATCAGGCCCATGGTGCTCCTTCGGTGATGCTGCCCCGCTGCGAACACTAGGCCCTCATGAACCCTGTGACTCATCCCATACGCTCCGTGCTCGCATGGCAAGACAGTTCGGAGGACAGTTGGAAGTAGCACTGAGGCTCGCCTAAGAGCGTCCTTACTTCCCAGGAGTGTGCATGACCAGGCAGCTGCGCGTCGCTGTGATCGGTGCAGGACCGGCGGGCATCTATGCCGCCGACATCCTCACCAAGTCCGAGGTCGACGTCACGATCGACATCATCGACCGCGACCCGACTCCGTTCGGTCTGATTCGCTACGGCGTTGCGCCCGATCACCCGCGCATCAAGGAGATCATCAACGCACTCAAGCGGGTGCTCGCCAATGACGGCATCCGCTTCTTCGGCAACGTCAACTACGGCGCTGACCTCAAGCTTGACCATCTCCAGCAGTTCTACGACGCCGTCATCTTCGCGACCGGCGCGCGCGCCGACCGCGACCTCGACATCCCCGGTATCGATCTGCGCGGCTCGTTCGGTGCGGCCGACTTTGTCTCCTGGTACGACGGGCATCCCGACGCGCCCCGCGACTGGCAGTTCGACCCGGCCGCCCAGACCGTTGCCGTGCTCGGAGTCGGCAATGTCGGCCTCGACGTCGCACGCATGCTCGCCAAGACCGCAGATGAGCAGCTCGTCACCGACATCCCGGACAATGTCTACGACGGCCTCAGGACCAACGCCACCAAGGACGTGCACATCTTCGCGCGCCGCGGTCCGGCACAGGTGAAGTTCACTCCGATGGAGCTGCGCGAGCTGTCGCACTCCCCCAACATCGACGTCATTGTCCACCCTGAGGGATTCGAGCTCGACGAAGGATCGATGGACGCGATCCGGGCCTCAAAGTCGGTCAAGCTCGTCGTCGACGTGTTGCAGAACTATCTCGCCAAAGAACCGAGCGGCGCGGCGCACCGAATCCACATCCACTTCTGCCAGAACCCTGTCGAGATCCTCGGCGAGGACGGCTCAGTCGTCGGCTTGCGTACCGAGGTCACCGAGCTCGACGGCACCGGAAACGTGCGCGGCACGGGCGAGTACAAGGATTGGGCGGTCCAGGCGGTCTATCGTGCCGTCGGCTACCGATCCGACAATCTTGCGG
>CAZWZC010000125.1:0-6534 GCA_964638755.1 uncultured Aeromicrobium sp. | reverse complement strand
GTCGAGTGCTCCGGCGATCGAGATGTAGTTGATGTCGTGCCCGGCGGTGTGAGCGAGAGGACCGTCCTGACCCCATCCGGTCATCCGCCCGTAGACGAGCTGGGGATTGCGCGCGAAGCACTTCTCCGGCCCGAGGCCGAGACGCTCGGTGACTCCCGGTCGAAAGCCCTCGATCAGCACATCGGCCTTCTCGACGAGGTCGAGGACCACCTCGACGCCGCGCGGATCCTTGATGTTGACCGCAACCGACGGTCGTCCACGGCTCAGGATGTCCTTCTCGGGAACCGAGACCTGCAACGCGTTGCCGCCGGGTCGATCGACCCGGATGACATCTGCGCCGAGATCGGCGAGCAGCATCCCGGCGAACGGGCCGGGCCCAATGCCGACGAGCTCGACGACGCGCACACCTGCGAGAGGACCGGTGGATGTAGTCACTGCGTGATTGTGACAGTTCCACTGTCACGGTTCAAGTGACGTCCCGCACATACTCTCAGTACGGGCAATGTGTCACTATGGATGTCACGTTCTCCGAAAGGCTCCGCGTGCATTCAGAACTCGTTTACACTCGAAAAGGCTCCGGCGAACCCCTGGTGCTCATCCACGGTATCGGCCATCGCCGTCAAGCCTGGGATCCGGTGTTCGAGCGCCTCGCCGAATCGTACGACGTGATCGCCGTCGACCTCGCCGGCTTCGGAGAGTCACCGGCCTATCCGCACGGCGTCGGCTACAACATGCCCAACGCAGTCGACAACCTCACCGACAACTTCAAGGCCTGGGGCGTCGACAAGCCGCACGTCGCGGGCAACTCTCTCGGTGGCGCGATCGCGCTCGAGCTGGGCGCACGCGGAGTCGTCAGCTCGGTCACTGCACTGAGTCCGGCCGGCTTCTTCGGAGTTCTCAACCGGGTGCAGACCTTCATCATCCTGATCATGCTGCGCATCAGCAGCAGGCTCCCCGACAGCGTGCTCCGATTCGTCGCAGGCAATGCGTGGGGTCGCAAGATCGTCGGAGCATCGCTGTACGCCCATCCCGAGCGGTTCACGGCCGAGGAGTCGTACGGCGACGCACTCGCGCTCAAGCACTGCACAGGATTCGAACGGACGATCCTGTCGGGAGTCCGATATACGTTCAGGTTGAACGTGCCGGTGCCGACGACGATCGCATGGGGTACGCGCGACCTGATCCTTCCCTACTCGTCGTCCGTGATCGCCCAGGAGCGTCTGCCAGAGGCCCGGCACGTGGCACTTCCGCACTGTGGCCACGTGCCGATGGTCGATGACCCGGAGCTGGTCGCCCGGGTCATCGCGCAAACCGTCGACAGCGTCAGCTGACAACCGGTCGGCGTCGACCGATCAGCAGCAGCGCGATTCCGCCCAGGATCGATGCGAGAGCCAGCGGCCCAAGAACTCGTGTATCGCTCGCTCCGGTGTCTGGCAGGAGCGCGGTCTCAGCTGGTGCAGCATCGGAGTCCTTCTTCGGCTCGTCCTCCGGCACATTGATGAACACTGTGGCGAGCGATGCGATGAGGTCTCTCCCGTCAAGCGTGCGGTAGACCTCGTAGTCGACCGTTCCCGAGCTCGTGGCCGTGAAGGTCAAGATCCCGGTGATCGCATCGAGGATCGGATCGATGATCGAAGCCGAGTGCCCAACGATCCGGTAGCGCAGCGGCGCCAGATCCTGATACCCCTCGTCGTCGAGTTGATCATCGTTGGCTGCCAGATCGAGCATGCCCGGAAGTCCCGCACCAACTGTGATGTGGTCGTCAACCGCGCACGCCAGATCGACGCCCTCTTCGCCGTACAGGACGTCGAACCCGGCGTCACCGCACAACAGATCGTCGCCGCGACCGCCGTAGATCAGGTCATTTCCTGCGCCGCCATGAATCACGTCGTCGCCACCGATGAGCTCAAACAGGTAGCCGTCGCCGTAGATCTCGTCGTCACCGTCACCACCGTTGATCGTGTCGTCGCCGCCGACGCCGACGATCGAACCGTCACCGGCGATCAGGTCATCGCCGTCACCACCGTTGATCGTGTCGTCGCCGCCCACGCCGGTGAGCACGCCGTCGCCGGTGATCTCGTCGTCACCGTCGCCACCGTTGATCGTGTCGTCGCCGCCCACGAGCGTGGCGTAGCCGTCGCCGCTGATCTCGTCGTCACCGCCACCACCGTTGATCGTGTCGTCGCCGCCCACGATTGTCACCGGGCCCGGGTCTCCTGAGATCGAATCATCGCCCGGCGTACCCGTGATGTTGTCGTCCCCGTTGGTTCCGGGGAAGTTGTCAGCGAACGCCGCATTCGGTGCCAGCGTCAACGCCGCAGCCATCGCGACAACGGCGAGCAAGCGGGCAGGAAGGGAACGATTCATCAAAGGCCTCCAAAAGTATGAATTCCGTCATCTTGGCACGTGAATTCGACGGTGTCCTGACTTCCTGAAAATTCAGATTCCCACAGATTTGGGTAGGCAAGGTGTTGCACAGCATCGAGATGCATAGTACGGTCACCCGGGTGGCTCTCGAACACGCGATCTTGGTGTCCCTCGCGGAGAAAACCGCGTCGGGTTACGACCTTGCGCGGCGATTCGACGCTTCGATCGGTCACTTCTGGAAAGCGAGTCACCAGCAGATCTACAAGGTGCTCGGCCGCATGGAGTCAGACAAATGGGTCGAGTCCCACCTGGTCACCCAAAACCACCGCCCGGACAAGAAGGTCTACGCCATCACCGGCGAAGGCCGCGACGAGCTGATGCGATGGTCATCTGTGCCAACGCCGCACGAGCCTCTGCGCAGTGAGCTGGCAGTGAAGCTGCGCGGGATGGCCTTCGGCGACCGTGATGCCGTGCTCGCCGACGTACAGACCAGGCGCGAAGCCCACGCATCGCAGATCGCCTACTACGAGAACAGCGCCGAGCGGCACTATCCGGATCCGTCATCGTTGGGCCAGGACGAGCTTGGCGCCTACTTGGTGCTGCGTGGCGGAATACTCGCCGAGCAGACCGGCCTCGCCTGGTGCGACGAGATCCTTCACGCCTTTGGAGAGGAAAGCACATGAAAGAGTTCCGCGCTGCAGTCGAGGCACGTGACTTCGATGGCCTCGGCACGCTGCTCGCCGACGACGTCGTGTTCCAGAGCCCCGTCGCATTCACGCCGTACGAGGGCAAACCGATGGTCGCCGCCATCCTGCGTGGTGTCGGCCGCGTGTTCACCGAGTTCCGCTACGTCCGCGAGCTTGAGGACGCAGACGGACGCGGTTCAGCGCTGGTCTTCGAGACCATGGTCGACGGCGTGAGCGTAAACGGCCTCGATCTGATCCGTACCAACGGCGCCGGCCTCATCAGCGAGCTGACCGTCATGGTCCGCCCGCTGTCTGGGGCAAAGGCCCTCGCCGCCGGGATGGCTGCACAATTCGAACAGATCGCCGCCGAAGCCTCAGGAGCAGCATGACGAGTCCGTACCCGCATTTGCTCGAGCCGCTCGACCTCGGCCACACAACGCTGCGCAACCGGGTGATCATGGGCTCCATGCACACCGGTCTCGAGGATCGCGCCAAGCATCTGCCGGAACTGGCTGCGTATTTCGCCGAGCGAGCTCGAGGTGGGGTCGCTCTCTCGGTGACTGGAGGCTATGCGCCCAACCGACACGGTTGGCTGCTCCCGTTCGGATCATTGATGACTTCGACAAAGCTGGCCGACAAGCACCGCCTGGTCACCGACGCCGTGCACGAGCACGATGGCAAGATCGCCATGCAGATCTTGCACGCAGGCCGGTACGGTTATCACCCGTTCAAGCGGGCCGCATCAGCCAAGCCATCGCCCATCACCCCGTTCGGCAAGCCCAAGGCGATGTCCACCAAAGAGGTGGACCGCACCGTGGATGACTTCGCGGAGTCGGCTGTGCTGGCTCGGCGAGCAGGCTATGACGGGGTCGAGATCATGGGGTCCGAGGGCTACCTCATCAACCAGATGCTGACTGCCCGCACCAACGACCGCACAGATCGCTGGGGCGGCAGCGCGGAGAACCGTATGCGGTTCCCGGTCGAGATCGTCGAGCGCGTACGCGAGGCCGTCGGCGACGACTTCATCGTGATGTACCGCATGAGTCTGCTCGACCTCGTCGACAACGCCCAGAGCTGGGAGGAGACCGTCGAGCTGGCCAAGAAGCTGGAGACCGCCGGTGTCTCGATCCTCAACACCGGTATCGGCTGGCACGAGGCGCGAATCCCGACGATCGTCACCTCGGTGCCGCGCGCCGCGTTTGCGTGGGTCACCGCAAAGCTCAAGCCCGAGGTCTCGGTGCCGGTTGTCGCATCGAACCGCGTCAACACCCCCGAGATCGCCGAAGAGATCATCGCCTCCGGCCAGGCCGACCTCGTCTCGATGGCCAGGCCGTTGCTGAGCGACCCCCACTTCGTCAACAAGGCGGCAGAAGATCGCGCCGACGAGATCAACACCTGCATCGCCTGCAACCAGGCATGCTTGGACCACACGTTCCAGAACAAGCGAGCCACCTGCATGCTCAACCCGCGTGCAGGGTATGAGACGACGCTGATCCTGTCGCCGACCCGCCAGGTAAAGCGCATCGCGGTGGTCGGCGCAGGCCCGGCCGGGCTCGCCGCGGCGACCGAGCTTGCCGGTCGCGGCCACAGCATCGAGCTGTTCGAGTCGCTGCCGCAGGTCGGGGGACAGTTCCTTCTGGCTGCAAAGATCCCCGGCAAGGAGGAGTTCAGGGAGACGATCCGCTACTACTCGCGCCGTATGGAGATCGCCGGCGTCAAGCTCCATCTCGGTGTACGCGCCGATGTCGAACAGCTCGCCGAGTTCGATGAAGTCGTCATCGCCACCGGGGTCGAGCCGCGGATCCCGTCGCTGCCAGGGGTCGATCATCCCAGCGTCGTCAACTACCAGGACGTCATCCGGCACGCAGCGCCTGTCGGCAAGCGGGTCGCCGTGATGGGTGCTGGTGGGATTGGCTTCGACGTCTCAGAGTTCCTGCTGCACGACGCCGAGGAGTCAATCGAGCACTGGATGGAGCGTTGGGGAGTCACCGACCCGTCGATCGAGCGCGGCGGACTCACGACCAAGCTCAAGGCGCCGCCGCGGCGCGAGGTGTTCTTGCTGCAGCGCAAGAGCTCCGAGCTCGGCAAGGGGCTCGGGAAGACCAGCGGCTGGGTGCACCGCCAGACACTCAAGGACTCCGAGGTTCACATGCTCAAGGGGGTCACGTACGACCGCATCGACGACGCCGGCCTCCACATCACCCTCCGCAAGGGCGGGGACGACGAGGAGAGTCGTGCACTCGACGTCGACACGATCATCTTGTGCACCGGCCAGGAGTCCGTACGCGATCTGATCGAACCGCTCGAAGCGCTGGGCAAGCCGGTGCACGTCATCGGTGGAGCGGACGTCGCCGCCGAGCTCGACGCCAAGCGGGCGATCAAGCAGGCGACCGAGCTGGCCGCGCGCCTCTGACGGCGCCCCGACGCATAATTGGTGAATGGCCAAACGGATCATCCTGCTGCGTGCGGTGAATGTCGGGGGAGCAACGCTGCCGATGGTTCGACTCCGCGAGATTGCCGAGGAGCTCGGCGCTACCGAGGTGACGACCTACATCGCGTCGGGCAACCTGATCGCCGATGTGCCGGGCAAGCCAGCCGAGTTCGACCGTGCGCTGGAGAAGGCCATCGAGAAGGAGCTCGGCTTCTTCCGCGAGTCGATCTCGCGCACCCCGGCGCAGGTCAAGAAAGCACTCGATGCGCATCCGTTCACAGTCGACGAGCCAAAGTGCTCATATGTCAGCTTCCTCATCGAGAAACCGACCGCCACGGCCGTCAAGAAGGCTGAGACCTACGAGACCGGCGAAGACGAGTGGGCGATCATCGGAACCGAGATGCACATCCGCTATGCCAACGGTGCCAGCCGACCTCAGATGAAGTCCGACTCCATCATTCGAGCCCTCAAGGTGCCCGGTACGGCCCGCAACCTCAACACGGTCAAGAAGCTGATCGAGCTTGCTGACGGCTGAGGAGCTGCTCGGCGCCCACCGGTTGCGCCGAGACGCTGGCCCAGTGGCCGAACGCACGAGGGCCGCCACCCGAAGGTGACGGCCCTGTCCTGACAACTGGTCAGTAATAGTGTCTACGTCCTCCGACGCCTCGGTTCATACCGCCGAGGATCCACAGGATCGCTCCGACCACAGCCAGAATTCCACCGATCGTGTACAGGATCGGGATACCCAGGACTGCTCCCAACACCAGCAAGACCACACCGAGGATCAACATCAGATTCCCTCCGCTCCCACGGTCACCGGATCGTGACCGCCGTTTCATCGAACGTATCGAAAGCGGTGGATTTCGCACCTTTTGTACGGTCAGCTGAGCTCGCGCAGACGCACCGTCTCATGCAACGCTGCCAGCTCTGACAACACTGCAGGCGCGATACCGGCAGCAACGTCGGTCAGTACGTAACCGATGTCGCCACGCGTCGCCAATGATTGCGCCTCGATGTTGACCCCGTGCTCACCGAGCAACCCGTTGATCC
>CAZWZC010000124.1:0-6643 GCA_964638755.1 uncultured Aeromicrobium sp. | reverse complement strand
GAACCAGTACGCCTAGGGTCAGGCGATACTGTGTCCCACCTGCGCAAATACGGCTTTGACCTGCAATTACGGGAAACAGTAGCGTGTCATCGAGCGGAAGGCAACGGCATTGATATACGGTTGCTTGTAGCACGTTAGTAGCACGCGACCGGAGGTCACCCGCATGGCAAGTCGTCCCGAGAGACGCAGTTTCGGCAGAGTCCGCAAGCTCCCGAGCGGTCGTTGGCAGGCGTTCTACGCCGACCCTGATGGACGCACAACGCTCTCCAAGTCCGACTCCCCAACGCCAGTCCGACACGTCGCGCCCAACACCTTCGACACCAAGGCCGACGCGGAGGCGTGGCTCGTGGACGAGCGTCGACTCATATCGTCAGGGGAATGGCTCTCGCCCAATGAGAGGCAGGCTGCTCGACTCGCCGCCCCGCTGACGTTCGGCGAGTACGCCGAGGCGTGGCTCGTGAATCGAAAGACCAAGGGCCGTCCACTGGCGGACCGGACCCGCGAGCACTACCGGGCGTTGCTCGACGCCCACATCTTGCCCACGTTCGAGGACGCCGCACTCACTGCTATCACGCCCGAGCACGTCGATCGGTGGTACGAGCTGGTTGCTGTGGGTCGTCCGACAACTAGAGCGCACGCCTACAGCCTGTTGCGAACCATTCTCGGCACGGCCGTCGATCGTCGCCTGATTGCCCTGGCCAATCCGGCTCGTGTTCGTGGCGCTGGCACGACAACACGAGCCAGGAAGATGAAACCCGCGACCGTGGGCGAACTCGAAACGATGGCGTCAGCGATGCCCGAGCGGCATCAACTCATGGTCCTGCTCGGCGCTTGGTGCGCTCTGCGATTCGGGGAACTCGCAGAGCTTCGACGCGACGACATCGACACCAAGGCAGGTCTGATCCGAATACGTCGCGGCGTTGTCCGCACCAAGACTGGACCAGTGGTCAAGACACCAAAGACAGAGGCAGGCGTGCGCGACGTGTCGATACCGCCGCACATCATCCCGGCAGTTCGCGAGCACCTTCTCAAGTTCACAGCGCAGGGCAAGAGTGGTCTGCTGTTTCCGAACGCAGACGGGAACCACCTGCAGCCGTCGACGTTCTACGGCAAGCCTGCCGTGATGAGTCGCGACGGACAGGTGAAGCGTGCGGGATACGGTTTCTACGCCGCTCGACAAGCCGCTGGACGCGACGACCTGCCATTCCACGGACTCCGGCACACCGGACTCACGCTGGCCGCTAGAGAAGGTGCCACGACGGCAGAACTCATGAGCCGTGGCGGTCACTCAACTAGCGGCGCAGCGATGCGCTATCAGCACGCCGCCGCCGACAGGGACCAAGAGATTGCCCGACGTTTGTCCGAGAGGGCCGGAGGCGTGGCCGAATGAATCCCGACTACGTAGTGACGGTCTACTGCGACGATCCCAGCCACGATGAGCGCGTGATCTCCGAGGCCGGGCACTTCCCCAAACCGACAGACAAGGTGACGGTTGGCTGGCTTGAATGGCGCGAGCTCGTGCACGACGACGCCAATCAGCCTCCCTCACTGCAAACCCCATTCGGGGAGAAGTTGCTTAGAGGCGGCCACGACTTGGGCGGACCGGCAGGCACACCTAAGGGGATGGACTACGCAACCCGTTGGCGGTTCGAATGCGACAACTGTCGAACGCTGCCGGTGCGGGGCGAGGTCATGGAGAAGTTGCTCGACCAGCTACGGATAGATGGGCGCGTGTCGCGAATCTCCCTTCGCGCCATTTCCGCTAGACTGACGATGTAATCCGGGCAGCCCCGGGCAGTGAATGACCTGCCCTGGAGGAACCCGTGGTCACATCGACACCAGTTCTAAGCATCTGGTTGAACCAAGCCGAGGCCGCCGAACACATCGGCGTCACTTCTCGCACAATCCGCGAGTACATCGCTCGTGGACTACTTCCCGCATCTCGTGTTCGCGGTTCACGTCTCGTCCGCATTCGGCGCGATGACCTCGAAGCGATGCTCTGCCCCATCCCGACCACTGGCGGTGAGGCTGCATGAACGGCCCCCCGCATGAGAAAACCGGCCCCCACGACGAGGCCGGCCATCCCACTACCACTACAAACTCTGACCCAAGTATCTCACGAGCGACCGACCGAAACTGCCCGACGTGCGGTCAGTCTGCGGATCTCGGACGCATCATCGCCGTACCCCAAGGCGGTGCCCGATGAACCGAATCCAACAGCGGGTCAGGTACGTCGACCTCACCAATGGCGAGAAGCTCGCGATCGTCGACAACGAGATCCCCGACGACGCTCCGACCGTCCTACGTGAAGGTCTGGCGCGTCGTGCGATCGTCAACACCGGCGGTATTTGTCCGTGCGGTGCGAAGTTCAAGATGCCGACCAGGGCACTACGTCGCAAGGCGATACGTGCTGGCGCGGTCATCGAGATCACCGTCGAGCATGAGAGCGACTGCCCAGCGGCGAGTAAGTCGATGTGGTCGGCGTTTGAAGCGTGGACGTCGGGCGGTGACGTATGAGCATCAAATCTTTATCCACGGGTCAAGAATTCGCACAACAACTCATCGACGCCGGAGTGCCGGTCATCGTCTGCAGTCCGAACCCCAAGTGGGCACCCGGCGCGAAAAAGGCGGACGGAACGCCAGAGCCGGAACTCATCCACCCCCGCGGCTGGGGAATCATCGAAGCGACCGATTGTGACCTGTCGAGTTATCGCTCAGGCGTTGACACTCTCGCGCTTGTCGGCGGTCACGGCGTGGACGTTGTCGACGTGGACACCAAGGACGACGGCACGCTCGACAACCTGCCACCGTTCCAGTACTTCGGCGAGACGCTCACACCATCGGGCGGAGTCCACCGATACGTCAGATCGACAGGTATCGGGAAGCTCTCACCGCTCAAGACAACCGCTGGTCACGTCGGCGACTACGTAGGAGGCACGCCACAGGGCGGAGGTCGGCTCCTGGCGTATTTACCGGGATCGTCGCGCCCCAAGTATCCCGGCGCGACTTACGTCGTCACAGAGCCGCTGGACCTCGACGCCCTGCTCGAATCTGAACCCGACGATGACCTCGTTGGCGCTCTCATCGGTGCTGGCGGCACACGGACAGGCGAGGCCGGTAAACCCGCGGTCAAGCTCGCCGAAGTCGAAGCGTTCCTCGCTGACCATTCCGAGATCGTCGAGCCGTGCGGGTACGGACGCGCAGCGATGGCAGGGATGATCGAGAACGCATCATCGGTCATCCCAGGCGACCCCGTGCGCGGTCGTCACGGTTGGGCGGTGAGGAACGCCGCTCGGACTGTGGAACTGATCCGTGCGGGGTGCGCCACGTCAGCGGACCTCGACGAGCTGGAGCGCAAACTCTGGGAGATCAAGCCCGAGGGTGAGGACTGGTACAGCATCGTCGCGTGGGCACTCGCGAACGCTGACGGTACGTCGGCCTGCACCATGCACGGGCCAGCGTTTGAAGCGTTCATGTCGGGCATCGCTGACACCTACGAAGTTGGCGACCAGAACCGAGCCTCTACACGCGTAGAGGCTGGTACTCGCGTACCAGGCGACACGGACGCCGACGCCGCTACCGAGGTGCGGCTCGACGCTGCTGCACAGTTCGCCAAAGAGGTCGCGTTCGAAGCTCATCGACTCAAGGTGCGGGAGGCGGCAACGCGGAAGTTTGCGCAGGACCGTGCGGGAGCCGTCGCACGGCCCGAGGTCGTCGGACTCGATGACTTTCTGGCGATCGAAGATGAAGATGTCGCCTTCCGCGTCGAGCGGCTCTGGCCCATCGGAGGTCGAGTAGTCCTGAGCGCCCAATACAAGGCCGGCAAGTCGACACTCGTCGGAAACGTGGTCAGGGCAATCGCGGACGGTACGCCGCTCCTCGATGAGTTCGACTCGTTCGCAGGCAGCGTCGCGATCATCGACAACGAACTGGACGAACGAACCCTCAGGCGGTGGCTCCGAGATCAAGGCATCGTGAACACCCAGGCAGTCAGACTCGTGGCGCTGCGAGGCAAACTCTCGACGTTCGACATCCTCGACGCGGAGACGCGCGCAGAATGGGCCACACAGTTCGAAGGTGTCGACGTCATCATCCTTGACTGCCTACGGCCCGTGCTCGACGCCCTGGGGCTCAGCGAGGACAAAGACGCGGGAAAGTTCCTCGTCGCGTTCGATGCCCTTCTCAGCCAGTCAGCGGCAACAGAGGCGTGCGTTGTTCACCACATGGGCCACAACGGGGAACGGTCCCGCGGTGACTCACGCATCCTCGACTGGCCCGACGCCACATGGAAACTCGTCCGCGAAACAGACGACCCAAGCTCGACCAGGTACTTCTCAGCGTTCGGTCGTGATGTGGAAGTCAGCGAGTCCCGAATCAGCTTCGACGCGGCGACCCGGCATCTGTCGCTGGAAGGCGGAAGCCGCAAAGAGTCAGCCGCCGACGAACTCATCGAGCCACTGCTCGAACTACTGGAAGCCAACCCAGACGGTATGTCGGGAAGGCAGATCGAGACAGCCATGTGCGACATCGGCGGTAACAAGTTCGCGCAAGTCAGAGCGGCGATCAAGAGGGCGAGCAAGTTGGGATTCACAACCCAACACGACGGCCCAAAGCGGGCGATTATCCACCGAATCACCCCTAGTGCAACGAGTGCAACTCAAGTGCAACAACGCACTAGTGACGAGTGCAACAGTGCGTCTATAAGCACTGTGCACTCACACACTCGCTCGGACCACTCAAGTGCAACGGCATCGCACACCGAGGAATTGGACTGGAACAAGCGGCAGTGTGCCTCGACCAAAGCCTGCAGCCAATGCGGTCAGGCACTCCTGCTCATCGAGCCAGGCCGAGACATCTGCGAATCCTGCCGAATCAAAGCGGTGGCGTCATGACCTCCTACCCAACTCGCGAGGACAAGCGGTGCCCCAGATGCCGTAAGAGCGCCGACGAGTGCTCACGCATCGGCGAGCACTACCCGTACCGACTGTGCTGCAAGAAATGCAACCACGTCCCACGCACCAACCAACCAAAGGAGAAAGCCGCATGAGCAACGAACCAAGGACCGAACTTGAGGAAGAGATCTTGCGCGACATCGCTCGCGCACTGTTCACCACCGAAGAACAAGACGAATCGGCAACCCGTCGATTCCTGCGGAACATCGGACTCATCGAAGAAGAAGGAGACAAGTAATGGACCGTCAACAGCAGGCAGCCGGAAGACAATTGTTCACCTACACCGCCAAGCTCGGGGTACAACTCCCCAAGCCTGTCGTCGGGGCCAGCACGACCGCGGAGAAGATCCGCAACGGCATCGCCGCAATCCCGCCACATAACCTCACGGGAGTAGCGACCGCCGTAGCGGACGCTCTCGCCCGAGGCGCCGACCCGCTCACAGATGTCGATGTCGCTCGAGCGATCACACTCGACAGGATCACCGGGCAGGGCGTATTCGTGTCGATCGAAGATGCGTCCTTCACCCGCCTATGGGAAGCGTGTGAGGCACACCAGGACGAGATCGTCGAAGCGCTCCGCAAACCGTTCGACAAGGCGGCAGCGTCCCTGTCTGCAGCGTTCGAGCGGATCGGCGACCTCGACCTCAAGGACTCAGACCTCATCCTCAAGAAGGGTGGAGACATCGCATCGGTGTGGGCGGTGGCAGTCGATGCGAACAAGTTGATCGACGACGTAGTTACCGCATGGATGGCGCTCGATCGGTTCATCCATTCCGGCGGAGTCGCCGACCGACGTTGGATCAACCTGCGCATCGTCGACACCACAGCAGAGACGTGGGACGCGGCCGACATGGAGCGCAAGACGTATACGGCGTGGGATGCGGTACGAGTCGGTGCCACTCTCAGCCTCCCCACACGGTCCGAGCTCGACGAACGTCGAGCAGCCATCACCAACCGACGCGCCGAGATCCAAGCCGAGGCCGTAGCGGAACCAAAGCGACAGAGCTACCTCATGGCCTAACCCCGATCTGGTGCCGGCTCGGTTGAGCCGCTGCTCCCGGGCGACCGGGCCGGCACCACTACAACCAAGGAGCAACACGTGGAAAACCTGAAGGTCTGCATCGGCTGCGGTGACCTAGCCGACGGCACACGCTGCACCGTCTGCCAGTCCGAACGCGACGCCGTCATCGGGAAGCAACGAGGCAGCTCGACCGCACGCGGCTACACCAAGCAATGGCAACGGACAGCGTCGAAGGTCAAGAGACAACAGCCCTACTGCGCCGTATGTGGCACCGACCAAGACCTCACCGTCGACCACATCACGCCCAAGCGTCTAGGCGGCACAGACGCCCGCGACAACCTCGTGACGCTCTGCCGTACCCACAACAGCGCGAAGGGCGGCAGATCGTGACCAGAGCCCCCCACGGAGGGTGTGACCGAGGTTCCGCGCCCGCGACCCTCCGTCCTAGCCCGGTACGGAATGAACTCCGCACGCACGGGAGGCTCTGATGGGACGCGCAGCGGTATCAGGGCAGCGTCCTGGCCCCAAGGCGGCCGTTACAGCCCCACCGCTGGACCTTTCGACCATGCCGCCGAAGGGCTGGGAGAGGGTCGACGCGTTCGCCCGTGAATACCTGAAAGTGCCTAAGGGCACCGATGCCGGGAAGCCGTTCAGGCTGCGGGAGTGGCAGC
>CAZWZC010000123.1:0-6646 GCA_964638755.1 uncultured Aeromicrobium sp. | reverse complement strand
CGTCCGGTGATTCGTTGACTCATCTCGTTTTGCCCGCTTGGGAGGGCTGACTTTTCGGCGGCTGAGGTAGATGGCGTTGCTCTTGGCTTTGGGTTTGATGGTGCCGCGTCGTCGGGCGAGCTCGATGAGGTTGCCTTGGATGTCGGCGATCTGGTGACGTATCTCGATCAGGTCGGTGGTCTCCAGGAGGTCCTCGAGTCGGCTGCGGTCTTTGGGGTCGAGGATGTCGGGGTGCTGGGTCAGAAGTCGCCGCAGCGGGGTGGTGGCGGTGTCGTGCTTCTTGCGGACGATTGCACCTGTGCGTGTCTTGGAGATCAGCTTCTGTTGGGGCAGGAACAAGTTCACCTGCGAGGACGTCCACGGCCACAACTGGTTGAGCAGACCCAGCTCGTGGGGTGTGTCGTATCGGAAGTAGCCGACGCTTCATCGAGAGTCCCATCCCTACATGCTCGCCACGTGGGCAATTTGAGATGAGTCAACGAATCGACCTACGCGGGCACTTTCGATGAGTCAACGCGTCAATTTCACAAGGAGACATCTCCGCTGATATCCTTGAGGACGAAGTGGAGGTCCACCTCCCACCTGCTTGGTTTGACGACCTTGGGGTTACGCCAGACAGAAGTACCCGGACCGCGAGGTTTGGATCCACATGACTGGCCGACGGCGTGCCCAATTTTTTTTTGGAATACGCCACTGGTGGCTTCCGTTTCATATGGGGGCCATTTTTTTGATGGCCTCCCACACGATCTCAGGAGGATCCATCACCACAGAGCTGCGCGTCAACGACCGAATCCGCGTTCCAGAAGTTCGCCTCGTCGGTCCTGGCGGTGAACAGGTGGGCATCGTACGTATCGAAGATGCCCTGCGACTGGCTGCTGAAGCCGATCTCGATCTCGTTGAGGTTGCTCCGACAGCTCGTCCTCCCGTTTGCCGACTCATGGACTACGGCAAGTTCAAGTACGAGACCGCCCAGAAGGAACGCGAGTCACGCCGCAACCAGACGCACACCATCATCAAGGAGATGAAGCTGCGTCCCAAGATTGATCAGCACGACTACGACACCAAGAAAGGTCACGTCGTGCGATTCCTCAAGGCTGGCGACAAGGTCAAGATCACCATCATGTTCCGCGGTCGCGAGCAGCACCGCCCCGAGCTGGGCTACCGGCTCTTGCAGCGGCTCGCAGGCGACGTCGAAGAGCTCGGGTTCATCGAGTCCAACGCTCGTCAGGACGGACGCAACATGACGATGGTGCTCGGCCCGCACAAGAAGAAGTCCGAAGCCCAGGCAGAGGTCAAGGCCGAGAAGGTCAAGTCCATGGGCGTGAAGGCTGCTGAGAAGGAGGCCGACGATGCCGCCGACAAGGCACATCGCGAGGCCGCCAAGAAGGTTGCAACACCCAAGAAGCCACGTCGTCGTTCTGAGAACCTCGACCCAGACATGGAGGCATAAATGCCGAAGTTCAAGCCCCACTCGGGGATGAAGAAGCGCGTCAAGGTGACGGGCAGCGGGAAGCTCCGTCGCGAGCAGACCAATCGCCGCCACTTGCTCGAGGTCAAGTCGTCCTCGCGCAAGCGCCGTCTCGAAGGCACGACTGATGTCGCCAAGGCTGACGTCCCGCGCGTGAAGAAGATGCTCGGTCTCTGACCGAGCCCCCGACATTCCGAACCAGCGACATTTAAGAACGTGAAGGAGAACTGAGATGGCACGCGTCAAGCGCTCTGTCAACGCACAGAAGAAGCGCCGCCAGACACTGGAGCGCGCTGCGGGCTACCGCGGTCAGCGTTCGCGGCTCTACCGCAAGGCCAAGGAACAGGTCACGCACTCGCTGGTCTACAGCTACCGTGACCGCAAGGCCAAGAAGGGCGACTTCCGTCGTCTCTGGATCCAGCGCATCAACGCTGCCGCCCGCGCCGAGGGTCTGACCTACAACCGCTTCATCCAGGGTCTGAAGATCGCTGGTGTCGAAGTTGACCGCAAGATCCTCGCTGACCTCGCGGTCAACGAACCGGCCGCCTTCTCGACACTGGTGCAGGTCGCGAAGGACAACATCCCGGCTGACGTCAATGCACCGAAGTCTGACTCTTCGAAGGATGGCGCCGCGGCCTGACCGCGGTTCCATCACGTTGTGGCGAGTCTGCCCGGCGAGCTCACCGTCCGCTCAGGACGTGTGAAGCACGTCAGGCGGCTCGCCACTCGTGCGTTTCGCGAGTCTCAAGGCGAGTTTCTCGCCGAGGGGCCGCAGGCTGTACGCGAGGCGCTTGACCTCGACGGTGCAACCCTCGAGGTCTTCGCCACCGCGACGGCAACCGATCAGCACGCGGACCTGCATGCGGCTGCCGACAGGGCCGGGGTGATCTGGAATGTCGTCACCGACGATGTCGTCGAGGCGATCGCTGACACCATGCGGCCGCAGGGCGTCGTGGCTCGGTGTGCCGCGATCGATCGCTCCCTTGACGAGCTGCTGGCCGACGCGCCGACGTTCCTCGTCATCTGTGCTGACATCCGAGACCCCGGCAATGCCGGAGCGGTGATCAGGGTCGCCGACGCCGCAGGCGCTGATGGCGTGATCTTCGCCGGTGACAGCGTCGACCCCTACAACCCCAAGTCCGTTCGGGCGACAGTCGGCAGCGTGTTCCACCTGCCCATCGTGATCGACAAGGACCTTTCAGGCGTTCTTCACCGATTGCAGGGCTCGGGCCTCCAGATCCTTGCCGCCGACGGCGGGGGAGCTGTGGGAATCTATGACGCGAACCTCGACCTCTCTGCTCCCACCGCGTGGTTGATGGGCAACGAGGCGTGGGGACTCCCGCCGGAAGTCCGGGCCGCCGCCGACAAGGTCGTTGCAGTGCCGATCTATGGCAAGGCCGAGAGTCTGAATCTCGCAACTGCCGCAGCGGTGTGTCTCTACGCCACGGCTCAGGCGCGGGCGTGACAAGGCGTCATTCGGCCGCGGAGTCGTGCCATCTAGTCCAGACGCACTAGATTCAGGATCCATGGACCTCGACGACTTCCCGGACGGCATCATCATCGCCGGCCCCGATGGCGCAGTCGAGTACGTCAATCATCGCGTCAAGGTCATGGCGCGCGCGGTGGGCGACGAGATGATCGGCATGCACCTGAACGAAGCCGTTCCCTTTGACGATCTCAGCGGCCATTCCTGGTATGACTCCACCAAGCCATATGACGGCATGGCCACCCGCACACGCATCTCCGAGCAGGCCTGGTGGTCGCCCAAGGGCAGCGAATACCTGATCACCGCGTCGTTGATTCGCGAGACGCCGGCGGGCCCGGTCCAGCAGGTCATCGTGAGCATCCGCAATGCGCGCGTACGCAATCAGCGTGACCGTGAACGGTCCGACCTGGTGGCGACAGTCGCACACGAGCTGCGATCTCCGTTGACTGGTATCAAGGGCTTCACGTCCACCCTGTTGACAAAATGGGACAAGTTCTCAGAAGAACAGCGCCAGTTCATGCTCGAGACGGTCGACGCCGATGCTGATCGGTTGAGCAGGCTGATCACCGAGCTGCTTGATGCAGCCCGTATCGACGCGGGCCGTCTGACGCTCAAGCGCGGACCGGTCAAGCTCGACCAGGTTGTCAGGTATGTCCTTCGAAGCGTCTCGGGTGGGTCCACCCCGCCGTTCGAGGTCAGCATCGGAGACAAGCTGGACCTGATCTGGGGTGACAGCGATCGGATGGCTCAAGTGGTCACCAACCTCGTCGAGAATGCGCTGCGCCACGGTTTCGGGCTCAAACAGGTGTCGGTCAAGAACGCGCGGATGTCAGACGAGGACGGGGTCATCCTCCACATCATCGACCAAGGGCCCGGCATCCCCAAGGAGATGCGCCAACGGGTGTTCAGCCGGTTCTGGCGATCGGGCCCGGGCGCCGGCAGCGGGCTTGGTATGTACATCGTGCGTGGCATCGTGCTCGAGCACGGGGGGCAAGTGGACATCACCGACGCGGAGGGCGGGGGAGCGAGCATCAGTGCGTGGTTCCCGATCAATGAGCCAGACGCGATGACCGACTGAGCGAGGCGTACGCCTCGACCGATAAAGTCAACCGCACCACCGGCTATGAGAGGTTGGCATGTCCGCGCCCAACTCCGAGTACGACCCCGTTGAAGTGACCCCGTTGCGGGCCGACGAGGTCACCCGTATGCGCGACGAGGCGCTCGCGGCGATCGAGGCGGCCGACACGATGGACACGGTCAAGCAGGCACGCATCGATCATGCCAGTGACCGGTCGCCCCTGGCCCTCGCAAACCGTGAGATCGGAGCGCTGCAACCGCAGGCACGCAAGGAAGCCGGACAGCGTGTCGGGCAAGCTCGAGGCGCCATCAACGAGGCTCTCGCAGCCAAGACGGCTGCGGTCGAGGCGACCGTCGAAGAGCTCGCGCTTGTCACCGAGGCGGTCGACGTGACCCTGCCGGTCGATCTACGACCAATTGGAGCACGGCACCCGATCACCACGATCCAGGAGCACGTCGCCGACATATTCGTGGCAATGGGCTGGGAGGTTGCCGAAGGGCCCGAGGTCGAGGCCGAATGGCTCAACTTCGACGCACTCAACCTTGGTCCCGATCACCCGGCTCGCACGATGCAGGACACGTTCTGGGTCGAACCTGAGGCGGCAGCGATGGTGCTTCGTACGCACACCTCGCCCGTGCAGGCGCGCACGATGCTGACCCGCGAACCGCCGATCTACATCGTGTGTCCCGGCCGCGTGTTCCGCACCGACGAGCTGGACGCGACCCACTCACCGGTGTTCCATCAGGTCGAGGGACTCGCCATCGACGAAGGTCTGTCGATGGCGCATCTCAAAGGCACGCTCGATCACTTGGCGCAGGCGATCTACGGCGATGGCATGACGACACGTTTCCGCCCGTCATACTTCCCGTTCACCGAGCCGAGCGCCGAGATGGACCTGCTGTGCTACGTCTGCCACAACGAGCCCGGCGCAGTCGCGGACTGCCGCACCTGCAAGGGCGAGGGATGGGTCGAGTGGGGGGGTTGTGGCGTCGTGAACCCGCGCGTCCTGATCGCCTGCGGTGTCGACCCCGAGCGCTACTCGGGCTTTGCATTCGGCATCGGCCTGGACCGTACGATCACCTCGCGCTACGACATCGCCGACCTGCGGGACGTCTTCGATGGCGACATCCGGTTCACCCAGCCGTTCGGGGTGGGGCTGTGAGGGTTCCCGTTTCTTGGCTGCGAGAGCTCGTCGCCATACCTGCTGATGTCACGACTGAGCAGCTGGCTGCCCGTCTCACGGCATTCGACCTCAAGCTCGAGGAGATCATCGGCGACACCGTAGTCGGTCCGCTCGTCGTCGGTCGCGTGCTGACGCTCGAGAAGGAAGAGCAGAAGAATGGCAAGACGATCAACTGGTGCCGCGTCGACGTCGGTGCTGACCACAACGACTCCGATGGTGGTCGCGGCATTGTCTGCGGTGCTCACAACTTTGTTGAGCGCGATCTAGTCATCGTCTCGTTGCCCGGTGCGGTGCTGCCCGGTGGATTCGCGATTGCTGCCCGCAAGACGTACGGGCACGTGTCCGACGGGATGATCTGCTCGGGCGCCGAGCTCGGCTTGGCGGGCGACCCGAGCGGCATCATCGTGGTTGAGCCAGGCACCGCCGAGGTGGGTGCTGACGCGATCGAGCTGCTCGGACTGGGCGCTGAGGTCCTTGATCTTGAGGTCAACCCCGACCGCGCCTACGCGCTGTCGATGCGCGGCGTTGCCCGTGACACCGCGTTGGCCTATGGACTCGACTTTGCGGACCCAGCCGATATCGAGGTTCCTTCCAAGGGCGAGGGCCACCCCGTACGCGTAGAGGACTCCGAGCGTTGCCCAGTCTTCACGGCCCGTGGGGTGACGGGATTTGACGCATCGCGCCCCACCCCAGGCTGGATGGCTCAGCGCATCGAGCAGGCAGGAATGCGATCGATCTCCCTTGCCGTTGATGTCACCAACTACGTCATGCTCGAGCTCGGCCATCCGATTCACGGCTTCGATCGATCCAAGCTCAAGGGTGGCATCGTCGTACGTACCGCCAAGGCGGGCGAGAAGCTCACGACGCTGGACGGTGTGACGCGCACGCTGTCGGTGGAGGACACCGTGGTGTGTGACGACCGCGGCCCGATCAGCCTTGCTGGCGTGATGGGCGGCGAGGAGACCGAGTTGTCGGACACGTCAACCGAGGTGCTCATCGAGGCAGCTCACTGGAAGCCCAGCACCACTGCGCGAACCGTGCGCCGGCACAAGCTCCCGTCTGAGGCGTCCAAGCGCTACGAGCGAGGCGTCGACCCAGCCTTGTCGGCCCGCGCGACCCAGCGGGTGGCCGAGCTACTCGTCGAGCACGGCGGAGGAACTATCGAGGACGGACTCACGATCGTCGGCTCGCCCCCGCAGCGCGAGCCAGTCACGATCGCCACAGACCTGCCCGGACGGGTGTCGGGTGTCGACATTGACACCGCCACCGTTGTGTCTGCTCTTGAGGGCAATGGCATCGAGGTGTCGCTTGACCGTGGAGCGCTCACGGCCGAACCCCCGAGCTGGCGCTTCGACATCAATGATCCGTACGACCTCGTCGAGGAAGTCCTGCGGGTCGTTGGCTACGACAAGGTTCCGTCAATCCTTCCTC
>CAZWZC010000122.1:0-6774 GCA_964638755.1 uncultured Aeromicrobium sp. | reverse complement strand
ACTGGGAGTGCTACTGCGGCAAGTACAAGCGGGTGCGCTTCAAGGGCATCATCTGTGAGCGCTGCGGCGTCGAGGTGACCCGTTCGAAGGTGCGTCGCGAGCGCATGGGCCACATCGAGCTGGCTGCTCCGGTGACGCACATCTGGTACTTCAAGGGTGTTCCCAGCCGCCTGGGCTACCTGCTCGACCTGGCTCCGAAGGACCTCGAGAAGGTCATCTACTTCGCGGCCTACATGATCACCAAGGTCGACGAAGACGCACGCCACAAGGACCTGTCGAGCCTCGAGACCAAGATTGACCTCGAACGCAAGCAGCTTGAGAACCGTCGTGACAACGAGGTCAACGAGCGCCTGCAGAAGCTCGAAGAAGACATCAAGGCGCTCGAGGACGAAGGCGCGAAGGCTGACGCCAAGCGCAAGGTCAAGGACGCTGGCGAGCGAGAGATGAAGCAGCGCCGCGACCGGGTCGAGCGCGAGATCGCCCGCCTTGACGAGGTCTGGAATCGCTTCAAGTCCCTCAAGGTCCAAGATCTCGAGGGTGATGAGCTGCTCTACCGCGAGATGACCTACCGCTTTGGCAAGTACTTCGAGGGCTACATGGGCGCCATGGCGATCCAGAAGCGCCTCCAGGACTTTGACCTCGATGCTGAGGCTGAGTCGTTGCGAGAGATCATCGCCACCGGCAAGGGACAGAAGAAGACCCGTGCGCTCAAGCGTCTCAAGGTCGTCTCGGCGTTCTTGGGTAGCAGCAACCACCCTTCGGGCATGGTTCTCGACGCCGTTCCGGTGATCCCGCCGGAACTTCGTCCGATGGTCCAGCTTGACGGTGGACGCTTTGCGACCAGCGATCTCAACGACCTCTACCGCCGCGTGATCAACCGCAACAACCGACTCAAGCGTCTGCTTGACCTCGGTGCTCCGGAGATCATCGTCAACAACGAGAAGCGCATGCTCCAGGAGGCCGTCGACTCGCTGTTCGACAACGGCCGTCGTGGACGCCCGGTCACCGGACCGGGCAACCGTCCGCTGAAGTCGATCTCCGACATGCTCAAGGGCAAGCAAGGTCGCTTCCGTCAGAACCTTCTCGGCAAGCGCGTCGACTACTCCGGCCGTTCCGTCATCATCGTCGGTCCGCAGCTCAAGCTGCATCAGTGCGGTCTGCCCAAGCAGATGGCACTCGAGCTGTTCAAGCCGTTCGTGATGAAGCGACTCGTCGACCTCAACCACGCGCAGAACATCAAGAGCGCCAAGCGCATGGTCGAGCGTGCCCGTCCGGTCGTCTGGGATGTGCTCGAAGAGGTCATCACCGAGCACCCGGTGCTGCTCAACCGCGCACCGACGCTGCACCGTCTGGGCATCCAGGCCTTTGAACCGCAGCTGATCGAGGGCAAGGCCATCCAGATCCACCCGCTCGTCTGCTCGGCATTCAACGCCGACTTCGACGGTGACCAGATGGCCGTGCACCTGCCGCTGAGTGCTGAGGCGCAGGCCGAGGCTCGCATCCTGATGCTCTCGACCAACAACATCCTGAAGCCGTCTGATGGCCGTCCGGTCACCATGCCCACCCAGGACATGATCATCGGCCTGTACTTCCTGACGCTCGAGCGTGCAGGTCACATTGGGGAAGGTCGCGCGTTCAGCTCGGTCCCCGAGGCCATCATGGCGTTCGAACGTCATGAGATCTCGCTGCAGAGCCACATCAAGGTCCGCATCGGCGGCGCGACCGCAGAGACGACGCTGGGTCGTGCCATCTTCAACGAGGCGCTGCCGGAGGACTACCCGTACGTCAACCACCAGGTCGGCAAGAAGGAGCTCGGGGTCATCGTCAACGACCTCGCCGAGCGCTACTCCAAGGTTGATGTCGCCAACTCGCTCGACAACCTCAAGGACACCGGTTTCCACTGGGGCACCCGCTCCGGCGTCACCGTGTCGATCGAGGACGTCGTCACACCTCCGCGCAAGCAGGAGATCCTCTCGGGCTACGAGACGCAGGCCGCCAAGGTGCAGACCCAGTTCGATCGTGGTCTGATCACCGACGACGAGCGTCGCCAAGAGCTCATCGAGATCTGGACGCAGGCAACTGCTGAGGTCTCGGCCGAGATGGAGAAGGGTTTCCACGAGGACAACCCGATCTTCATGATGGTCGACTCCGGTGCCCGCGGAAATATGATGCAGGTTCGCCAGATCGCCGCCATGCGTGGTCTGGTGGCCAACCCGAAGGGCGAGATCATCCCTCGTCCCATCAAGGCCAACTTCCGTGAAGGCCTGTCGGTCGTCGAGTACTTCATCGCGACCCACGGTGCCCGCAAGGGACTCGCCGACACCGCGCTGCGTACGGCTGACTCCGGCTACCTGACGCGTCGCCTCGTGGACGTCAGCCAGGACGTCATCATTCGTGAGGACGACTGCGGCACCGAGCGCGGTCTGCCCAAGGTCATCGGGACTTTGCTCGACGACGGTCGCCTGGTCGCCGCTGAGAACGTCGAGACCTCGGCCTACTCACGTACGGCTGCCGGCGACGTCACCGACGCCAAGGGCAAGGTGCTGATGGCGAGCGGCAGCGACCTCGGCGACGTCGAGATCGAGCAGCTCATCGAAGCTGGCGTCGAGCAGATCAAGGTCCGTACCGTCCTGACCTGCGAGGCGAAGGCTGGTACGTGCGCCAAGTGCTACGGCCGATCGCTGGCCACCGGCAAGCTGGTCGACATCGGCGAGGCCGTCGGTACGATCGCGGCCCAGTCGATCGGTGAGCCTGGCACGCAGCTGACGATGCGCACCTTCCACACCGGTGGTGTGGCTGGAGACGACATCACGCACGGACTTCCGCGCGTCGTGGAGCTCTTCGAAGCGCGTCAGCCCAAGGGCCGAGCGCCGATCACCGAGTCGGCTGGTCGCGTTGCGATCGACGACTCCGACAAGACGCGCAAGCTCGTCGTCACACCCGACGACGGCTCGGACGTTCTTGAGTACCCCGTCACGAAGCGTTCGCGCCTGCTCATAGCAGACGGCGATCACGTCGAGGTTGGCCAGCAGCTCACGCACGGAACGCCCGACCCGCAGGAAGTCCTGCGCATCCTCGGTGTCCGTCGTGCGCAGGAGCACCTCGTCGACGAGGTCCAGGAGGTCTACCGCTCGCAGGGTGTGGCCATCCACGACAAGCACATCGAGATCATCGTTCGCCAGATGCTGCGACGGGTCACCGTCATCGAGCAGGGCGCGTCCAACCTGATCCCGGGTGACCTGGTCGATCGTGCCAAGTTCGAGGAAGAGAACCGTCGCGTCGTCGCCGAGGGTGGCACTCCCGCCTCCGGTCGTCCGGTGCTGATGGGCATCACGAAGGCCTCGCTCGCGGTCGAGTCGTGGCTGTCGGCCGCCTCCTTCCAGGAGACGACCCGCGTCCTCACCGACGCAGCCATCCACGGCAAGTCCGATGCCCTGCGCGGGCTGAAGGAGAACATCATCATCGGCAAGCTCATCCCGGCTGGTACTGGTCTCGACCGGTACAAGAACATCCGGGTGGAGCCCACCGAGGCTGCACGTCAGGCCGCCTATGCCGTCACAGGCTACGGGGACTACGACTACGGATTCGGCGCAACCGACGCAGCACCGGTGAAGCTCGATGACTTCGACTTCACCTCATACGAGAACTGATCGAAGGCAACAAACGACGAAGCCCCCGGCCCCTGGTCGGGGGCTTTGTCGTGTCGCCAGATCAAGCCTTGTCGACCGACTGCTCGGCGGCCTTCTTTTCCTCGGCTTCCCGGAACAGACCCTTCAGCTTCGGCTCGAAGATCGGGCGGAACAGGACTGAGACGGGTTTGGTCATCAGCAAATTGCCGAGGATGAATGCACCGATGATGCAGACGAACACGGCATTGACCCCATACTTCTCGATCTTGTCGAACACGTCGAACTGAAGGTCGAGCAGCAAGATGACGTACCCGTGCAGAAGGTAGCAGTAGAACGTCCGTCCGCCGAGGGCCGTGGTCCACGACTTGGCCTTCGGAACGAGTGAAAGCGCGGCGAACGTCAGAACAAAGCCGAGAACGAGCAGTTCGGCGCGTTGGGTGATGCCCTCGAGTGCGGAGGCGCTGAGCGGATCCTCGTCGTAGCGCTGTTTCCACAGGAGCCAGTCGATGGTCCAGCTCTTGGAGTAGATGTAGCAGACGATCAGAGCGATCCCGAGGATCGTGGCGGAGGCGATCCGTACGGACCGCGCTCCCAGCCGTTCAAACGCCTGACGGTTCATGTGCATGCCGACGACGTAGAACGGGAGGAAGCCGAGCACCTTCGGAAGTGCCAGGACGTTCGGCACCTCGATCAGGCCCACGGCGAGCGAGATGATGATCGAAGTGGTGATCGGGTAGCGAAGGGCACGCCAGATCGGTGTCGTCAGGCGCCAGATGAACAGCGCTGCGAGGAACCAGGCAAGCCACTGCGGAGACAAGATCATCAACGGGTTGGGCTTGCCGGTGTAGTGCCGGGTGATGAGCTGCAGAGCCAGCTCGGTGATCAGATATGGCACGACCAGCGTGCTCACGATGCGCCGCACCTGCCGCGCATCGCCCACGTAGTTGCGGGCCGTGTAACCCGAGATCAGGACGAAGAATGGCATGTGGAATGAGTAGATCCACACATACACACTGCGGGCCGAGTCCATCTGGGTGAACTGGGTCAGCACGTGGCCGATGACGACGAGCAGGATGACCCAATAGCGGGCGTTGTCGAGATACGCGACTCGCTCCTTGGGGGCAGAGGTGGTCAGCGGCAGCGGCTCGAGAGCACTCATCGCTGGGTCCTTGATTCCCGCCCCCGACTCGATGGGCTCGTGGGCGGACCGCCATTTGTCTTCGGTCATTGTGCTTGACTCTATAAGCCGCCCCCGAACTTCGCCTGCGGAGGAGATCCGTTGCCCGGCCCAACCCGTACACAGCGCCTCGGCGCGTATGCCGTAGTGACCGACGGTGGGCGCATCCTGCTGACCCGGATCTCCGACGTCGGATACCCAGCCGGCTGGTGGGGACTGCCAGGTGGAAGGGTTGAGCACGGCGAATCACCGGAGCGAGCCCTGCACCGTGAGCTTCGCGAGGAGACCGGATTGACCGCGAGCTCCGCGCGACTCATCGATGTCCACGACGTCCACAGGGTCGAAGTGGGCCGTGGCGACATGTACGAGGACTACCACGGAGTCCACCTGCTGTATTCGGTGAGGATCGAGCCCGGGGTCGATCCTCATGTGGTCGAGGTCGGGGGGACAACTGATGACGTCAGGTGGGTCGCCATAGGCGAGGTCGGATCAGCTGTGAGCCCGGTGTTGCCTGTCGTGAAGTATGCCGTCGAGCACCTGGATCAGATCACTTCTTAGCGGCCGGATAGGAAAACAGCATCGTGTAGCTCCCTCGCGCGGAAAGCACGTTGGTGGCACGAACCGTGGCTCCGTCAGCAGCGATCGCGGCGTAGGTTGTGCTGACTTCGTTGAGGTCCTCGGAGACATCCTTGGTGAACTCGCCCTTCACCCCGGCGTCGATCACGAACTGTTGGGCAATCTGGTCGCCGTCGGTGGCACGTTCGGTGGTGAGGATCACGAAGCCTGGCGTGAAGCCGCTGAGGATCACGCTCGCGGCCTTCGGGGCCACCCAGCCGCGTACGAGAGGAATGTCGCCCGGCGCGTCCTCATCCATGCGTGGAAAGATCAGACCGGACACGTCGCCTCCGGCCTCGACCTTCGGCACATCCTTGAGCTCGTTGGATTCGCGGGTCAGCTGGCCCGTACGCGGGTTGCCGACGTACTGGACCATCAAGGTCATGACGGGCCGAGTGAGTGAGGACGGAGGCGACGTGCGGGTCGTCACGTTGCCCGGATCGACCGTCATCGTGATGCGGATGTCCCGATCGTCGGTCGTCAGCCCGCGAACATTGAGCCGACAGCCCGTGATGCGCCGATTGGTGGCCGTGCAATATTTCGACAGGTCAGTGGTGATCACTCCGGAGTTCGGCAACGCCGCCGAGATCTGCGCCAGCATGCGGCGTACGACATCGGACGGCTTGCCATCGATGCGCATCAGGGAGATGGTCGAGTCCGGCTTGGGGGGATCCTCGATGGGCTTGAATGTGTCATCGCTGGGCGGGGTGTCGATCTTCGGGACCGTCGACGGCAGCGGCGTTCCGTCGCGCTCGGCCTGGGCCGCCTTCTCCTTCTCCTCGGCGTCGCGCTGCGCGAGCGCGGCGTCGAGCTCCGGTTTGTAGGCGGCGATCAGCGCAGCGCTGCGGAAGCGTGCAAGCGGTCCGAGCTGCGTGGCACCCTTCGGCACCTTCAGCCCGTACGTGATCGGGCTGTCGGGTCCGGCCTCATGCTCGGACACGTCAGGTGGCTGGGTCGTCTCGCTCGAGGAGACCGTCGTCGTGGCATTGCCAGAACCTCCCGAGTCGCAACCTGCGAGCAGGGCCAGAACAGCACACGTCACTGCTGCCACTGTTGTTGATCTGCTCATGGATCCCCTTCACGTCGCCCACGCCAGCCTAGGACACGTGTCCCAGCGCATGGCCGTCGGCAGAGGACGCCGTATTCTCTCCACTGTCGATCAAGGAGGAGTTCCTCGAGATGTTGTTTCGCCCCGATCAGCCCGAAACCGTATTCACGTATGGTGCGCCGGGCCTGAAGTTCGGAGTTGGGGCTAGGCATGAGATCCACTTTGACCTTGCCCAGCTCGGTGTCAGGCGTGTCCTGATCGTCACCGATGCCGGGGTGGCGGCGACTGGCGCCCCTGATGACATT
>CAZWZC010000121.1:6101-6789 GCA_964638755.1 uncultured Aeromicrobium sp. | reverse complement strand
GGAGCAGCGGTAAAAAAGCGTGGCAGCCGTGGACGACGCCCCAAACGTTGATGTTGACGATCCAGTGCAGGTCGCTCAGGGTCTCCTTCTCGAACGCACCGGCTGAGGTCACGCCTGCGTTGTTGATCAAAATGTGACAGGCGCCGTGGGCGGCTAGGACCTGGTCGGGAAGCGCCAGCATCTGATCCGCATCCGAGACGTCGACCACGTGCGTGGAGGCGGTGCCCCCCAACTCATGGACGAGTCGGACGGTTTCCTCGATGCCGTCAGGTCGGACGTCGACCGCGGCAACCGTGGCTCCGCGTCGGGCGAGCTCGAGCGCGAGCTCGCGGCCGATACCGCTGCCCGCCCCTGTGATGACGGCAACGCGATCGTGCAAGGTACGCATGGGCTTCCTCTTCTGTTCGTTCAAGTCTCGGGCGTCGTAGTGGCGTGCGCCGCAGCCGCGAGCGGGTGGGGCCGGGGTTGGTCTCAGCTGATCTGGAGCGTCTCGACGCACCGGGTCCGGGTGTCGCCGATCTTGTCGGAGGTAGCAGCCGCCTTCGTCATACAGAGGTTGCAGTGGCTGCAGGACCCGCGAGTGGTCTCGCCGGTCTGCATCCGGTTGATCAGGTCGGGCTCGCGCAGCAGTGCGCGGCCCATGGCCACGAACTCAAAGCCCTCGGCCATGGCACGGTCCATCGTCGTC
>CAZWZC010000121.1:0-6091 GCA_964638755.1 uncultured Aeromicrobium sp. | reverse complement strand
GCGGGCGGCGACGCCCATCGTGGTCGGGCCTTCGCCGCCGAGCATGATCAGCGGCATCGAGAGCGCTTCACGGAAGGCCAATGCCTTGTCGCGCAAGAACGCCTCCTCGAACGGATATGACTTGAAGAACCGCTTGCCGACCGGTGACTTCAGGCCCACCCGTAGGGCCGGTGGCATCGTCGCTGCGAACTCATCGAGGGGCACGTTGCCGCGGAAGAGGTACATCGGGTTCAGCAGCGAGCTGCCGGCGCTCAGCTCGAGCGCGTCCAGGGTGCCGTCGGCTTCGAGCATCTGTGCGAACTCGACGCTCTCCGGCATCGAGAACCCGACCGGCGAGCCGTCGCTCATCCCGATCTTCGCCGTGACCGCTACCGAGTCGCCGACCTCCTCACGGACCGCACCAGCGACCTGACGTGCGAACCGGGCGCGGTTCTCCAAGGACCCGTTCCAGGTGTCCTTGCGCCGGTTCTGGCCCTTGGCGAGGAAGGAAGACAGCAGGTAGCTGTGGGCCATGTGGATCTCCAGGACGTCGAACCCGGTGTCGGCCATGATCCGCGCGGTGCGCACGTAGTCCTTCGTGATGCGGGTGATGTCGGCCTCAGAGCAGGACCGGATCATCTGCATGCTCATCGGTGAGGGCATCTTCGACGCTGCGAGTGCGTGCACTCCGTTCGAGCGACCGTTGGCGACCGGTCCTGCGTGACCGAGCTGGCCGCCGATCTTCGCTCCGGTCTCATGGATCGCGTCGGTCAGACGCGCCAGCCCCGGTGCGGCCGCGTCATTGACGACGATGACCTCCCGGTGTGTCCGCCCCTCGGGAGCCACCGCCAGGTACGCCACGGTCGTCAAACCGACCCCGCCGCGTGCAGGAGCCAGGTGGAAGTCGATCAGTTCGTCGGTGACCAGTCCGTGGGGCGTACGGCCCTCGAAGGTTGCGGCCTTGATGGTGCGGTTGCGCAACTGCACGGGGCCGAGCGTCGCGGGGGCGAAGACATCAGGGGTCATGGACCGGAGCGTAACAGCAAACGAGACGGTCCGTCTCGTCTCGTTGTCGCTAGTCTAGGTGCGTGAGCATCCCCGCATTCGCCCCCGAGGAGGACCGTCCGCGCCGACGCAGCGAGCGCGCCCGGCTGGCCATCTTGCGGGCTGCCAATGAACTGCTTCACGAGAGCGGGCTCGACCAGTTCAGCATCGAGGGAGTCGCCGCCCGTGCCGGAGTGGGCAAGCAGACCATCTACCGATGGTGGCCCACTCGCGCGGTCCTGGTCGCCGACGCACTTCTCGATAGAGACGACCTGGCACCAGCGTCTCCGGTCAATACGGGGGACGTCGTTGCTGACATCAGCGCATGGGCGGGTGACTTGGCCGCGGCACTTGGTTCGGCACGCGGCGCAGCCACTCTGCGCATGCTCACCGCAGCCGCGACCGAGAGCGCGGAGACCTCACGAAGGCTGCACGAGAAGTTCAGCGGACCGATCCAGGAGGGGGCGATAGCGCGGCTCGCCGACGCCGCAGACCTGGCGACAACCCCGGAGGAACGTCGCACCGCCATCGACGCGATCATCGGGTTGATCGTGTTCCGCGTCCTGGCCCACCAAGACGTCAGCGCACCTGAGGTCGTCGGGCTGGCTCGATCCCTCCTCAATGGGCAGAACACGAAGGGAATTTCCCGCCACTGACCGCGACTTGGCAACGCCTGGATGCCCGCCGACCAACAGCCCCAATCGCTCATTCGGCAGGTGCTCGAGAACCTCATCGGGGAACGCCGTCGAGTGCACTCCGACCGGAACTGACCTGTAACCGGTTCTCCGGACGGTTTTGGTGTGTTGATCATGCCGCCGGGTTGGCGGTCTTGTGAAGGCGTTCGAACTCGACCGGCGACCTGTAGTCGATTCCTGAGTGGCGTCGGACGGGGTTGTAGAACGCTTCGATCCACTCGAACATCGCCGAGGCCAGCTCAGCCCTGGTGGTCCAGTAACGGCGGTCGAGCAGCTCGATCTGCGTTGAGCCCCAGAACGACTCCATCAACGCGTTGTCATAAGCGCAGGCGACCTTGCCCATCGAGCTCATCAAGCCGGCCTCGCGCAGCCGGTGGCCGAAAAGCCACGACGTGTCCTGACTGGGTCCCGCGGTCTGAGTGCAGGATCGTCCCGACCGGCTTGCGCCGCATCCTGGCCATCTCCAACGCGTCGACGACGAGCTCGGTGCGCAGATGGTCCGCGATCGACCAGCCCACGACCCTGCGGGAGAACACGTCGAGAACCGCTGCGCAGTAGACCCAGCCCTCGGTAGTGCGGTGCTGGGTGATGTCGGTGACCCAGAGCCGGTCCGGGCCGTCGGCCACGAACTGGCGTTGCACGTGGTCGGGCCAGGTTGCCTCGGAGCGTTGCTGGTGACGCCATCGACGTCGATGGACTCCAGCCAGGCCGTGGCAGGCCATCAGCCGTGCGACCTTGCGCCGCCCGACCTGGTGCGAGCGGCCGAGTACGAGTTCGGCATGGACGCGCCTGACTCCATAGGTCGCTCGAGCAGCGGCGTGGACCTCGATGATCACATCGAGCAGGTACGCGTCCTCGACGTCACGAGCAGAGGGCGGCCGTTTGAGCCACTCGTAGTAGCCCGAGGTCGAGACCCCCAGAACCCGGCACGCCACCGCGACAGGAACCCCGTCATCGGCAAGCTCACGAACGAGCCGGAACCCTATTTTGGGAGCACGTTCTCCCGAGCGAAGTAGGCACTGGCCCGCTTCAAGATCTCGATCTCCATCGCCTGAGTGCGGTTCTCCCGACGAAGGCGGACCAACTCAGCCTTCTCGTCGGTCGACAGGCCTTCGCGCCTGCCTTCGTCGACATCGGCCTGGGCCATCCAGCGTCGAAGGCCTGACTCTGCGATCCCGAGATCCTTCGCGATCTGCGCGATCGGCTTCTCCCGCAGTCGCGCGAGCTCAACAGCCCTACGACGGAACTCCGGGTCCTTGGGTGCCGGCATAACGGACTCCTCTCCAAGGCGATTCTCGCCTCAGCATCGGTGTCCGGGAAACCGGTTACAGGTCACATCAATCGAGCTCGCCGTTGGGTCTGTCCCCAGCCGTTGATTCGGTGTGTCGACGGCCTCAGCCCGGAATTCAAGCGCCGCTGTCGACCGAGATGAGTCGTCGTCCGACTCAGGCTGTGGGGGCCATTAGGCGACGAGTTGCAGCCACGGCGTAGGACAGCACGACGTCGGGATCGTCGCCGATGTCGATGCGCCGTATGCACGCGTCGACGAGTGCCTGGACGATTGCGAGCTGGAGGTCGATCTGCTTAGGGTGGAATTCCTCCAGGGCATTCCGCGCGATGTCGTTGAGCCCGATGTGCATGTCGCGCACGCGCGCCCTGGCCTGTTCTGAGAGAGATGTCTTCGACAATGCACTGCGCCATCCGTGCGTGCTCGCTGCCGCCTGTTGCACGTTTGATCTGACATAGGCCTCTATGCGATCCGAAGGCGTCGTCTCCTCATCCACGGCGGTTCGTACTGCGTGGACCCAAGACGGGAATTCACGCGTCACCACAAGCTCGACCAGGTCCTCGATGGAGGCGAAGTAGCGATAGAGGCTGGTGCGGGCGATGCCAGCCCGCTTGGCAACGGCCCCAGCTGTGAGCGCGTCGAGTCCATCCTCGACGAGGATTTTTTCGGCAGCTGATACCAGTTTGTCGTATCGCTGGGCGCGCTGTTCAGCAACCGTGGCTGCTTCGATCCTTGGCATGGTTCGCCTTTCTCCCACGCAAAACGGGTGACCCCGTAGCGGCTCGTGCGGCTCTGATGAGCCGATCAATCGACCCGCGTGTTAGCGTGCAAATCACTTAGCGACACCCCTGTCGCCAAGTGCCGTCGAGCGAAGGTTAACGCTACCCGATGTATGCCACCCTGACGCACAGCCTGTTCGCATCCCGCAGACGCGCCATTTTCACCATCGTGTTCTGGGTTCTCGCGGCGGGACTGCTGGCCAGCGTGTCGCCAAGCTTAAGCTCGGTTGAGGACAACGGATCGGCGAACCTGCCACCCGCAGCGTCAGACTCAATGCAGGCACGGGACCTGACCCGGACCGCGTTCCCCGAACAGACAGCGATCCCAGCTGTCATCGTGGTCCGCGGCGAAGACACCAGTGCCACCGACCAGGCGGTTCGCCGAATCACCGCAGCACTGTCCGGCCCCGGCAAGCCATCAGAGGTCGTCGGAGTCATCTCAGCCGAGACACACCCAGAGGCTTCGGCCGGCTTGGTCTCCCAAGATCAGAGTGCACAACTGATCCTGGCCCCGATCACCGGCAGCCCTTCCGAAGATGCGTTCACCGACACGGTCGCCGAAGTCCGTGAAATCGCCAGTGACGCTGGCAGCGGTGCAACCGTCGCGGTGACCGGCCCGGCCGGCATCGCAGCCGACACCATCAAGGTGTTCAGCAGCGGTGACAAGACCTTGCTATTCGCCACCATCCTGCTGGTCCTGATCATCCTGCTGGGCATATATCGCTCGCCACTGATGGCTCTCGTACCCCTTCTCGCGGCGGGGTTGGCCATGCGCGTCGCCGAAACCACCGGGGCGCTGATGGCCGATGCCGGTTGGTTCGACATCAACTCCCAGACCGCCTCGATCATGACCGTCCTCCTTTTCGGGGTCGGCACCGACTATGCCTAGATCATCGCCTCCCGCTACCGCGAGGCACTCGCCGATCAACCCGATAGGTACGCCGCCATGCAAACCGCGATGCGCAGCATCGGGGAAACCATCTTGTCGAGCGCATCCACGGTGGTGCTCGCCATGCTCGCGCTCCTGGTTGCAGTCTCGCCTTCACTGCGTGGATTCGGCCCGTACCTGGCCCTCGGCGTTGCGGTCATGGCTCTGGTCGCATTCACCTTCATTCCCGCCCTGATCTTGCTGTTCGGACGCGCGATCTTCTGGCCATCCCGCGCCCCGAAGACCGGGGCGACCACGACCGGGCGCGGGTGGAACCGAGTCGCAGATCTCGTGACCACCAAACCGAAAAAGGTCATCACGGTCACCATCGCCGGCCTGGCGCTCTTGTCCGCCGGCCTGATCGGCTACCAGCAGAGCTTCGACTTCGTCAGTGGCTTCCGGATCGACACCGAATCCGCCGAAGGCCAGGCCCTGCTTCGCGAGCACTTCGAACCAGGCGAGGTCGCGCCCAGCACCATCTTGATCCACAGCGACCAGAACCTAAAAAACAATCGGGACGCGCTAGAGCAAATCTCCCGAATCGTTGCCCAGCACGATGCTGTCGCCCGTATTGATGCCCCGCAGGTCAGTTCCGACAGCAACACTGCCTCCTACAACGTCGTACTCGACCACGACCCCTACAGCCTCCAAGCCCTCGACGCCATCGGACCGCTACAAACCGCTACCCAAACTGCGGCCAAGGGCGTAGGCCTGAGTGACGCGACCGTCCTCATCGGCGGAGAAACCGCCCAAACGGCCGACACACGCTCCGCACTCAACCGCGACACCGGCTACATCGTCGCCCTCGTACTACTCATCGTGGCCGGCGTACTCGGACTACTGCTACGTTCCCTGCTGGCACCCGTCTACCTGGTCGGCACTCTCGTGCTGTCGTTCCTCGCCACACTCGGCGCCACGACGTTCTTCACCCTCACGGTCTTGGGAGACGCCGGAATCGGCAACCGAGTCACGGTTTACATCTTCATCTTCCTCGTAGCACTAGGTGTCGATTACAACATCTTCATCATGAGCCGCTACAAGCAAGAACTGATGAGCAGCCCACCCGTGGCAGCCATGCACGCCGCAATCAAACGCACAGGCGGCGTCGTGTCATCAGCGGGCCTCATCCTCGCCGCCACGTTCTCCGTACTCATGACCCAACCAATCCGCGAACTCTTCCAATTCGGCTTCGCCATGGCCTTCGGGATCCTGCTTGACACCTTCATCATCCGGCCCCTCCTCGTTCCAGCCATCGTCACCCTTCTCGGCGACCGCGCACTCTGGCCGAGCCGAACACCCGCGCCGGACCCAGCAGAGTCCGCGACAATCAGCCCGTCAACAGGACAGTGAAATGAAGCAGACCGACATCAAGATCAGC
>CAZWZC010000120.1:0-6864 GCA_964638755.1 uncultured Aeromicrobium sp. | reverse complement strand
GGCCGCGAGAAGAACACAAAGGTCACCGCGCGCCTGGTCAAGGATCGCCTCGACCGCGAGCTCATCGGCAACGTGTCCCTCAAGGTCCTCGAGACAGCACGCCCAGATGCTTGGGAGGTCCAGGGCCGCGGCGAGCTGGCGCTGGCGATCCTGGTCGAGCAGATGCGACGTGAGGGTTACGAGCTCACGGTGGGCAAGCCGCAGGTCGTCACACAGGAGATCAACGGCAAGCTCCACGAACCGATGGAGCGGCTCACAATCGACGCCCCCGAGGAGTATCTCGGCACTATCACGCAGCTGCTCGCCGTTCGCCGCGGTCGCATGGAGCAGATGATCAACCACGGCACCGGCTGGGTTCGCATGGAGTTCATCGTCCCGGCTCGTGGCCTGATCGGTTTCCGGACCGAGTTCCTCACCGACACCCGCGGCACCGGCATCGCCCACCAGACGTTCGAGAAGTATGAGCCATGGGCCGGCGAGATCTCGACGCGCCCTTCGGGCTCGCTCGTCTCGGATCGCGCAGGTGCAGCGACGTCGTACGCGATGACCAACATCCAGGAGCGCGGCACGCTCTTCATCGAGCCGGCGACCGAGGTCTACGAGGGGATGATCGTCGGCGAGAACTCACGCGCCGACGACATGGACATCAACATCGTGCGCGAAAAGAAGCAGACCAATGTCCGCTCCAACGCTGACGAGTTCGAGAAGCTCGTCCCGCCGCGCAAGCTGTCGCTTGAGCAGTCCCTCGAGTTCTGCCGCGAGGACGAGTGCGTCGAGGTCACCCCAGCCAACGTGCGCATACGCAAGATCATCCTCGACGCAACCCAGCGCAACCGCGCCAACCGCGCCAAGAAGTAGCCCCGGAGCGGTGACCTAGTCGCCTATTCCGCTGCGGCGCGGTGACTTGGTCGCCCTTCGAGGCGAGTGATGGGCGATCTTCGCACCTCCTTGGTTCGGATCGGCTCGAACAACGCGGACCAGCGATCGGCAAACACCGGCTCGGGACCGTCATGGCCGAGTTCGACCAGGCGGGCATAAACCCGGCGAACCATGACCTTCGGCTTGTCGAGCATCTCGTTCGTGATCTGGAGGTACTCAACCCGATGACGCCGGAAAGCCGCATAGCGATGGATGTCGCGATTGAACTGCGAGATGCTCTCGGCATGCTGGCGCCCTTCGTACTCCAGAGCAAGCATGGCCGATCGGATGAGCAGGTCTACGATTCCGATGCGCTCGCCGGCGATGACAAGCGACACGTTGACCTCAGGTGCCGGTAGCCCGGCGAATACGAGCAGCGCTCGAACTTCAGATTCCTTCAATGAGCGAGATGCCTCAGAAAGATGCGGCAACACTCGACGCGCCTGACGCGCACCCAATCGCCACGAGTCCTTCCCGCTGGTCTCGGCGACTTCGACGACCGTCATGTGACGGTGGTGGAGCAGCCAGTCACCCACCTTGATTGCGTCGATCATCCGCGCCGTCGCGCAGTACTGGATGAACGCCGCCGCAGGGGTCACCCCGACGGCATCGAGCGGCGGGAGCACTCCGGTGCGGTGGAGGAAGACGCCGTCGATGTCCAGATGCAGGTCGCTGGCCACCGTGAAGTGAACCGGTTTGACCTCGCCAATGTCCAGGCCGAGAGCCTGCAGACGCGACAGGTGGCTCAGCTGCGCACGCGCCGGCATGGCCAGGGCGGCCGCCACGATCCAGTCGTCATCGGTCATCTCGTGGTCACGGTGTGCCCACACACGGGGGAAGTGCCTTGTCCAGGTCAAACCGCTGAGCTTGTGCACGGTCAGGCCGAGGGACAGTCCCTCCGCCTGGCTGAATGGACGATGCCGTAGGGCGTCTGGCACGAAAGCATGAGGTGGCATGAGCCCAGAACACCAGGCAGGATCGCTAGTGTCCGGTGGTCAAGTCGGCTTGTGGAAACGTCAGCCGACCGGCACCTCTGTGGAGCGGTGGGTCACTCGCCCATCCAGGCATGCGATGGGCGACCAAGTCACCGCGCCTCACCGCGATGGGCGAGTAAGTCACCGCTCAGAGGACGCCGCGGGGTCGGAATTGCACGCTGATGCGTGGCCCGACAGGACGCGCGGTCTTGAGGATCGCGTGCTCCCAGGTGCGTTGGCAGGAGCCACCCATCACGACGAGGTCGCCGTGGCCGAGTGCGAACCCGATCGCCTCACCGCCGCCACGTGGCCGCAGCGAGAGCCGGCGAGCGGCTCCGAGCGAGACGATCGCGACCAATGTGTCGTCCGTCCGGCCGCGACCGATGCGATCACCGTGCCAAGCGACGCTGTCGCGACCGTCGCGGTAGTAGCAGAGTCCAGCGGTCTCGAACCGTTCACCAAGCTCGGCTTGGTAGTGATCGCTGAGCAGTTCGCGGGCTTCGGTCAGCAACGGGTCAGGCAGGATGTCACGGCGCCCGTATGAGCAGACCAGACGTGGCACGTCAACGACGCTGTCAAACATCTCTCTTCGCTCTGCTCGCCATGGCACGTTTGACTGCAATCCCATGAACAGGTCGTCGGATCCCCTGATCCATCCCGTCAATACCTCGACCCACGCACCGCGCGTCAACACCGTCCGTCGCGGCGCCAGCAGACCAATTTCGGGCGTCAACCCCGCATCGAGCAGCGAACCTTGGAAGTACCCATCCATGTGGCAAAGCATACGCCTCTTCGAACGTATGTTCTAGGCCAGATCTCGTCGACGGAACAGCCACTGCCCGGCAGCGCTCACAGCGACGGCGAGCACGGCAATCACAAGGACTGGCGCCCAGCGCACGTCTTCGGCCGGAGTGAGGGCCAGGTGATCGAATGGTGATATCGCTTTCAGCCAGCCGGGGAACTGCAGGATCTCACCAAACATCAACACCACGGAGCAGAACCCCAGCGTGCCCCACGCCATCGACGCCCATCTGACCGAGATTCCAAAGAGGAGGCGCGCCACGGCGGCGAGCAGCAGCACGGGAGCCAGGTAGGGCACAGTGGCCATGAAATAGCGGCCGATGGCTTCTCCATCTCCCGTCACCATCGCATAGCCGAGCCCGAGGCCAAGGCCCCCAAGCATCAGACCCACCACTGCGGCCAGCACAGTCATCGCCACGTGACCCAGCAACCACCGACCACGCGGCAGTGCCGTCGCGAGCAGCCCTTCGACTCGGCCGACATCTTCCTCGCCTCGCGGACGCAGCGCCGAAGAGATGACCAGACCACAGGCCAACAGGGCGATCATGCCAATCGCGGTCGCATAGAACGAATCAGTGAGGCTGCCCCCTGAACCCGCGCCAAACACCTCTTTGGAGAACTCAGAGTCGCCCAACAGATCTTCGACGTCATTGCCGATCGACCCGTAGCTGAGCCCCATCAGGACCAGCCCGACACTCCAGCCTATGATCGAGCCGCGCTGCAGTCGCCATGCGAGGTCGAGAGCAGAGTTGAGGCCGAGACCTGCACGCGCCGGGCCCGGCCGGGCAGCCCATACGCCGGACCCCACATCGCGTCGCGAAAAGATCGCAATGGCCGCGACGATCGGGACACCCGCTCCAACGACGAGCAAGGCAATGGGCCACCACACCTCACCGTCGTAGGCATGCATTCCCTGGGCCCACCCGATGGGCGAAAGCCACGACAAAGCGCCATTGCCCACGTCACCAATGGCCCGGAGCCCGTATGACACCGCGATCACAGCACCCGTGATGCCATACATGGAGCGCGCGCCATCGGTGAGCTGAGCGGCGAGGAGCGCCACACCGGCGAAGACGATACCCCCCAGGGCGAGCGACACACCCAACGAGATGCAGCCTGCCGTCTCAAGACCAACCGAGATCAGGCTGAGCGTGGTCAGGGCACCCAGCACCAGGTTGGCCCCGATGGCAACGATCGTCGCAGCAACCATCGGCGCGTGGCGGGCCACGACAGTTGAGCGGATGAGCTCGTCTCGACCCACCTCTTCTTCGGCACGGGTGTGGCGACCGATGAGGAACATGCTCATGAGGCCGGCGACGATGATCCCGAATGCCACCGATTGCCACGCGACCTGTCCACCCAATGTGTCGAGGGCCTGGTCGGGTCCGAGCATCGCGAGGAATGCTGGGTTGCCACCCACACTCGCCGCCGCCTTGTCGAGGTCGGCCTGGGTGGCGTACAGACTGTCAGTGCTGACGGCTTGGGAGTAGTAGAGCATGACGCCGCCAAAGATCCATGCCGCAAGCATGATGCGGTCACGGCGCAGGTAGAAGCGCAGCAGAGTTCCGGTACCGCTCATACGGACTCTTCTTCAAGTGTGGACCTGATCTCGTCGCCATAGTGGCGCATGAACAGCTCCTCCAGCGTCGGCGGCTGGCTCGTGAGCGACTGGATGTCGAACTCACCCAGCCGGGCCAGCGCAGCACCGAGCTTGGGAGTGTCAACCTCAAAGTTCGCCCGATTGCCCTCGACCGTGACCGCGTGGACCCCATCGAGCGCTTCGAGGCCTGTTGGCGGGCGAGCCATCTCCGCCGAAACGGCAGTGCGGGTGAGGTGCCGCAACTCCGAAAGGGTTCCCGACTCTACTGTCTTGCCAGCCCGGATGATGCTGACGCGATCGCAGAGCCGCTCCACCTCGGCCAAGATGTGGCTCGACAGCAGAACGCTGCGACCCTCGTCCTTGAACTCCTCGACGCAGTCTGTGAAAACCGACTCCATGAGCGGGTCGAGACCAGATGTGGGCTCATCGAGAATCAGCAGTTCGACATCGGCGGCAAGTGCGGCAACCAGCGCCACCTTCTGCCGGTTGCCCTTGGAGTATGTACGCGCCTTCTTGGTTGGATCGAGCTCGAATCGCTCCACCAACACGTCGCGACGCTTGACGTCGAGGCCGCCGCGCAGCCGACCCATGAGATCGATCACTTCTCCGCCAGAGAGCCCCGGCCAGAGGTTGACCTCGCCGGGAACATAGGCAAGTCGACGGTGGAGCTTGGCGGCGTCACGCCACGGATCCTTGCCGAACAGTTTCACCTGGCCTCCATTGGCGCGCAGAAGACCCAACAGGACTCGAATCGTGGTGGACTTGCCCGATCCGTTGGGCCCGAGGAAGCCATGGACCTCACCCTCCTCCACGGTGAGATCGAGCTCATCGAGGGCAGTGAAATGACCGAACTTCTTGACCAGTCCAGAGATGTCGACAACGGAACTCATGAGTCCGACTTTACGCACGCTCGTCGCGCTAGGCTCGCTCCATGTCGGCCGAGCCCTGGGACCAGTTGCTAGACACGATCGATCAGTTCGCCGGTCACGACGGACCGATCCTTGATGAGGACGTAGAGAGTGCATTCGCCGAGCTCATCACCGAAGCGATCGCCACCGGCTGGGTCGATCCAGAGCTGCACATCGACGACACGGCGCGCTGGATCACTGCCCTGCTCGTGGCGCACCGAAACGTACGCGACACGCACCCCCACGTACCGCCTGACGCTGACGCGGCCGTTCTGCGACTCATCGTGACCAGGTGGCTGCACCCTCACCGACTGGATCAGCGAGCGTCGGCACCCCGAACCTGAGCGAGATAGACCAGCGCAGCGACCGTGCCGACGAGGCTCAGCAGGCCGAGAGGGCTGAACCCGTCAACCACGTGGCCCGCCACTGCGAGCACGAGGATGATGAGCCAGCCGCGCTTGGGCAATGTCTCGATGTAGGTGAACTGGGCGCCCCGCCGTCCGACGCAGTCGACCAGCGCGAACGCCTTCACCGCAAACAGTCCGATGCCGATGACCAAGGACAAGCCGTTCTGGACGGCGAACAAGTCAGGCACGCCAGGAGTTTATCGGGCGCAACTGGCTGAGAATGCAAGACGGGCTCCCTCGAAGGGGAGCCCGTCTGTGATGATGCGGTGAATCAGGCCTTCTTGGCAGCAGTCTTATTGGCCGGAGCCTTCTTGGAAGCCGTCTTCTTGGCTGGAGCCGACTTGCCGGTCACCTTGGTGACGGTGGCCTTGGCATCGTCGACGAGACCCTCGACGCGCTTCTGAGCGTCATCAGCGAAGCCCTTGGCCTGCTTGGTCACGTCGTCGACGCTGTCTTCGACGGTCTTCTTGATGTCGTCGACCTTGAGGCCCTTGGCCTTGTTGACGAACTCTTCGCCCTTCTTGGCGAGGTCGGCATACGCGCTGGTGGCAGTGCCAACAGCGGTCTGCGCGAGGCCCTGGGCCTGCTTCTGGAGGTCAGCAACGTCAAGCTTCTTCAGCGTCTCGGGCAGAGCCTTGACGTCCTCGACGATGGACTTGACCTGGGCATTGATTGTGTCAGTGATAGTCATATCTTCTCCTGGTTTGCTTTGGTCACGGTCGCGACCAGTTGGGTGTCAGTGGCTTCATCGGTTCCGACAAAGGATCGGTAGATGTCCAGCAGTGCCGTCTTCTGACGCTCGGTGAGACGGGCGTCGAGGGCTATTGCGTCCTCGACCATCCGTGCTCCGCTCTCATCGGCATCGAGGATGCCGGCTCGAACGTAGAGCGACTCAGCCGAAATGCGCAGCGCCTTGGCAATTTGCTGCAGAACCTCTGCCGACGGTCGACGCAGACCTCGTTCGATCTGGCTGAGGTACGGATTGGAAACATCCGTGAGCTCGGCCAGCTGTCGAAGCGACATCTGTGCCTGACCCCGCTGTTCACGCAGGTAGTCGCCGAGTCCCTCGACGGTCTTCTGCATGCTCAACTTGGCCATGACTCCATTATGCTTGCAATAGTTAGCAAATGCAAGCAGATCGGCTTGCGACCTGGGTCACATGCCAGACATCACCGCAGGTCAGAGGCGTGATCGAAGAAAGTTCTCCAAAAGTTGTAAGGGCCTGTGGGGTCTGTGACTCCTACCTGCAAGCAATC
>CAZWZC010000119.1:6710-7000 GCA_964638755.1 uncultured Aeromicrobium sp. | reverse complement strand
ATCCCACGCACGACGAGCACCGATGCCTATGGCTGTTCCCCGGCCGGGAGGCTCGGCTCTATGCAGCCGTGCGTCAGGTAGTGCCAGGCGTGACTGGCGTTCGAATCCCATTTCACAGCGGCTCGCTCAGTGCGTTCGTGTCCGTGACCAAATCCCGCGAAGGCGATGGCAAGCAGGCGGCACTGGCAGCTCTAGCGTCGGATCATTTTCTGAAGCACGTCGTCGTAGTAGACGATGACATCGACATCTTTGATGATGCTGCTGTCTTGTGGGCGACCAGCGTACGTGTG
>CAZWZC010000119.1:0-6700 GCA_964638755.1 uncultured Aeromicrobium sp. | reverse complement strand
CATCCGCATGGACCCGAGTGCGCAAGCAGTCGGACCTGCGGGGGATCGGATGACAACCAAAGTAGGGTTGGACGCAACCCGCCCGATGGGCGATGCGTTTCCCACCAGAGCAGATCTTCCGTTCGATGGTTTCGAAGACATGAAAATCGACGACTATCTTCAAGCAGATGACTTCCGCCATGTGTCAGACCTCGCTCGCAATCGCAGGCAGATGGAAGAATGAGTCTCGCTCTGCGGCAGCTTCGCTTCTAGTCTGTACGAGCCCCAACGATAGGCAGTGCTTATGAACACGAACGCTGACCCCGCAATCATCGGATCTCGTTCCGTTGAACGTGCCCTCCGACTCCTGCAGGTGGTGGCGAGCGCCCCGAATGGACTCACCTTGACGAAAGCCGCTGAGAGCGTGTCGTTAGCGACGAGCACAGTCGCGCGGCTACTCAAGACTCTCGAATCAGCGGATTTCGTTTCTCGCGACGAGCACGGAATCTATGGTCCGGGGGTCCACATACTTCAACTTGGAGCGACTGCGATGGGAAACTTTCACCTCAACACAGTCTGCGAGGAACACCTACATGACATCGCCGAGAGGACCGGCGAAACTGCCTACTTAGCCGTTACGTACGGCAAGGACAAGGCGATCTATCTCCGCCAGGTGGAGAGCCCTCGTGCGATCAGGCACGCTTCGTGGACCGGACGTGCAATTTCAACACAAGGCACCGCGATCGGCGACGCGCTCGCCAAGAGGGTCAACTCCCAAGGCTTTGCGGTGTCCCGCGGGACCGCGATCGAGCCCGAGGCGGCCGCCGCCGCCGCACCCGTTTTCGATGCGTCGGGCCTAGTCGTTGGTGCCATCAGTGTGATCGGGCCATCGTTCCGGATGTCAGAAGAAGAACTGCTCACGTTCGGGGCTTTTGTGGCCGACCATGCGCAGGCAATATCTGGCACTTTGGGGTTCGTCGGCCCCGATGGGGATGAAACCCGGGTCAAAGGTTGGCCCACTCTCGTCAACTGACCCACAACACAGGCGGCCGCTGGCAGCCCTCTCGGGCGCACAGAGTGGCTGATCGTGAACGGGTGCATGTCGGATCGAACGCTCCGTCTATGGTCCGGAGCGGCATCCGCTGGCCCCAAGGCATGAGTCCACCCCTCTTGAGCTCGGTCAACGAACCCGTCAAGAACATTAAGCATGCGAGGAAAAGTTGGTGCACCGCATGGTTGACCAAACACCAAATTCCCATAGAATGGAAGACAGAACCGTCTAGTGGTAAGGCGTTGATAATCGGGCTCGTCCGGACGTGATGACGATGAAGGGATCTGGTGTATGAGGAACGTGATGGACACCGCGGTGGAAGTCTCCCTGGCCGAATTGGAGTCTGACCCGCATCCGACATATCGAGCGATGGCACAGCGTGGCGAGCCGATCGGCTTCCTACCTGACGTTGACATGGTTCTCATCACCACCTGGGATCTCTGTGACCGCGCCGTGGCCAGCGATGATCTGTTCGGGCCAACGATCGACATCTTCAGCAACGTGTACGGAGATCCGAACATCCTGAGCTTGTCGGGATCCCCGCACGACGACATGCGCAACATCATCAATCCGCCGCTTCGCCCGCGATCCGTCAGGCAGTATGCGGACTCGAGTATGCGAGCGGAGGTGATCCGATGCATCGAGGCGGTCAAGCCCACCGGTCGCGCCGAAGCGGCCCAAGACATCCTCGAGACCATCAGTCGCCGCGCTGTGGGCGCCCTCATCGGATTGGGGAGCGTAGATGACGAGACGGTTACCCGCTGGTTCCACGCGTACGGTGCGTATCTGGTCGATGTCGGGCGCAACTCCGACGTAATGATGCACGCTCAGCAGTCAAAGCAGGAAGTTCGCGAATTCATTGAGTCTCGCGTGGAGGCGCTCGGCGGCAAGCATGACGACACTGCGCTGGGGCACATGTTGTTCGACGGAATGCCGCCAGGCAGTTCAAGGGACATTGATTCGATCATTGGCAGCCTCGGTGTCCTGATCGTCGGGGGGATCCAAGAGCCGGCGCACGCCGCTGCGAACGCCCTCCTTGGGGTCCTCAGCAGCCAAGAGGCGTCCGAGACTGTGCAATCCGACCCAGAGGCGTGGGCCGGCAAAGCTTTCGAAGAGGGTCTCCGCTGGATCGCCCCTTTCGGGATCGGCCACCGAAGGGTGCGTCGCGATACCGAATTCGGTGGATTATTTTTTCCTGCGGGCACTGAGGTCGCTATCGCAAGGGACTCGGCGAACCGCGATCCGGAACGCTACGAGAACCCGGACAGTTTCGACCTCTATCGGCGAGAGCAGCCGCACATGGCATTTGGGTCGAGTGGACCGCATTTCTGCATGGGACATTTCGTCGCCAGAAGTCTAGGCAAGATCATCTTGGAGGAGATGTTCGTGCGACTGCCGGGGCTCAGGCTTGACCAGCATCAATCTCCCACAGTGAGCGGCTGGAACGTCAGGGGAGCAAAGAAGCTCCCAGTTCTGTGGGACGCGTGATGGGCGGTGCACAAGTTTTGGCCGAGCCTGACCCGGATGCTCCCGAAGGAACGATTCAACTCGTCAGCCACGATGGAGCCGCGTATGCGATTGTCCACCACGCGAGTGGTTGGTCCGCCGTACCCGACCGCTGTCCCCATTCTGGATGTGCATTCTCGAAGTTTGGCGAACTGGTCGAAGGCACGATCCTGGTATGCAACTGTCACGGCTCCGAATTCGATGTTGTAACTGGTGAGGTCCTGGCAGGACCTGCCCAGAATGCGCTCGAGGTTACGAATGTCCCGTGGAGTGAGGGTGCCCTGGAACTTTCCGCAATCTACGTCCGCGGCGACGAAGGGAGCCGTGACAATGCCGTTCTGCCCTCGTCAAGTCGGCAGCTATTGTCGGACCTCTCGTTGTGCAAGGGATATGCCAACTGCGTTGTTGCTGCCGACGACTATCTGGATCTGGACGACGACGGGTTGGTGGTGCTCCTACAGACTGACGTGCCCGACGCCGACCGTCCGCGCATCGAAGAGGCGGTCCGGAGTTGCCCGGTATCGGCTTTGCGCCTGAGCAGTGACGTGTGAGCCGCGTAGTCGTAGTCGGGGCCTCTGTGGCAGGAGTCCACTGTAGCTTGGCCCTCCGGTCGTCTGGTTTTCTGGGTGAGATCGTCCTCGTTGATCAAGAAGACGTGGAGCCATACGACAAGCCTCCGTTGTCGAAGGATTTGCTGGCTGGTCGGGCTGGCGTGGACAGCATCTCGCTCTTGTCACCGATGCGGGCGGAACAAGAAGGACTCACGCTTCTCCGGGGGTGCACGGCAATCGGCGTGAACGTAGCGAGTCGGACACTTCACCTACGTGGCCGCGACGCTCTGAGCTACGACAATTTGGTCATCGCAACTGGAAGCCGGGCCCGAACGAGCCCTTGGTGCGGGAATAGGATCTTCTCCCTGAGAAACCTCGACGACGCGCGGGCTATCCGATCAGGGCTGATCAGGGGTCGTCGGCTCGTGGTTGTCGGCGCTGGATTCATTGGTGCGGAGGTGGCCGCCACGGCCCGTGAGCTCGGTCTCGGGGTTGTAGTTGTTGATCCTCAATCGACGCCGATGGCTCGCATCTTTAACCGGGAGATTGGTGACCGATTCGCTGAATTGCATCGCCGACATGGGGTTGAGATGCTACTCGGCGTCCACGTCGATCAGATTGAGCACCGCGGCGACGTAGCTCACGTGCAGTTGAGCACTGGACGTGAACTCATCGCCGATATCGTCGTGGTCGGCATCGGTTCTGAACCAAATGATGAGTGGCTCGAGGGGTCGGGTCTCGTCGTAGACGACGGAGTTTTGTGCGACGAGCACGGGCTTGCCCATGGCCAAACCAACGTACACGCTATTGGTGACGTCTCTCGTTGGGTCCATCCGCGGGATGGCAATGCAACTCGGCTCGAGCATTGGACGAACGCTACCGAGCAGGCTGCGTGCGTGGCCCACAACATTGTCACTCCCGATGCGAGACGCGTGCACCATCCGGTCGAGTATGTCTGGAGTGACCAGTACGATTGGCGCATTCAGGTGGCGGGCCGCATCGCCGGATCGAGCGAGCACGTAACGATCGAAGGCCCGAATGAGGACCAGTTCGTCGTCCTCTTCACAGACGCCGAAGGGGGTCTCCGAGGCGGCGCCAGCGTCAATTGGCCCCGCGCCCTGGCCTACTGTCGAAAGTCGATTGCTAAAGGTGGGCGCGCGAGCGTCGTCGAGGAGTTGCTGGGAGTTGTGCGTAGCGCCGAGCCGCGCTGAATTGGTTGCGCGCCCAACCCGACCAGCCGACCACCATCGAGGAGTTGCAGGCGCTCCTGGACGCGTTCGTCGACGAATACAACCACCGACGACCACACCGCTCCGTGCCGCGTGCCGCGACACCAGCGGCGTTGTTCGACGCGATGCCCAAAGCACTACCCGGCAACTCCCGAGACGCCGACACCCACAATCGCATCCGTCACGACCGCATCGACAAAACCGGAGCCGTGACACTCCGCGTCAACGGCCGACTGCACCACATCGGCGTTGGACGAACCCACGCCCGAACCCACATCATCCTGCTCATGCAGGACCTCGAGGTCCGCATCGTCAACGCCATCACCGGCGAACTCCTACGCGAACTCACCATCGATCCAAGCCGTGACTACCAGCCCCAGAAATGACGAAAGCCGGAGCCTCTTACAGGTCTGGCTTTCCGCGATGTCCTGAGACATCACAAACGTGGGTTGTTTGGCTATCTCACCTGACCTGCAATGACGCAGTCTCTCGGGCACGCTCTTCCCAGTGTTCTTCGAGATCTCTTCTTGAAGTGTTGACGTCGAGATACCTTGGCTCAGGCGCGAGCGACAAAGGTGATTCGGTCAGTCCTAACTGCTAAACTGTGCATTATGAACAGCTACTCGCCGGAGCAGATCGCCGAAAGTCTGGGCACATCCCGGCGCCGGGTTGTTCGTGCTGCGGAAATGTCTGGCGTTGGTCGCCGTGTCGGTTCGCGTACGCGGTTCTCCGGTGCAGACCGAGCCACCTTGGCAAAGAAACTGGGTGTCACCCCTCGCGTCGAGGGCCTGTCGCGCATCGAAGCGGTCGTTCTGGCGGAGCTTTCGCGCCGACCGTTCGGCCTGGTGTCGCACCGAGCTATCGCACGGGCAACTTCACTCGCTCCCGCCTCGGCCTCCAAGGCGACGAAGGCACTGCTCAACAAGGGGCTGGCCACAGAGACACCCACGACAGTCGCTCTGGGCCGCGCCCAGATGGTGAACCTGGTCAAGGCGAACTCTTCGCACCCTGACTGGACCCGCCTGCTCAGCCAGCTCGCCATGGTCGTTCCTGCGACCGAGACGACGCCTGAGCCTGTTCGCCTGCCCGACCATGTTCGGCACGCTTTCTGGAACGTGGACGACGAGCAGTTTCGCAAGCTCGACCTGGCGGAGGACGGCCCGTTCATTGCCGCTCGGGCGCTGTCGACGAACGACCCAAATCTCATGGCGTTCGCGGCACGCCACCTCCGTGCGGAGGCTTGGCTCAAGGTTATGGGCCTGCGAGGTCTCAGCGCAGAAACCCGACAGGCAGCGCGTAACTTTGCCGCAGCAGCCGAGAAGGTACGCAAATGAGCGACCTTCCCCGCGAACTGCTCGATGTCCTCCCCGAAGAAGCTGCTGAGTCATGGGTGATCTTGCGCGACAAGATCCCCGAGGCGATGGTCCTCTACGGGGGCACCGCCATCACGGCCCACTTGCACCACCGAATCTCTCGGGATCTGGACTTCTTCTTCGACGACCCAGATGTCGACATCGACGAGCTCAGAGCGACCTTGGAGGGTCTGCGCCCTCTGGCGGTACAGCTTCAGAACGAGAACTCGCTCAATGCGGTCTTCGGCAACACCAAGGTCCAATTCCTTTCTATGACGGGTCAATATCCGGTCGAGGATGACGTCGATGTCGCTGGCCTTCGAGTTGCGCAAATTCGAGATCTCGCCGCAACCAAGCTGAAGGCGATCGGAGATCGGGGTGAGCTGCGCGACTACTTCGACCTCATGGTGATCGAAGAGCAGACCGGGCTTGCAGCAGAGACATCACTCTTGGACTACCAACAGCGTTACAAGACCAAAGACCAGAACACGCTGACGCACATCGTCCTCGGCTTGGGCTATCTCGGCGACGTAGGAGACGACGCAACTTTGCCGGTGGAGCGCAGCATCATCGAAAACTTCTGGCAGGAACGTCAGCCGGTGCTCGTCGACAACCTTGATTCCACGGGCACCGTGACCCCGACGCGACACTTCGACCCAGCAAAGCTCCAGACAAGCAGCAACGACGCTCAGGGCGGCAAGATCTGGGTGCCCGACCACAACCGCAACGGGAAGTTCGTACGCGGCCACTGGCGCAATCGTTGAGTTTCCCGAACAGAACACCCGAACCCGCATCTGCAGGTTCGGTGTCTCCTATCTCTTGCGAGATCACATGCGTCGGGGTGACAGGAGCCGTCGGCCGTGGACGGCCTCCTCCCAAATCCTGCGTCAGTCTGACGCACGAGAATGAGGGCGGCAGCGGACGCATGAAACGGGCGCCTCATCGAAATGAGCCGCCCGCTTCTCGTGCGTCGGGGTGACAGTGTGCTGGTTCAGGACATAGGCGACACATCTCTCAAGACATAGGAGACAC
>CAZWZC010000118.1:0-7106 GCA_964638755.1 uncultured Aeromicrobium sp. | reverse complement strand
TACCTCACGACGCGGCTGAGGCAGCTCGGGTGGGAGATGTGGCCCACGATCATTGCGGCTGCAGTCCTGCGTGGCAGCTACCACCTCTATCAAGGGGTCGGACCTGGGCTCGGCAACTTCGTGATGGGCCTCGTCTTCGGATATTGGTTCCAGTGCACCAAACGTGTCCTGCCCCTCGTCATCGCCCACACGCTGCTGGACGTCGTGGCCTTCGTGGGATATCTGCTGTTCGCCGATGCACTGGGCTTGAAATGAGGATCGCGTATGACGCGGCCCTGCCGATCACCGCCAGACACGACGACATTGCCGCAGCACTGAGCGACCATCAGGTGATAGTCGTCGCCGGGGAAACGGGCTCCGGCAAGACGACACAGCTCCCCAAGATCGCGTATGAGCTGGGGCGACGCAGCATCGCGCACACACAGCCTCGCCGGATCGCCGCCCGGGCCGTCGCCAAGCGCATCGCCGACGAGTGCGACGTCGAGCTCGGTGCGGAGGTCGGCTACGCCGTGCGGTTCGACGACAAGACATCGGCCGACACTGCGATCCGACTTGTCACCGACGGACTGCTGCTGGCCGAGGTGCACTCGGATCGCACCCTCAAGCGCTACGACACGATCATCATCGACGAGGCGCATGAACGGTCGCTGTCGATCGACTTCCTGCTGGGCTATCTCAAGCAGCTGCTCCCCGGTCGACCAGACCTGAAAGTCATCATCACGTCGGCCACGATCGACGTCGAACGCTTTTCGGAGATGTTTGACGCCCCGGTGATCGAGGTCAGCGGTCGTACGTACCCCGTCGAGGTGCGCTACCGGGCCCTCGACGAGTCCGGTGCCGACGACCAGCTCGACGCCATTGCCGCTGCCATCTCCGAACTGCCCCGAGACGGCGACATCCTCGTGTTCATGTCCGGTGAGCGTGAGATCCGCGATGCAACCGACCACCTGTCAGGCAAGAAGTACCCGCGTACGGAGATCATGCCGCTGTTCGGGCGGCTCGCAACAGCCGACCAGCAGAAGATCTTCAGCGCGCATCCGGGCCGTCGGATCGTGCTGGCCACCAATGTTGCGGAGACGTCGTTGACGGTGCCGGGCATCCGACATGTCATCGATCCCGGCTTTGCTCGCATCTCACGCTTCAGCCAACGCCTCAAGGTGCAGCGGCTGCCGATCGAGCCGATCTCACAAGCCAGCGCTGCCCAGCGCGCGGGTCGATGCGGCCGAGTCGCCGACGGTATCTGCATACGGCTCTATTCCGAGGAGGATTTCGAGAGTCGCCCCGAGTTCACCGATCCGGAGATCCAACGGACCAGCCTCGCCTCAGTACTGCTCCAGATGGCGTCACTCGACCTCGGCGCGATCAAGGACTTCCCATTCCTCGACCCGCCCGAATCGCGTGCCGTCACCGACGGGCTGAACCTCTTGTACGAGCTGGGCGCACTAGGCACGCAAGGAACGTACGGAGAGAGACTCACCAAGGTCGGCCGGAAGATGGCGACCCTGCCGACCGACCCACGGCTGGGCCGCATGCTGCTGGCCGCGGACCGGCTCAGCTGTTTGGCCGATGTGCTGGTCATCGTGTCGGCAATGTCGATCCAGGACCCGCGCGAGCGTCCGCTCGACCAGCAGCAGGCTGCCGACGAGAAGCACCGCCGATTTGTGGAGCCCGACTCGGACTTCCTGTCATGGCTCACGCTGTGGAAGTACATCCGTGAGCAGCGCGACAACCTCTCCAGCTCAGCATTCCGTCGTATGTGTCGCGACGAATACCTCCACTACCTCCGTATCCGCGAGTGGCAGGACGTGCACTCGCAGCTCCGGCGTACTGCCAAGGAGTTGGGGATGAAACCCGGTGGCGCCTATGCCGACCCAGACCTGGTGCACCAGGCGTTGCTGACCGGGCTGCTGTCCCACGTCGGGCTTCGCGAGCTCGACGGGCGCGAATTCCTCGGGGCACGTCAGGCGAAGTTCATGATCTTCCCCGGTTCCGGTCTCGCGAAGAAGCCGCCGCGCATGGCAATGGTCGGCGAGCTGATCGAGACCAGCCGACTGTGGGGACGGACGGCCGCCAAGATCCAGCCTGAATGGGTTGAGGAGGCCGGAGAGCACCTGGTCAACCGGTCCTACAGCGAGCCACACTGGTCGTCCAAACGCGGCGCTGTCATGGCCCGCGAGAAGGTGCTGCTCTACGGCATACCGATCATTGCCGACCGGCTTGTGCAATACGGGAAGGTCGATCCGGTCGTGTCCCGAGACCTGTTCATCCGGCATGCGCTGGTGCAGGGCGAGTGGCGTACACACCACCGCTTCTGGGCCAGGAACCAGGCAATGATCGACCGGGTCGAGGAGCTTGAGGAGCGACTGCGTCGCCGCGACCTGCGTGTCGACGACGACACGCTCCACGCGTTCTACGACCAACGAGTGCCAGCTGATGTCGTCTCGACTCGCCATTTCGACGTGTGGTGGAAAGGCGCAATCCAAGACCAGCCTGAGCTGTTGACGATCGACCCCGCGTTGCTCAGCCACGGAGCCGGGGCTGCCGATGACGAGTTCCCCCGCGAGTGGCACTCAGATGGTGAGTCCTACCCGCTGACGTATGCGTTCGAACCTGGCCTCGAGGCCGATGGGGTCACGATCGACCTGCCGATCGAACGGCTCATGAGCCTCGACGACCGGGCATTCGACTGGCACGTACCCGGACATCGACTCGAGCTGGTCACAGAGCTGATCAGGTCGCTGCCCAAGCGTCTGCGTCGTGAGTTCGTGCCGGCCGGTCAGTTCGCGCCACGCCTGCTGGAGGCGATGGATCCCGATTCCAGTGACCTGAGCGGCGAGCTTGCCAGGCAGATGCGCGTCCTGAACGGCACCGTCGTCCGACCGGAAGACTTCGATTTCGCAGCGTTGCCGAACCACCTGCGGGTGACATTCCGCGTACTGGACGGCAAAGACGAACTTGGCCGTGGCAAGGATCTGCGGACGCTTCGCACCGAGCTGTCGTCGTACGTCCGGGCCGACCTCACCAAGGCAGCCCGTGAGGAGGAGCGCTCCGGTCTGCTGGCGTGGACGGTCGGCGAGATGGACCGAACCATCACCGCCGGACAGGTCACCGGCTATCCGGCGATAGTCGACGAGGGCCGGTCCGTCGCCCTACGCGTTCTGGACACGGAAGCGGAGCAGACTGCGGCGATGCTGCGCGGACAGGCGAAGTTGTTGTCGTTCGGGCTGGCCGCACCGGTCCCCCAGATCGGCCGGTCGCTCGACCTGCACGCCAAGCTGCTGCTCTCCACCGGACCCTATGCGGACGCTGCGGCGGTCATCGAAGAGTGCTGGCTGGCCGCCATCGAGGCACTGATCCACGCCCGCGGCGGACCCGCTTGGAGCGAGGATGCGTTCAATGCCCTCCATGAATTCATCCGCGTCGACGTCTACGACGAGACCGAGCGTGCCGTGCACAGCGTCATCGCGGTCCTCAAGGCGCTCGGTGAGGTGACACCGGACGGCTCAGAGGCGGGCGAGGACGTACGCGTACAGCTCTCGTGGCTGATCTACCCAGGCTTCATTCGCGACACCGGAGTCACCCAGCTCAGGCGACTGCCGCTCTACCTTGAAGCAGCGCGGCGTCGACTCACCGGCAAGACCCCGGCGGACCTTCCGGCGACGCAGGAGCTCGAGGCGCAGTTCCATGAACGTACGGACGGCCTGTCCGTGTGGGCCCGCCTCGCACCTGACGTGCAGCATGCCCGATGGGCCCTTGAAGAGCTGCGACTCAGCCTGCTTGCCCAAGATCTGAGGACGGCGTTCCCCGTCTCGGTGAAGCGCGTGAGCGCACTGATCGAGAAGCTTTAGACGCCTATCAGGTCGATCACGAAGACGAGGGTCTTGCCCGAGAGTCGGTGACCACCGCCGGCCGGACCGTACGCGAGTTCCGGCGGGCACACGAGCTGGCGGCGACCGCCGACCTTCATGCCCGGGATGCCCTGCTGCCATGCGGGGATCAGCTGCGGCAGCGGGAAGTTGGCGGACTGGCCGCGGTCCCACGAAGCGTCGAACTGCTCGCCGGTGTCGAACTCGACGCCGACGTAGTGGACGTCGACGGTCCCGCCGGGTACGGCCTCGGCCCCGTCGCCCTCAATGAGGTCGGTGATCTGGAGTTCGGTGGGTGCAGGACCCTCGATGAAGTCAATTTCAGGCTTGTCAGTCATGCGTCGAGCCTCTCACATGGGCTCGCTGCCACAATGGGCCCATGCGCGCCACAATCCTTCACACAACCCGTGACATCCGCCTCGACGATGTCTCCGACCCTCAGCTCCGCGAGGATGACGACGCCATCGTGCGGGTCATCGCTTCGTGTGTCTGCGGCTCCGACCTTTGGCCGTACCGTGGCATCAACGCGGTCAAGGAGCCTCAGCGCATCGGCCACGAGTTCGTCGGCATCGTCGAGCAGATCGGTTCGAGCGTGTCGACGGTCAAGGTCGGCGACTTCGTCATCGCCCCGTTCATGTTCTCCGACAACACCTGCGCGCTGTGCGTACGGGGAGTCCACACATCCTGTGTGCAGGGCGGGATGTGGGGCTATGCCGATCACAAGGGACATCCTGTGGACGGTGGGCAGGGCGAAATCGTCCGCGTACCCGTGGCGGACGGCACGCTCATCGCGACACCTTCGCAGCCGAGTCAGGAGCTCATCCCCCACCTGCTGACCCTTTCCGATGTCTTCCCGACGGGTCACCACGCAGCCGTCTCTGCGGGAGTCACCGCAGGAAGTACTGTCGCCGTCGTCGGTGACGGCGCGGTCGGCCTGAGCGCGGTGCTTGCCGCCAAGCGTCTCGGCGCCGCCACGGTGGTTGCGATGTCACGTCATGAGGATCGTCAGCGACTGGCAACCGAGTTCGGTGCGGACGGTGTCGTTGCCGAGCGTGGCAAGGAAGGCGCAGCCGCCGTGCGCGAGATCTTTGACGGCATCGGCGCTGATTGTGTGCTTGAGTGCGTAGGCACCTCAGACAGCATGAAGCAGGCGATGCTGTCCGTACGCCCGGGTGGTCGCGTCGGCTATGTCGGAGTTCCCCACGATGTCGTGCTCAACGTCCCGGCGATGTTCGGCCGCAACGTCGGCCTTGCTGGCGGAGTTGCGCCGGTGCGCGCATACATCGACGACATCCTTCCCGACGTCCTCGACGGCTCGCTCCAGCCGGGCAAGGTGTTCGACCAGACCTTGCCGCTCGACCAGGTGGCCACGGCCTATCAGGCGATGGACGAGCGCACGGCGATCAAGTCGATGTTGACGGTTTGAGCTCCTTGACCTCGACCACAGCGTCGAGGTCAAGCGGCCCATATATGTGTGGGAAGGTCTGCGACTCCCCCACATCGTCGTACTGCCACGGGGAGCTCAGCCGATCGGTGTCGATCGTCAAGAGCAGCACTGGCTCCTTCATGCCCGCGTAGAAACCACCGAACACCCCATCGACCTGTTCCTCGCGAGAGCAGTGGATGAATCCGACCTCGGAGAGGTCCCGCCCCAGCGTCGAGACGGTGTAGGTTCCTGTCGCCTGGGCGGCAGCCCACTGGTTGGCCAGCGCAAGGTGATAGATGAGCGTCATTCCCGGAGGTTAGCGGAGCTCCGATGACGTCAGTCCGAGCAGTCGGCGAGCCACGATGAGCTGCTGGATTTGCTGGGTGCCCTCGAAGATGTCGAGAATCTTGGAGTCGCGTGCCCACTTCTCAACCAGCTCGGTCTCGCTGTAGCCCAGCGTGCTGGCGAGCTCGACGCAGCGAAGCGTCACCTCGTTGCACACTCGACCGGCCTTGGCCTTGGCCATCGACGCTTCCATCGAGTTGGGCTTGCGGTTGTCAGCGAGCCAGGCCGCCTCGAGCGTCAGCAGCAGCGACGCTTCCCAGTCGGCTTCCATCGAGATGAAGGTCGCTGCGGCGTAGGACTGTGATTGCACTGGTCGGTCGTAGTCGATGACGACTCCAGCATCCTCCAAGAACCTGCGGGTGTCCTCCAAGGCTGCGCGCGCGCAGCCGACAGCCATACCGGCCACCAGCGGTCGCGTGTTGTCGAAGGTCGCCATGGCGCCGGCAAAGCCGCCCTTGGTGTCGATCTCGGGACTGCCCAGAAGGTTCTCAGCTGGCACACGGCAGTTCTCCAGCACGATCACTGCTGTGTCGGACGAGCGGATGCCGAGCTTGTGCTCGAGCCGCTCCACGCGGATGCCCGGAAGGTCCTTCGGCACGAGGAACGATTTGATCGCGGCACGACCCAGACTCTTGTCGAGCGTGGCCCATACGACGACCGAATCCGCACGCTCCCCCGATGTCACGAAGATCTTCTCGCCGTTGAGGACGTACGCGTCGCCGTCCTTCACCGCGGTCGTCGTGATCGCAGCGGAGTCGGAGCCAAAGCTGGGCTCGGTGATGGCCATCGCGGCCCAGGTGCCCTTGAAACGCTCAAGCTGCTCGTCGTCGGCCACCGACGCGATGGCAGAGTTGCCGAGGCCCTGACGCGGCATCGATAGCAGCAGGCCTACGTCGCCCCAGCACATCTCGATGACCGAGAGCACTGACGACATGTTGGTGCCGTTCTTGATCCTGCCTTCCCCACTGTCAGAATCAGCAGAATCAGCGTCGTCACGGCGTACGCCGGCAGCACCGGCGCCCTGACCCTGTCCGGAGTCGCCCATACCGTCGACCAGGGAAGCCAGGAGGTCAAGCTCCTTGGGATAGGCGTGCTCGGCGAGGTCGTACTTGCGGGAGTTGGACCGCAGGAAGTTGTCCGCGACCTGGTTGGCTTGCTGGACGAATCCTCGGAACTTGCGTGGAGTCTCAAGATTGATCATGTGTGCTCCGCCCTCAGACGAGGACGGCTCCTTCCATGAGGCCGACGGCTCGCAGATCGCGATACCAGCGTTCGACTGGGTGCTCCTTGACGAAGCCGTGACCGCCGAGCAGCTGAACACCGTCGGTACCGATCTTCATGCCGTACTCCGCCGTGAGCCGGCGAGCCAGCGCCACCTCACGCGAGAAATCCATCCCTTGCTCAGCGCGCGATGCTGCCTTGAGGGTGGTCAGCCGCATTCCTTCAAGCTCGATCGCAATGTTGGCGAC
>CAZWZC010000117.1:0-7192 GCA_964638755.1 uncultured Aeromicrobium sp. | reverse complement strand
GTTCGACCACCTCGCCCGCCGGGTGCCCGGCGAGATTGGCATCGTGAGTCTTGACCGTCAGGTCGGCGCGACCGAGCTTGGTTGCAGCCTCGACGCTGGACATGGCAACCACGTCCGGCACCTCGACCTTGATGGGTCGCCCGGCATACATCAGGCCCGCCGACACGATGGCAACAAGGGCCAGGACAGCCGAGCTGACCATCATGGCCCGGCGCGGCCTGCGGCGCGAAGCAGCCGCGATGCCGATTGTGGCTGTGTCGTCGCGCCGTAGCGGTGTCAGGTCGATACGAGTGTGCTCTGAGGTGCTGGCAACTGCCGTGTGCGCCGGTACGCCGGTGGCCATCGTCGACGCGAACTCCGCCACCTCACCGGCAGACGGACGACGGGCCGGGTCCTTGGCCAGCATCGCATGGATCAGCGGCTCGACCGAGACAAGCTCGGGCGGCAGCGGCGGCACCGGCGTGTGCAGGTGGGCGAGCGCGGTGCCGACGTCGGTCTCGCGGTGGAACGGAGCCGCGCCGGTGAGGCACCGGTAGGCGACGATGCCGAGCGCGTACAGGTCGGACGCGTATGTCGCTGGCTGCCCGGCCGCTTGCTCCGGGCTCAGGTAGTCGGCCGTGCCGACCAAGCCACCCGTCTGCGTCAGCGACTCGCCACCGGTCGAGCGGGCAATGCCGAAGTCGAGGATCATCACCCGACCCGAACCGGTGATCATGACGTTTCCCGGCTTGAGGTCTCGATGCACGATCCCGGCCGCATGGGCCGCCTTGAGCGCGCTGGCCATCTCGGCAACGATCGACATCGTCTCGCCAAGTGGCAGCGCCACCCGCGAGGAGAGCACGTCTGACAGTGTCACCCCGTCGACGAGCGGCATCACCAGGTAGGGCGTCGTACGTCCGTTGTCGTCGACGTTTTCGCCGTAGTCAAACACGTCGACGATGCCCGGGTGACGCAGCGATCCGGCCAGCTTCGCCTCGGTGCGCAGGCGCTCGCGGATCGTCTCATCGCCGGCGAGATGAGTGCGGATGACCTTGACTGCGACCTGCCGGTCGAGCACCGGGTCGTGCGCCTTCCACACCTCGCCCATGCCGCCGTCGCCGATGAGGGCGTCCAGGCGGTATCGACCAGAGAGTGTTGCAGGCATTGATTCAGGATAAGTGTTATGTGCACTTGGGCCGAACCGGCATGATCGATCCATGATCGAACGTCGTACGTTCCTCACCGGCATTGCGGTGGTCGGCGCCGCGTCCTTGATCGGGTGCAGCAGCGACGACAAGCCGCCGATCCCGCCGAAGACCACCACCACCGCCACTGCCACTCAAGCCGAGCCGCTCGACCCCACGGTTGTCTCGACCATCGCGTCGGGGCTCAACGTCCCGTGGGGCATCGCGTTCCTTGCGAGTGGTGATGCGTTGGTTTCCCAGCGTGATTCCGGATCCATCGTGCGGATCGGTTCCGGCGGTGAGGTCACCACGCTCGGCGTCGTCGCTGGTGCCGATGCGGCCACCAGCGAGGGCGGCCTCATGGGGATTGCGTTGGATCCTGACGATGAGTCGGTGCTGTATGCGTACGTGAGCACCAAGTCTGATGATCGTCTCGTCCGGCTAGTAGTTGACGGCGATCGGATCGGTCGGCCCGAGCCGCTCATCACTGGTATCCGGTCGGCGACCAACCATCACGGTGGCCGCCTGCTGTTCGACGGCAGCGGCCATCTGTTCCTCGCCGTCGGCGACGGGGCTCAGCCCGCGACAGCACAAGATCGCGGCACGCTGAACGGCTCCATCCTTCGACTCGACAAGGAAGGGCGCCCGGCAAGTGGCAATCCGTTCGACAGCGAGATCTGGTCGTACGGGCACCGCAACGTCGAGGGTTTGGCGTTCGACGCCGACGGACGTCTGTGGGCGTCTGAGTTTGGGCAGGACACCCACGATGAGCTCAACCTGATCGAGAAGGGCAAGAACTACGGCTGGCCGCGGTTCGAAGGAAGGTCCGACGACCCGGATTTCATGTCTCCGAAGGTCACCTGGAAAACCGATGAGTGCTCACCGGCCGGACTGGCGATCACTCGATCGACCGCCTTCATGGCGGCGCTGCGCGGCGAATGCGTCTGGATGATCCCGCTCGACGAGGATTCGGCGGGCAAGCCGAAGCGACTGTTCGGGGGAAAGTACGGCCGGATCCGAAATGTCGTCGTGGCGCCCGACGAGTCACTGTGGGTCTCGACGAGCAACACCGACAGCCGCGGCAACCCAGCCAAGAACGACGACCGCATTCTGCGCGTCACGCTGTAGTTCCATCGCGTCACGTGGTCTCGATACTGGCCCCTCGTTCCTCGGGCCCAACTCGACCACCGAGATTCGGGTGCCAACTCGAACGCCGAGGTCGCATGCGGTTGGTGGTGGTCGAGTGGGGAGGCCGTCCGCGGCCGAGCCGTATCGAGACCACGTTCCAAGACGACGGAAACTACTGATCGGTAAGGGTGTCAAACCCGCGGAACATGAGGATATCCTCGTGTTATGGATGAGACTACGTTCGACTTCGACCCAGCCACCCTCCACGAGGCGGCCCGACGGTTCCCGGCCCAGCGTCTGGTCAGTCTCAACGGTCGCCCCAGCAGCGACGTGAGCTACATCGCCCGAGCTGCGGAGTTCGGTCGTCACGCCTGGGACGAGGGCGGACACATCTAGAAGATCTTCACCAACGCAAGAACCCCCGGAGCACTCTTGAGTTCTAGGGGTCGATGCAACACCTGAGTGATCAGGAGTTGTGATGAACGAACAGTCAGGGCGCCGTCCGTATCGCGGGCGGCGCCCTTCTGCTGCCCGGGTTCGGTTTCTGGAACTGATCGAATTGGGTATGACTTCTTTGCAGGCTTCCCGCGAGGTCGGGTGCAACGAGCGCACGGGTCGTGATTGGGCCAAGGGCGTCGTGAAGAGTACGAATCGTCGCTATACGTTTGATGGTGTTCTGGTCTGGGAGGCGCCCAGTTACCGGCCGCCCCGTGAGCAGAGGGTGATTTCGCCGCGGTTTCTATCGGTCGATGAACGGCTCGAGATCGCTGATATGCACCGGCAGGGTCTCGGGATCCGGAAGATCGCGGCACGGTTGAACAGGTCTGCGTCGACGGTCAGCCGTGAACTGAGACGCAACGCTCATCCAAGTTCTGGTGACTATCGGCCGTGGGCTGCGCAGCGCAGGGCAGCAACTCGACGGTCCCGACCCAAGGTTGGGAAGATCGCGCAGAACGAGCAGTTGCGTTTGCAGATTGCCCACGGTTTGGAACGAAGATGGAGTCCGGAACAGATCAGCAGACGGCTGCGTCTGAAGTTTCCCGATCAGCCGGAGATGCACGTGGTTCACGAGACGATCTATCAGGCACTCTATGTTCAAGGCCGGGGAGAATTGCGCCGTGAGTTAGCTCGATGTCTGCGCACTGGTCGAGCGGCCCGGCGGCCGCAGCGTCGTCCTGATCAGCGGCGTTCGCGGTTCCAGGCTCCGATGCTGATGATCAGCGACCGTCCCGCCGAGGTCGAAGACCGTGCTGTCCCTGGACATTGGGAGGGCGACCTGATCATCGGCGCCAACAACCAGTCGGCGATCGCGACCCTGGTCGAAAGACATACTCGCTATGTTCTGCTGGCGCATCTGCCGAACGGCCACGCGGCAGGGCAGGTCAAAGACGCACTCATTGCCACGATGATGACCCTGCCGTCGCATCTGCGCCGATCACTGACTTGGGACCAAGGCAGCGAAATGGGAGCCCACCACCTGATCACGATGGCAACCAACATGCCGATCTACTTCTGCGACCCAGCCAGCCCCTGGCAGCGAGGCAGCAACGAAAACACCAACGGTCTGCTGCGTCAGTACTTTCCCAAAGGCTCCGACTTGTCCCGCCACAGCTCGAACGACCTCGCCGACGTCGCCATCGAACTCAACGGCCGACCACGCAAAACACTCGACTGGGAAACCCCAGCCGAGCGTCTTGCTGATTTACTTCAGTTCTAACCCGTGTTGCGACGATCCCTAGAAACCGCCACTGCTTCGGGGGTTCTTGACGTTCGAGTCGGTCAGAGTGGCTTGATGTTTGCAGCTTGAAGGCCCTTCTGGCCCTGCTCGACGTCAAACTCGACCTTCTGGTTCTCGTTCAGTGAGCGGTAGCCACTCGACTGGATTGCACTGAAGTGCGCGAACACGTCTTCGCTGCCGTCGTCGGGGGCGATGAACCCAAAGCCCTTGTCAGCGTTGAACCACTTGACGGTTCCTGTTGCCATGTCACTCTCCTCTTGGCGAGTTGCCATCCACGACCTTCGCGAGTGGCTGTCGCGACGTACATCCACCCTTGAGAAGAACCAGACATCTGGAACATTCGTACGGCCAACGTCGTGCAACTGCCGACTAGCCTAGGGCAACACATGGGGGCAAGAGCAAGATGTTTCTGCCACCAGACCGGCGCGCACACCTGCACGCCGACTAGTCATTCAGGACAGGAGAACTAGTCCTTTATAACTAGTTCGAGTTTAAGTCAAGACTGCCCTTCTTCCTGAAAATTGCCTAAGTTGAGTGCGTTGTGCCGACGCGCGCCCCACAAGGGTGCGCGCCCTATCGGCCGGACGATCGTCCGACCTACGTCCAATTGCAGGGGGAAAATACCGTGAAGCGTGTGATCTCAGGCCTCACCGGCCTTGGACTCGCGGTCACTCTCGGATTCGCTTACGCGTCTCCGAGCAGTGCGCAGTCCGCACCACCCGTCTCAGGCAACGATCGTGTTGACAAGAGTCAGGACGAGTTGCCCAGCCCGATGGAGGACAAGCGGCGCGCGCTGCGCCAGTCCGCCGTCACGGGCGTGCTCAATGGCGACCTCAAGGCGGTCGAGAAGAACGGCAGCACCGTGGTCAAGGTCGGCAAGGGCACCAGCCCGGCAGAAGCCGCCCGCAAGGCCAACAAGAAGGCCCGCAAAAACTTCAAGGCCGCGGCTGCCGGCAAGCAGCAGGACCAGTACGTCGAGCTCTCGCAGGAGCGTGCCGACAAGATCTTCGTGATCCTTGCTGAGTTCGGCAACCAACGTCATCCTGACTACCCGGATGTCGACACCGATCCCGACACACCCGGACCGACCACATTCGAAGGTCCGCTCCGCAACAAGATCCCGGAACCTGACCGCACCCAGGACAACACCACGGTCTGGCAGGCGAACTACAACCGCAAGCACTACCAGGACCTCTACTTCAAGAAGAACAAGGGCGCCGAGTCACTCAAGACGTACTACGAGGCGCAGTCCTCAGGGCGTTACACGGTCGACGGCATGGTCTCGGACTGGGTCAAGGTGCCTTACAACGAGGCTCGCTACGGTCGCGAGGACTCCGGCACGTGGTACCTCATCCAGGATGCGGTGACGGCGTGGATAGCCGACCAGCACGCTGCTGGAATGACCGATGCGCAGATCAAGACGGCGCTGCAGGCGTACGACCAGTACGACCGCTACGACTACGACGGTGACGGCAACTTCAACGAGCCCGACGGATACATCGATCACTTCCAGATCGTCCACGCCGGCGGCGATGAGGCTGACGGGGACCCGCAACAGGGTGAGGACGCGATCTGGTCGCACCGTTGGAACGCGTTCCTGACCGACGCCGGTATCACCGGTCCCGCCTACAACCGTCTTGGCGGCACACAGATCGGCGACTCGGGCATCTGGATCTCCGATTACACGGTTCAGCCCGAGAACGGCGGCCTGTCGGTCTTCGTCCACGAGTATGGCCACGATCTCGGTCTGCCAGATGCGTACGACACGTCCGGTGGCGGAGACAACTCCAACGAGTACTGGACGCTGATGGCCCAGAGCCGACTCAACGCCAAGAACGAGCCGCTCGGCACGCGTCCGGGTGACATCGGTGCGTGGGAGAAGCTGCAGCTCGGCTGGCTTGACTATGAGGCGCTGAGCACCCACCAGAAGAAGACGATCCAGATGGGCCCGCAGGAGTACAACACCAGCAAGGCCCAGGGCGCTGTGGTCGTGCTTCCGAAGAAGGAAGTCACCAAGGACAACGGCGCTCCTGCCTCGGGCAGCAAGCAGTTCTTCTCCGGCAACGGCGACGATCTTGCCAACTCGCAGACGACCGATGTCGATCTGACCGGCAAGACCGGCGGGTTGCTGACGGCGAAGGTCCGCTACTCGATCGAGGAGGGATACGACTACGCGTACATCCAGGCCTCGACCGACGATGGCGCAAACTGGACGTCGCTCGATGGCACCATCGGCGGTACTCCGATCGGTGATGACACCTCGGGCAACCCGGGTATCGACGGCGATCAGACGACCTGGGCTGACCTCAACGTCCCACTCGGGGCGTACGACGGCCAGCAGATCAAGTTGCGCTTCTACTACAAGACCGATGGTGGTCTGGCGCTTCCGGGTCTGTTCGTCGATGACATCGCGATCACGGCTGGCAGCGAGACGTTGCTGACCGACGGCGCCGAAGACGGTGGAGCTGCGTGGGACTTCGACGGGTTCTCCATCGTCGGGGCGACCACGGTCCAGGACTACAGCAACTACTACGTCATGGGCCACCGTTCGTACGTCGGCTACGACCAGTACCTGCAGACCGGTCCCTACAACTTCGGCTTCACCAACACGAAGCCGGACTGGGTCGAGCACTACAAGTACGGTCACGGTCTGTTGATCTCCTACTGGGACACCTCCGAGCTGGACAACAACACCAGCCAGCACCCCGGTTCGGGACGCAACCTGCCGATCGACGCCAATCCGACGCCGATCATCAACATCGCGACGGGTGCACCGTGGCGTGCGCGGATCCAGATGTATGACGCGCCGTTCTCGCTGCACAAGGCTGACTCGATGACTCTGCACACCAACGGTGTGGCGAGCTACATCAGGGGCCAGGCAGCGTCGCCGCTCTTCGACGACACCAAGAAGTATTGGTTCGCCAAGCTTCCCAACCACGGCGTGAAGCTGCCTGCAGCTGGCGTCACGGTGAGGGTGCTGACGGAGAAGGGCACCAGCATGAAGGTCAGGTTCAACTGACCTTCACCACGGTCGGGGGGCACGCATCAGGGGGTGCGTGCTCCCCTTTGGGTGAGGCCCAGGTGAGGGGATCGGGGGGTCTCTCAACTGGGCAAGCTGTCAGAGCTCGTAGTCGATGACAAGCGGTGCGTGGTCGGACCAGCG
>CAZWZC010000116.1:0-7299 GCA_964638755.1 uncultured Aeromicrobium sp. | reverse complement strand
TCGTCTCGCGGTAGGCGACCTGTGGCTTGCCGACGTTGGCCTCAACGTTGAACTCACGCTTCATGCGGTCAACCAGGATGTCGAGGTGCAGCTCGCCCATGCCGGCGATGATCGTCTGACCGGTCTCTTCGTCGGTGTGGACCTGGAATGTCGGGTCTTCCTCGGCGAGGCGTTGGATCGCGGTGCCGAGCTTCTCCTGGTCACTCTTGGTCTTGGGCTCGATCGCGACCTGGATCACGGGAGCGGGGAACGTCATCGACTCGAGAACGATCTGGTTGTTCGGATCGGCAAGCGTCTCACCGGTCGTGGTGTCCTTGAGGCCCATGACGGCGACGATCTGACCGGCACCGACGGCAGCGATCTCAGCGCGCTTGTTGGCGTGCATCTGATAGATCTTGCCGATGCGCTCCTTGCGGCCCTTGGTCACGTTGATGACCGTCGAGCCTGCCTCGAGGCGCCCCGAGTAGATGCGGAGGTAGGTCAGCTTGCCGAGGTGCGGGTCCGAGGCGATCTTGAACGCCAGTGCGGCGAACGGCTCGGACTCCATGGGCTCGCGAGTGTCGGTCTTGCTCTCGTCACGCGGGTCGAGGCCGGTAATGGCTCCGACGTCAATCGGCGAGGGAAGGTAGTCGATGACCGCGTCAAGCAAGGGCTGGACGCCCTTGTTCTTGAACGCGGTGCCACACAGGACCGGGTTGAGCTTGGCAGCCAGTGTGGCGCGGCGGATCGCCGGCTTGAGGATCTCAGGCGTCATGTCGGCGCCGTCGAGGTAGAGCTCAGCGATCTCGTCGTCATGGTCGGCGAGAATCTCGATCATTTCCTGGCGTGCCTCGGCAGCCTTGTCGACGAGGTCTGCTGGGATCTCCTCGACCGTGTAGTCCTCACCGATGGCGGTCTCGCCGCGCCACACGAGCGCGCGGTTGCCGACCAGGTCGACGACGCCGATGAAGTCACCCTCGGCACCGATCGGGACCTGCAGAACGAGGGCGGTGGCGCCAAGGCGCTCGCGGATCGTCTTCACGCAGTAGTCGAAGCTTGCACCGGTGCGGTCGAGCTTGTTGACGAAGCACATACGCGGAACGCCGTACTTGTCAGCCTGACGCCATACGGTCTCCGACTGCGGCTCGACGCCAGCAACACCGTCGAACACGGCGACGGCACCGTCGAGGACGCGAAGGTTGCGCTCGACCTCGACGGTGAAGTCAACGTGACCGGGGGTGTCGATGATGTTGATCTGGTTGTCTTTCCACCAGCAGGTGGTCGCCGCGGACGTGATCGTGATGCCGCGCTCCTGCTCCTGCTCCATCCAGTCCATCGTGGCGCCGCCATCGTGGACTTCGCCGATCTTGTAGTTGATGCCGGTGTAGAACAGGATGCGCTCGGTCGTCGTGGTCTTGCCGGCGTCGATGTGCGCCATGATGCCGATGTTGCGGACCCGCTTGAGGTCAGTGGTGATTTCTGTGGCCACGATCAGCTTTCCTAAATGATGAAGTCTTGGACAAGTCTTGGGGGTCTCGTTCGCCCTCGATTAGGTGAGGTGACGTCGAAACCCCGGGACTACCAGCGGTAATGGGCGAACGCCTTGTTGGCGTCGGCCATCTTGTGCGTGTCTTCACGCTTCTTGACAGCTCCACCGAGACCGTTGGAGGCGTCGAGCACTTCGTTCATGAGGCGCTCGGCCATGGTCTTTTCGCGACGCGCACCGGCGTAGCTCACGAGCCAGCGCAGGGCGAGGGTGTTCTGACGCGAGGCGCGAACCTCGATCGGGACCTGGTAGGTCGCGCCACCGACGCGACGGCTCTTGACCTCGATCGACGGTTTGACGTTGTCGAGCGCGCGCTTGAGGGTGATGACCGGGTCAGTACCCGACTTCTCACGAGTGCCTTCGAGGGCGGTGTAGACGATGCGCTGGGCGACCTGCTTCTTGCCGTCGACGAGCACCTTGTTGATCAGTGAGGTGACGAGCTGGCTGCCGTATACGGGGTCAGTCTCGACGACGCGCTTTGGCGCGGGACCCTTACGAGGCATTAGCTCTTCTCCTTCTTCGCGCCGTAAAGGCTGCGAGCCTGCTTGCGACCCTTGACAGCTTGAGTGTCGAGGGCGCCGCGAACGATCTTGTAGCGGACACCGGGAAGGTCCTTGACGCGGCCACCACGCACGAGCACGATCGAGTGCTCCTGCAGGTTGTGACCCTCGCCGGGGATGTATGCAGTGACTTCAGTGCCGCTCGAAAGCTTTACACGTGCCACCTTGCGAAGCGCCGAGTTCGGCTTCTTGGGGGTGGTCGTGTAGACGCGGGTGCAGACACCGCGGCGCTGAGGCGAACCCTTGAGCGCGGGGGTCGTCGTCTTGACGACCTTGCGCTGACGGCCCTTGCGGACCAGCTGGTTGATCGTGGGCACTACAAACATCCTTCTTCTGACTGGTGTGAGCCATGAGTCGTGATGCACTCGCCACCAAGTTTTGGCAGGATGTGTGCATCGACCTGAAGAGTTCAGGCACAGCCCTAAATACTACCGGGCGCAGCGCGCAAGTTCCAAATGCCGAAGCCGAGGCGGTCTACGGGGTCGTGAACCCGTCGAAGACGGCCCGACCGTCGGCGTTGCCGAACGTCAGGCGATCGGCTGACACCCGGTGCCACAGAGCCAGGTAGAGATCGGTCGCCGTGCCCTCGACCGTGGTGTCTGCGTCAAACGTGGAATGCAGCAGGACCGGCGGCAGCCCCTCACCCTCCGGAGGGCCGATCAGCCAGCTCTGCCCCGTGTCGGTCGCAGTCAGCCGGATGCGTGAGCGCACGTCAGGGCGATTCCCGCGAGCGGTCATTCTGGGGAAGAACACGCGTATCACCTCTTCAACACCGTCGGCGGCGAGCTCGGGAGCGATGTGCCAGTCGGTCTCGGCGAGGCCAAGAGCCTGTGCAGCATCGACGACGTGAACCGCCACCTCGTGCATCTGCCGGCGGTGAAAGAAGGCCGCACGCTCGTCGATCAGGGAGAAGTTGGGCACCGGCTCATCGAGGTCAACCGCCTGGAGCACGGCAAGGAGTGCCGCCGCTGTGCCGGCGTACCACTCGACGAGGAGTTCACCGTAGATCGGCGTGGGAAAGCTCACGCGCTGCCCGCTGAGAACGGTGGCGCCGGCCCACCGGTGGACGGTGCCGAGATGCTGGATCAGGTCGCGGGTCGTCCAGTCGGGACAGGCCGGGACAGGTTCGTCGCCAGTCGCTTTGCCTGCGAGCTCGGCAAATCGCGCCATCCCTGAGCCGAGCTCCAGCAGGTGATCCATGGCAGGTGTCTTCCTTCATTGGTCGAGGAGTTGAGCCAGGTGCATTGCAGTGTGATCAGCCAGGTCAAGAAGCTGAGTTCTGCAGGAGAACCCATCAGCGAGAACGATTGTGTCTGCCTTCGCGTTACGTACGGCGGGGAGCAGCTGAAGCTCTGCAATTGCGACGGAGACCTCGTGGTGACCCTTTTCGACGCCGAAGTTGCCGGCCAGACCGCAGCATCCCGACAACCGCTCGACTGTTGCACCCGTTTCCTCAAGCAGCTCCATGTCGGCAGTGAATCCGATCACCGAGGCTTGGTGGCAGTGCGGCTGGACCACGATGTTGGTGCCGGTCAGATCTGGAGCAGTCCACCCGCCGGTACGTTGCAGCAGCTCGGCGAGGCTGAACACGCCCTGTGCCACCTCGACCGCTCGGGGATCATCGACCAGCTCAACGGCGTCCGAGCGCAGAACCGACAGGCAGGAAGGCTCGAGGCCGACGATCGGCGTACCGGCCGCGACGTAGGGGTGCAGAGTCTCGACGGTCTGGGCGATGAGCTTCCGTGCGTGGTCGAGCTGACCGGTGGTGATCCAGGTGAGCCCACAACAGGCACGGCGACCAAGCACGTCGACTCGGTAGCCGGCCGCCTCCAGAACCGAAACGGCCGCCTTGCCCCCGGCCGTCGTGAAGTAGTCGGTGAACGAGTCGACCCACAGGAGTACACGCGGGCGATCATCAACCGGGCCGTCTGGTCGTCTTTGAGCCCACCGGCGGAAGCTGCCGCGAGCGAACGTCGGCAGGCTGCGGCGCTGGTCGACGCCTGCTGACCAGCGGATCAATACTTGTAGCCCCGGTGTCCGAAGTGCCAGGTTGGCGAGCAGCGCGAACGGCGAGGTCAGCCGAGCCCAGCGAGGCAGCTGACCGAGCAGGTAGTGGCTGCGCGGACGGATGCGGCCCTTGTAGGACTGGTGCAGCACCTCGGACTTGTAGGTCGCCATGTCGGTTCCCGTCGGGCAGTCGCTGGTGCACCCCTTGCAGGACAGGCACAGGTCGAGCGCCTCGTGGACCTCTGGCGAGCGCCAGCCCTCCGTGACCAGACGCCCGTCGATCATCTCCTGCAGCACCCGGGCGCGACCCCGCGTCGAGTCCTTCTCGTTGCGGGTCGCCTGGAATGACGGACACATCACGCCATTCGATCCTCCGTTGTCGGCAAGGCACTTGCCGACGCCGGTGCACCGGTGCACGGCCTTGCCGAAGTCGCCGTCGTCGTGGAGCAGACGCAGGCCCAGGCGTTGATCGAGGCGACCGCGAGAGGACTCGGGTCCCCGCAGGTCCGCATCGAGCGCTTTCGGCCGCACGAGCACGCCGGGGTTGAGCAGGTCGTCGGGGTCGAACACGCCCTTGACCCGCTCGAACAGACCGATCGCCTCGTCGGAGTACATCAGCGGGAGCAGCTCGGAGCGAGCCCTGCCGTCACCGTGCTCTCCCGAGAGCGAGCCGCCGAGCGAGGACACAAGAGTCGCCGCCTCCACAAGGAAGTTGCGAAACACGTCGTGCCCGCCCGGGTCGTCGAGTGGGAAGTCAATGCGGATGTGAACGCAGCCGTCACCGAAATGGCCGTACGGCACGCCGCCGAGCCCATACTCAGCGAGCAACACGTCCTGCTCACGGAGATAGGTACCGAGCCGATGGGGCGGAACCGCAGCGTCCTCCCATCCCGAGAGCGCCTTGCGAGGGAGCGTACGAGTGGCAAGGCCAGCGCCTTCCTCCCGGATGCGCCACAGCACCGCCTGCTCGCGCGAGTCGGTAACGATGCGACTTTCGATGGCCGATGCCGCCGCCGATGCCCTCTCAACGACATCGGCGATCTCTCGTTCGTTGCCGCCGGAGATCTCGACGAACAGCCAGCCCTGTCCGCGGGGGAGATCAGGGACCGTGCCTCCGCTCTCGCGCACGACATTGACGATGCGCGAGTCGAGCCCTTCGCACGCCGTTGGCTTGAAGGCGAGCAGTTCCGGCACGTCGTCGGCTGCCTCGGCCATGGACGGATACCCGAGCACCAGCATCAGTCGGTGTGGTGGATCCTCGACCAGCCGCACGGTCGCCGAGGTCAACGTTGCCAGTGTCCCCTCCGTACCAGCCATGAAGGTTGCGACATCGAAGCCTCGTTCGGGCAGGAGGTGTTCCATGCTGTAGCCGGACACCTGACGACCGAACCGGCCGAACTCCGTGCGCACCACGGAGAGGTCATCGGCTATGACGGACTGCAGGCCTTCGAGTGTCGGCGACATCGTCTGGCCATCGCCGAGCGTGAGCTGCTCCCCCGCCATCGTGACGACGTCTAGCTCGATGACGTTGTCAGAGGTCCGACCGTATGCCAGAGCCCGCGATCCACACGCGTTGTTGCCGATCATGCCGCCGACCGTGCACCTCGTGTGGGTCGACGGATCTGGCCCGAAGCGCAGTCCTTTTGCTGTTGCTGCCATCTGCAGGACGGCGTGCACCGTTCCCGGATCGACACGCGCAGTATGGGCCTCGACGTCGATGTCGTGCACCCGGTTGAGGTGGCGGGAGAAGTCGAGCACGACGCCGGTGCCGACGGCGTTTCCTGCGATCGACGTACCAGCTCCCCGAGAGGTGAGCGGCGTGCCCGTCACGCGGCACACCTCGATCGTCGCGAGCACCTCATCAACGGAACGCGGGCGTACGACGACCTGGGGCACAACTCGATAGAGCGATGCGTCGGTGCTGTAGAGCGCCCTGGTCAAGGTCGAGTCATCGGCGTCCTCGACACCGAGTCGCCGCAGCTCCGCGACAACATCGCGGGTCGCCGTGTCGACTACGGCTACCAAAGCTCTATCGACTCGTCGAGAATCTTCGCAACGTCATCTTCGGTGACCTCGACCGGCGCCGTCGCCAGGAGTCGCTGCTGCTTCATGGTGCCCTCCACGAGGGAGTTGATGTCGCTTTCACCGAAGCCGACCGCGCCAATACCGGCCGGGATGCCGACGTCCCGCATGATCTCGGTGATGACCTGCGGGAGGAAGTCCGCGGCGTCGTTGGGACGGATCGCACCGGGTGCAAGTAGTTCAGCGGCGTGCACGTGGCGATCGGGTGACGCATCGAACGTGAACCTGAAGGCGGCCGGCGCCGTCAGTGACACCGCCATGCCGTGCGGCACCATCGCGTGATCAGCGTCGTAGCCGGCCGGCCGGAACTCGCGGACCTGACCGGCGATCGGATAGGCGTTGGCGTGCGGGATGTGTACGCCGGCGTTGCCGAACCCGAGCCCGGCGAAGGTCGCAGCCATCGCGACTTCGGTGCGGGCCGCGAGGTTGGTGCCGTCGTGCACCGCGATGCGGAACGATGTTGCCATCAGGCTCAACGCCTTCTCAGACCACATGTCGGCTATCGGGTTCGATCCGCAGTAGGGCACTCGCTGGTCGGCAGTCTTGTGCTCATATGACTCGAACGGACGAGCTGTGTAGCTCTCCAGCGCGTGGCAGAGGATGTCCAGGCCCGCCGCTGCGGTGACCCCTGCAGGCTGACTGATCGTCAGCTCGGGGTCGACCACGGCTAGGGTCGGGCGAAGCCGAGCGTGCGAGATGCCGGTCTTCACGTGCTGACTGACAACGTCCAACACGCAGATCGTCGTGCTCTCGCTGCCCGTACCGGTCGTCGTCGGTACGGCGATCAGCGGCAGCAGCGGTGTTGTTGGCGGCCTTGCCTTGCCGACTGGGGCATTGATGTAGTCCATCAGCTCGCCCTCGTTGGTCGTGAGCAGGTTGACCGCCTTGGCGGTGTCGATGCTGCTGCCTCCGCCGACTGCGACGATCGCGTCGAACGGTCCCTCCGAACGGCCGAACTCGATCGCCTCGATCATGCTGGCGTCAGTGGGCTCCACCCGCGACCGGTCAAACACGATCGTCTCCATGCCAGCGGCACGCAGCGACTCGGCAATGTCATCAGGGGCGCCAGTCGCCGCCACCCCGGCATCGGTGACGATCAGGACGCGCCTGGCACCAAGCTGAGCG
>CAZWZC010000115.1:0-7320 GCA_964638755.1 uncultured Aeromicrobium sp. | reverse complement strand
GCCGGGCTTCAACTCCCATACAGAGACCTCAGTAAGAGTCGACTGTCCGGGGCGAACCTGACGGGGGCGAACCTGACGGGGGCGAACCTGACGGGGGCGAAACTGGACGTGGCGTACCTGACCAAAGCGACCCTGGTCGGGGCCATCCTGAAGGGGGCGGACCTGGCCTTCGCGGACCTGTCCGGGGCGAACCTGGTCACGGCGGACCTGACCTTGGCGGACCTGACCGGGGCGACACTGACCGGAGCGGACCTGTCCTTGGCGGACCTGACCGGGGCGAAGTGGAACCCGCAGTGGGCGCCGACCTGGCCGGAAGGCTGCGAGCCTCCCGAGAACGCTTGGGACTCAGGGGAATGCGAGTAGTCACCACCGACGCCGAGAGCCGCTGTGAGGCCGTGTGAGCGCCGCAAGCCTCACCTGCACCGACCACCCCCGACAACTGAATCGCCCTGGGTTTGATGGAGGCTCGGGCTATTTGGTTCCAACCCTGGTTGGGGCGGCTTGTTGGGCAGCGTAGAACGCTTGCTCGAACTCTGCTGGCGGGATGTCGCCGAGGGAGCTGTGGAGCCGCTCGGCGTTGAACCTATGCGGGTGATCGCGTCAAGGGGCAGGGTCATGACGCTTTCGTTGTCGAGGCGGTTGATGAGGCCGTCGAAGATCTTCTGGCGGCCGACCTGGCCTTTTTCGGCGGCGTCGTCGCGTTGCTTTCGGAGGGTGGGCTTGAATTCGATGGTGGTGACGAAGAAGGTGCAGGACTCGCAGATTGACTCGAAGTTGCAGTCCATTTCGACGGGGCGGGCGCAGTAGCCGTTGCCGAGCATGCGTCGGTGCATTTCTGCGCGTAGGTGGCGCATCTCGGTGCCTTCGTCGTCGGCTGGGAGCTGGTGGGGTGGTCGTAGAGCGCTTCGACCTTTTCGGTGACGGCGAAGTACTCATCTGCGACGGTCTTGTCGGCGATCCGGGCGTAGACCATGGTCATCGCGAGCGTCTTGTGGCCGAGCAGCGCGGCGATGGCTTCGATGCTCATGCCCCGGTTGATGGCCTGGGTGGCCAGGGTGTGGCGGAGCTGGTGGGGGGTGACGTGACCGATGCCGGCGTCGACGGCGATGCGGCTGAGGGCGTTGGCGACACGCAGTTTGGTGACGGGCCGGCCGTGCTCGAGCAGAAGCCGTTCGCTGCGCAGGCCGGTCGGCCGATCGTTCGCGATCCAGTCGTCGAAGAGGTCCTTGAGCTCGGGGTGCAGGGGAATGTAGCGGTCGTTGTGGAGCTTCCCGACGGGAATCCGCAGCCAGTAGGCCGAACCGATCTGCACGACGGCGTCGATGGTGAGGCCGAGTAGTTCGCTGAGGCGGATGCCGGTGCGCGCAAGGATCTCGACACAGAGTCGGGCGAGGGGGTCGGTCTCGGCGCGGGTTGCCCGGGCTAGCTTGGCGGCAGCGGGATCATCGAGGAACCGGGGAAGGGGCCGGTCGATGCGGGGGAGGTCACCGACGAAAAGCAACGGTCGGGTGGGTGCGTCGGGGTAGCCCCAATCGGTGGTGCGGTCGAAGAAGCAAGCCGAGGTTGATGAGCTGTTCTTTGATCGAGGTTCGGGCCAGGGGCTTGCCGGTGCGGGCGCTGGGCTGAATGGCAAGCCAGGCCTTGAAGGTCTCGATGTGATGGCGTTCGAGCTGCGCGCAACTGCGGACTTCGGGGTGGTGCTCGGCGAGCCAGGTGCCGAACACTCGGAGGTGCTGTTCGATGTGTTTGACCGTGGCCGGTCGCAAGCTCAGCCGGACCTGTTCGACGTAGCGAAGGGCGGCGTCGCGGTAGCGGGGCGCGATCGGGTCCCAGCCCGTGACCGAGACCGACGGCCGAGTCGGGGGCCGGGCGAGCGAGTCGATCTTGTCGGCGTGGAACAAGGTGAGCTGCAGGCGGTGGAAGATCGACCGGACGTTGCGTCCCGCTTCTGGGCGGCCGCGGCGAGTGTAGGCGTCGTAGATCTCGGATCGGGCTGCGAAGAACCGGTCGGTGGTGATCTCGTCGGGCCGGGAGCCCGAGAGGGCCGCGATCTTGCAGAGGGCGTTCCATTGAAGCGCTGTGTCTGCGCTGGAGACGCCGACACGTTCGGTGGCCTCGGCGAACCAGGTATGGATGTCCGGAAGGTGTTTGCGGGCGGTGAGCCCGAGGCGCAGGTCGGCAAGGGCCAGGAAGTCGGCGCTGGCGGTGAGGCACCCGGTGACGAGTAACCAGGACACGAACGGTCGCGCCCGGCGCATCCATTCCAGCTGGGTGCCGACCGCGACTTGGTCCCAGCCGCCGGCGCGATCGACGCGGCCCCGGAACGTGCGCGCTGCGCCGAGCGTTGATCGCCACGCCTGCAACCCAACCGCGGTCAGAGCGGCGCTGAACTCGTCGAGGTCGTCGATGGAATGATCATCGAGTTCGAGTGCTGCGGGCATCACCACTCACCGATCTGTTGGGCATCAATCGCTTCGGTGGCGCGGCAATACTCGCCCGCCAGCCAGTCATTCGCGAGGTGCAGATAGATGCGCGTCGACTCGATTGAGCGGTGCCCGGCTTGGGCCTGGATCGCCTCGAGCGCCATGCCGGCCTCGCGCAGCCGAGTGAAACAGGTGTGACGTAACTGGTGACACGTCAGGTGTTCGATGCCCGCCCGCCATCGGGCCCCTGTGACGATCTCGTTGAGCCCCGCAGCGCTCAACGGCAGGCCACGCCGTGGGCCTTTCAACACCACGAAGACCCGCTCCGTCGTTGCCGCTTCGGGCCGTTCCTCAGCAAGGTAGGCGGCCAGGGCGGTGAAGAACCGAGATGAGATCGGCACGATCCGCTGATGACCGCCCTTGCCCTCGGCGATGAAGACACGCCGCTCGCCGGCGTTGATGTCTTCGAAACGCAGCCCCAGGACCTCACAGCGACGAAGCCCGCCCAACAGCATGGCGTCGATCATCGCTCGATCGCGCTGCGTTCGAAGCGACCCGGTGAACGCGTCGATGTCGATCGGGTCGACGACACGGGGCAGCGTGCGCGGCGCTCGGATCAGCGGGACACCGCGCACCGCCCGCTGACCGCCCCGGCGGGTCGCAAGACCACGGGGAACCGGGTTCGCTGACACCTCGCCGCACACGATCAAGTAGTCGTACAGCCCGGCGATCGTGGCCAGCCGGCGCTTGATTGTTCGAGACGACAGGCCCGCCTCGCCGTCCTCGATCCGCACCACATTCGTCGCCCGGCGCGGCTTGCGCTGCTCGGCGATAAAGGTCAACACGTCGCCGGGCTCGATCTCGGCGGGTTCCTTATCGATGACCGAGAAGAAGACCTTCAAGTCATAGGCCTGAGCCAGCACCGTGTTCGGCCGGGCTCGAGCAGCCACCAACTCCAGATACGCGTCGAGAAGCCGATGCCCGACCCGGATCAGGTCACGGCCATCGCCCTCAGCGGAGCGGACCAGGCACGGCGTGAAGGCCACGTCATCCATCCTGACCGGGCCGCCCGAAGCGCTGGTGGATCACCCGCATATCGTGACCAGTGGACCCACCCCAGGGTGGCGAACTCGACGTCGCTGACGCCCTGCCATGGGCACTGGTTGTAGATGAGTTCCCACTTCTAGAGCCCGTTGAAGCTCTCGACCAAGGGATTGTCGACGGCTCAGGGCGCCAGAGGTGACCTCACGCAGCTCATCGAGGCCCACCGTTCTCGCGCCATCCGGCAGGTCGGGGTCTCCCACGGACCGTGAAGTGCACAGCGTTGTCGCCCTGGCATGTGAGCGTTGAGCCACAGCGATTCCTGCAGACTCGTGCCGTTTAGGGTTAGCTAGCCGCGTCTAAATCGTCGTTGATTGCAGCCCAAGTGTCTGAGAGGGCCGCCTCAACGGCGCGTCCGCAACCTGCTGGCAAGGGTACGCGTCGTTCAGGATTCGAGCGGCTCAGTGCCGTCAGCCTGGCCCGCAATCGAAAGCTCGGCGGCCGCGGCTTGCTCAGATGTTTGCGACTCGATGTCTGCAATCGGATCCTGAGTCAACAGCTGGAACCACGCAAGAAACATGTCCCTCGCCCAAGTTGCTGTTTCTTCCGGAGTGCCAACCTGGTAGCCGTGGTCGGAGAGCGAAGACGATGCGTAGGCGCGCAGCGCTCCGCCGATGCCTCTCGTCCACTGATCAACCGGGGAAGGTAAGGCCCTCTCGGTCAAGGTTCCGTACTTCTGTTGGACTACTTGCAGCGCGGCGAGGTTCTCCTCACCGGTGTCCAGGCCGTCAATGCCGAGCAGCACGGTGGCGTCCTTGGCAGTCACACGGAACAACAGGTAGCCAGCGACTGGTCTGAGCCCGGCGGAGACCGGCAAGCGAGCGATGATGTACGAACCGTGCGCGTGCATGCGGAGCGTTTTCAGCCCGGCTTGCGCCAACGGAGCCTGCATGCGCTCCAGAACGGTGGCCATGAAGTCCACTTTCGCCGGGTTGGGCTTGGAGACACTCGCGCCGCTCGACCCCTTCAGAAACGCGTTTGGTCGGGACAGGACTTCGAAGTGAACCTGATATCCGTCGCTCGCATGTGTGAATCGCACCCTCACCAACAGGTACCCCACCCCCTCGATCGAGGTGCGGTTGAGGAACTCGACTGCGGCGAGATGGGCCTGGCTGAAGTCCTCGGCGATCCAGATCGCCAGGCCGTGTTGCTGCTGGGCCAGGTAGGTGATGATTTGCCCCAGGTGCCGGTGGTCAGTGATCCCGTACTGGTTCTCGATGATGACGGGGATGGCTTCACCATCCCCATCAGTGCCTGAGGCCAGGATGTCGAGACGCTTCTCGTCCACCCTCACCTCGGTGTCGACGAGGGTCAGTTCAGCGAGGCCCACGGAGTCGGCGAGAAGATCGAGGTTGTCGGCGAGCCACGGGGTGAAGTGGGTGGCCTCACCCGGGAGGACCTCCCGCGCGTTGAGCCACTGCATCGACGAGATCGTGGGCCACGACATCTGTGTGCTCCTTGCCGCCCGCCTTTGGCGGGTCGCTTTTGTGAGACTTTCAGGGTGGGTGCAATGACTGGGTCGCTTGCCATTTTCACGTTGTGGTTGCGCAATTCATACGAGCTGACTTGGGAGACGAGCTTACGATCGGAAAGAGTCGACCGGCGCCGTACGCCAATCGTCAGGAAATGGTAAAAACAATTCATCCATTTCATCAGAGGGAATCAACCTAGATTTACCCAACGAGTCCCGCCAATTTACGAACGCCTGCTCCAACATGTTAGGAGGGGCGCTAGCGAGCACTCCGGGAGCCTGCAGCAGCCGAGCCGTGTAGGTAAAGAAGGTCACGTAGGGGTGTTCAAACTGGCTTCCACCCTTGTCTCGAGTGAGAGCGTCGACAGCTTCCCGCCAGTGCTTCAGGCGGTCGCTGACGCTAGCGTTGGCCGGATCAGTAGCGCGCCACATGAGGATTGTTCCAAGTGTATTCAAAGAGAACGCGTCTTCAGATCGGGTTACCGCCCGGCGAGCGAACGAGTAAGCTCGATCGAGTCGATCGCGAAGCCCGAGGGCCCTTTGTTCCCAGTACCGAGCATTCCAATTGTAGGCATCTTCCAAATCTGCGTACCAGGTGTCCACATCGTCTGAACCAGATAGCCGCCTGACGGAATCGATGTTCATGAGCGCACGCGCTATGCGGTACTCCAACGTTTGTCGTGAAATTGCCTGTGGGCTGACTAGCGGTGCGACGCTTAAGCACAGGTTGGCCGCTAGCTTGGAGAGATTTTGAACAAGGTTACAGTGTTCAAGGACTAAGTGACCTATATAATTATGCCGAAGTCGAAGCACACCCGGTTCGTCCGGCGCCACACGGACGAAAGGAAACAACGGTCCTCCGGCCCTGATCGCGCGAGTGATCTCGACCGCCGATTGGCCCGTGGCAGCAGTGATGGCGTTTAGAGGACTGTCGAGCTCATTATCGGCTAGGAGGGCCATCGCCTCAAAAGCACCGCGTAGACCCTCTGGTAGCTGCTCGTGTGCCTGCTTTGCGCGAGTAATGAAACCGTCGCCACCTTCTAGTGATGCTAGAGATGAGAAGAGGTCCCGATGGTGATGCGTGAAGTGGAGCTTGGAGTCCTGCTCCGTCGCATCTTCGAGGATACCAAGGCGAGCCGCCCGGCGACGGCGCTTAACAATGGCCCACCACAGGCCGTCTGTTGGCTCGACAAAAATGCGTTCTCGAATTCCGACGACATGCTTGTAATGGATTGTGTTTTTGAGATGCTCTACGTGAGACGTGCGATCGGCTCCTAGTATGATCAGTCGCTGGTTCAGGGCCTTTGCCTGTCGTAGTATGTCTCCTATGGCACCGGCATCTCTAAAGATTGGATCTATAACTAGAAGGTTATCAGGTCTGTTGGCGCAATAGTTGAGGATCTCGTTCACCTGCAACCGTTCACGGCCGACCATGAAAGTCGGACGCCAGCCTTTATCCTGGAGCAATTTCGATAACCGTAAGAGGGCGGTCGATTTACCGCTGAAGGCTTCACCTACTAGAGCATAAAGAATCTGAGCTGTCGGCATCTCGGCCGGCGGCGGTATGTCATTCGCGAGTTGGTGGATGGTATGAGGAACTGCGTCTAGCCCCACCACGATATCATCCCACCATGGATCGTGCCCCCCGAAGAAGTCGTGGCCATCCTGAAGCGGGGCCGCACTGAACTCTGAGCCTTTCATCAGTACCGTTAGACTACGTTGAGTGTAGCGGCTTGTGTACTGCTCGTCAGGAGAATTGGTTCCAAGGCGTGAGACTTCCGGAACGAGATATTTTATAAAGTCCTCGGCGGTTGCTCTGATTGGTATCAAGCCCCAGGCCCGGTATTCATCTTCATCAAACTGCGAAATTCGAGGCAGGACAATGATGGATGGGTAACCGAAGGAGGTGCTAGTATTCCCAAGGCGTATAGCCTCTGCCAAGTCTAGCTCGGAAGAAAGGCTTGCGCCCAGGATTATCATCGGCATGCTGGGATACTCCGCCCTGAAGCGAGAGTGCCACCAGGGTCGGGAGCTGTGCTCAATCACCCGAAGATAGTCAGTTGTCGAGAACACAAGTTCAGGTCTCGTTCGGCGGTGAATTTCTCCTATGTAGCCGTGCAGGTGAACAATTGGAACCTCGTCGGCGAGCCCTGCTCTTGCAAGCGGTGGCTCTGACCATACGGTCGTCCGGCCTTTTTGAAGTCGATCGTGCTGTCCCTGATAGGCGTACTCTACGGAATCGTCAATATTGAAAGTCCATATCGTCTCCCAGGGAAGAAGCGGCAGTTGTTGATGCCAGTTAGATGGCTCCACAGATGCGAATCG
>CAZWZC010000114.1:5219-7487 GCA_964638755.1 uncultured Aeromicrobium sp. | reverse complement strand
GTCTGGACGCGAAGTCGGGGTTGGCCACCGCCCAGTCGAACTCGTCGGCCGTCGTGTGAATCGTCGCATCCGGGAAGTCCGCGGCGCCGCCGATGTGGTCGAAGTCCATGTGGGTCAGCACGATGTGCGTGACGTCTGTCAACTGGTGGCCGCGCGCCTCAACCTGCGCCGCAGCAGCCTCGGAGTCTTTGCGGGCAGGCCGGGTGAGGAATCGTCCGGGTCCCATCCGCTTGGGATCAGCGAAGTCGTGGCGGCCGAGGCCGCTGTCGACCAGGACGAGCCCATCGTCGGTCTCACACAGGAGCACGTGGCAGACAATGGGCGACATGGTCGGCGGATTCATGGTTCCGCAGTTCAGGTGATGTACGCGCATACGCTGAATCCTGACGGATCGAATCGCGCGCCGTCGAGAAACGAGGGGATCCGATGGATTCATCGATGGTTTCATCCTGGCCGTTCTGGGCCCTGCTGTCTGCCTTCTTCGCCGCGCTCACTGCGATCTTCGCCAAGGTGGGGGTCGAAGGGGTGGACTCAGATGTTGCGACGTTCATCCGCACGGTCGTCATCCTGGTGACCCTCGGCTTCATCCTCTTCGTGCTTGGCAAGCTGCACTCGCCCGGATCGCTGACGACCAAGACGTGGGTGTTCCTCGTCCTTTCGGGATTGGCAACGGGTGCCTCGTGGATCTGCTACTTCCGGGCGCTCAAGCTCGGACCTGCAGCGCTGGTGGCACCCGTGGACAAGCTCAGCGTCGTGCTCGTGGCAATCTTCGGCGTCACCCTGCTCGGCGAGCACCTACAGCCTCGACAGTGGATGGGCGTCGCGCTCGTGGGCGCAGGCGCGGTCCTGCTGGCCCTCAACTGACATCCGATCAGAGGTGACTGAGTCTTCGGGTGAACTGAGCTCAGTTGTTGAAATGCCAGCCGTATCGGACCACGGCGAGATACTGTCGACCGAGATCCCGGGATCATCATCTCCACGCCCGCCACACGCGATGTGCAACGAATTGCCGCGAGATGACAGGTGGGAAGGGCAATCAGTTGACCGACATCTTGCGACAGGACGAGGGCGCGCTCGCACCGCCCGACGTCGACCTCACGTCGATCGAGCCGGCCCCTGCGCCGCAGACCGTCACCATCACTCGCGCGCCGTGGAAGACGTACTACTCCAGAGGTGTCCTGCTCACAGATCTCGCCGTGCTGCTGTTGACGAGTGTGGCGGCACAACTGTGGCGATTCGGAGCCAATTCCGAGATCCAGACCAACGGGCCGTTCCACGTCTCCTACACCGCGCTGAGCATCGCGATCGTGCTCATGTGGTGGGTCGTGCTGCAGCTGTACCGCACCCGCGACCCGCGCGTTCTCGGCGACGGATCGGAGGAGTACACCCGCGTCACGCGGGCCACTGTGTTGACTTTCGGCTGGCTGTCGATCCTGTCACTGATGTTCAAGTGGGACATGTCGCGCGGCTTCCTTGCGATTGCCTTCCCCCTGGGACTGATCGGACTACTGGTCGGTCGCAAGATCTGGCGAGTCTGGCTGAGGGGGCACCGTGAGAATGGTCGGCACCAGTCGAATGTGCTGGTGATCGGTGGCGTCCGCTCGGCTGAGCAGATCGCCACCCAGCTGGACAAGCACCGACAATCGGGATTGCGAGTGACCGGCGTCTGGGTACCTGACTCGCCGAGCGACCACCAGAAGTGGCTGAACAGACCAACCGCTCCCATACCGGTGATGGGCACCGACACCACGCTCGCCGGTGCAATTGACGTCTCCAAGGCCGAGACGGTCATCGTCACCGACACCGAACATCTCGGTCCAGCTGGCCTGCACGAGCTCACCTGGCAGCTTGAAGGCATCGAGGTCGAGCTCATGGTCTCGCCCAACGTCATGAACATCTCAGATGCGCGCGTGCACATGCGTGCTGTCGCGAACATGCCCCTTCTGCACCTCGAGGAACCGCAGTACGCCGGAGCTGGCGCTTGGCCCAAGGCGTTGTTCGACCGCGTGTTCTCCGTCCTCACCCTGGTCGTTGCTTCTCCTGTGTTGTTGTGCGCCATTGTTGCCGTCAAGCTCTCGGGGCCGGGACCCACCCTGTTTCGGCAGCCACGCATCGGAATTGACGGCATGCCGTTCAAGATGCTGAAGTTCCGCACCATGCGTATCGGGGCCGAGGACGAGGAGGCCGCGTTGATGGCGGCACAGGGCGCCACGTCGACACCGATGTTCAAGGTCAAGGAAGATCCGCGGGTGACCCGGTTCGGGCGCT
>CAZWZC010000114.1:0-5119 GCA_964638755.1 uncultured Aeromicrobium sp. | reverse complement strand
TCGACACCGATGTTCAAGGTCAAGGAAGATCCGCGGGTGACCCGGTTCGGGCGCTTCCTTCGCCGCTACTCGATCGACGAGCTGCCACAGCTCGTCAACGTCCTCCGGGGTGAGATGAGCCTCGTGGGGCCGCGGCCCCAGCAGGCGACCGAGGTCGAGATGTATGACGATCACGCATTGCGCCGACTCCGTGTCCGACCGGGCATGACCGGCCTGTGGCAGGTGTCAGGCAGGTCGGATCTCGACTGGGAGGACGCGATACGCCTCGATACCTATTACGTCGAGAACTGGTCGCTGATGGGAGACGTCATCATCCTCTGGAAGACGATCCGCGCAGTGCTCGGTTCCAACGGAGCGTACTGAGTCGTGAACTCAACCGAGGCAGACTCGTCCACCCCGACTGTCTACACATGACGTCATGAACCACGCCGCACTTGCTGTAGCCATTGCGTCATTCCTTGTCTTTGGGCTGGGTATCGTCCTCCCCATCGTGTTGGGGCGGGCGAGCCACGCCGCGATGCTCCATCAGCGACTGACGCCGCTCGACATGCCCACGGTGGACGTGGTCGTACCAGCCTTCCTCGAGGTCGGCGAAATGGCTGGAAAGATTCGAGACCTTCGATCGTCGCTCAAGACCTATGACGGCATCTCGACCATCACGGTGATGGCCAGCGACTCCGCCACGGCAGATGCTGCACGCGAGGCAGGTGCCGATGTCGTGTTGATGGGCGAGCGGCGCGGGAAAGCCACCGCCATGAACGAGGCGATCTTGCAATCCACCAGCGACGTCGTTGTCGTCACAGATGCAAACTGCCGAATCGAGCCCACGACATGGCCCGCCACCGCGATCTCGACCTTGCGCGACTTCGCCCTCGTATCGTCGAACAAGGTGGAACCGTCCAGCGCCGAAGGGCTCTATTGGGCCATGGAGAAGCGGATCAAAGGGTCGTCGACGTCACCCCGGCCCACTTTGAGCGTGGTCGGGGAGTTCCTGGCATTCAGACGCGAAGACTTTCAGGCCTTTCCGTCATCGACGCGTCTCGATGACGCGTGGTTGGCCATCGACTTTGCCCGCCGAGACCTCATTCCCACCGTCGACCCAAAGATCTGGACAGTGGAGACACCAGCGTCCAGGGCCGATCAGTGGGACAGGCGTCTGCGCAACTGTGAAGGGGTTCTCGAAGAGACTCTTCCGCGCCTCGGCGAGCTGTCCCGCACTCAGCTCGGTCGCCGGCTGCTGGCGCACAAGGTCTATCGCATGACAATCGGAAACCTCGCCTTCTGGACCGGAATGCTGGCGTCCTGCTTTGTGCTTCCGCCCTACTCGACGGTTCTCGTTGTGGGCGTGACCGCGATCGCGATCGCGTGGTACTCCGGCGCCGCAACCCTGCCCCTGCCGTTCAGCACCTTCTTCACCGCAGTCGGCATGCAGGGGGTTCCCCCCGCCACCGCATTTCGGCGACTCCGCCGGCGCGGCCGGATGCCTGCCGGGTGGAAGAAGATAGCCCGATGAGCCACCCGAAGGCTGCTCTCCTGCTGACCAAGACGGCATTCGATGTTCCGCGGGACGGCGGAACACTTCGAGTCGCCGCAATATCGCGACAGCTCAACGATCAGCTCGATGTCAAAGTCCACTCGGTCGCCGTGGAAGGTGTCGCCAGTCCATCGGGTCGTGGGCAGCGCATGACCCGATGGCGTCTCATCTTGCCCAACGTCCGCGTCGTGCTCCGGTTCCTACAGATCGGCAGCCTCTCATCTGCGCGTTGGTATCGACCCAGGGTGGTGCGCGAGATCATGGAGCTGCAGCGGGACGTGCGACCCGATCTTCGGCTGATCGAGTATTCCCAGCTGCTGGGATACCGTCCGATCTTTGATGGACCGGTCGCGCTCGACATGCACAACATCGAGTCCGAGCTGATGACCAGCTACGCCGCCACGGTGCACGGGATCAAGTCCTGGATCGCGCGCTACGAGGCATCGAGAATCAGGAGCCTCGAGAGGTCGGTGGCGGGCCACGCAGACCTCATCACCGTCGTCAGTGAGCACGACGGAGATGAGTTAAAGACGCTCATGGGGCCGAACCAGCCGCGATTGATTGTCGTGGCCCCGAATGGAGTCGGTGATGCTGGTTTCGAGCTGGATCCAGAGCGTGAGAACGACGTCGTCTTCGTCGCCCATCTCGGTTGGACTCCCAACGTGTCCGCGGCGGTCTGGTTGGTCGAAGAGGTATGGCCCTACGTTCTCGATTCGATGCCCGAGGCCCGGCTCAAGCTGGTGGGGCGTTCGCCAGCGCGCAACGTTCTTTCCCTCGCATCATCTTCCGTCAGCGTCCACGCCGACGTCGATTCAGTCCTGCCGTACGTCGCTCGAGCACGGGTGGCAACCGCCCCATTGCTCGCCGCCGGCGGGACCCGCTTGAAGATCCTCGAGGCACTGTCCTGCGGCACTCCCGTCGTCTCGACCTCACTCGGCGCACTCGGTCTGACCCATCTGCCGGGGGATTCGCTCACCGTTGTCGACGAGCCGTACGGCTTCGCACAGGCCCTGCTCCACCGTCTGAGAAGCACGTCCGACCGAGGCAAGATCCGAGGATCGGCCGAGCCGTCGCGCTGGCCGTTGGCGCTGCGCCCACTCATGGAGACGCTGGTGGGCGATGACTGAGAGCGCGGGTCCACCACCCCTCGCCGTGTGCCTCCTCAACAACTACTCGATGCGAAAGGCACTGCAGCTGTACGAGGCCGGGAAGCTCCCCGGACATCATCTCTGGGGCGTGAAACCCACTCGGTCGGAACTCAGCTGGGTCGTGCCAATGGGGATCTTCGACCTGCCCTTCGGACATGGTCAGCTCACTTGGAAGCTTCGCCAGGGAGTCCTCCGACTCGTGGGTGATCCTCTCCAGCAGGCCCGAGCGTTGCTGTCGAGGCGGTCGAAGGTCGAGGTGATCTTCGCGGCGGATCAGTGGTCGGGGTCCCTCGTCGGTCTACTTTCCCGGCTTCGGATCAACCGCAAGCCCTATGTGGTCGTGATTCATCACAACCCGACATCGCGATGGAATCGCTTCTGCCTGCGCGGGGCATCGGCAGTGCTGGTGCTGAGCGAGCCGGTTCGGCGAGCCGTCGAATCGTCGCTTGGCCTTGCGGCGGATCACGTTGCCAAGGCCCCATGGGGGCCTGACCGCCACTGGTCCGGGTACGAGAAGGCCAACGACTCACGCGAAACAGTCGACTTCGTCTCGGCCGGCCGCACCAACCGCGACCACGCGTTGTTGATCGACGCCGTCCGGACGGCACGACTCACCGGCACGATCTTCGACGGCAAGCGGCGCACCGAGTACGTACACGGCGAGGCCACCTCCTCAACCAAGGGCTCCGCGGGCTATCCGGAGATCATCGAGCGGATGGCTGCTGCGGCGACTGTCGTGATTCCGCTCGCAGACCCATCAGCGCTTTCAGGGCTGACAGAGATTGCAGATGCCGCTGCCCTCGGAGTTCCCGTGGTCGTGACCCGCAACGACGTGATGCCGTACGACATCGTCGGATCAGGGGCAGGAGTCACCGTCGATGCCGGCAACAGGAGTGCACTGATCGCCGGGATCGACTCCGCTTCGGCAATGGACGAGCCCGCTGCCCGCAGGGCCCTGGCAACCGCGTTCAACCTTGACGCTTACCAAGAACTGCTCCTGACGGTGCTGCGGGGTCAGCGGAACATCCACTCGATGGACTGAGCGCGGCCGTTCGAACTGTCGAGCGGGCTCGCCACAGGCCCGAGCCCGATCGCGCGAACCAAGGCATCCACATGCTCGGCGGCGGTCGCATCCGATCCGACGACCACATGACCGTTGTCGATCAGCCAGTCCGAGATGCCGGTGTCCGACGACGAGACGATGCGGCAATCGTGGGCGAGTCCCTCGAGGAGTGGCAGTCCCACCTGCTCTCGCCAGTAGCGCTCCGGACGTGACAGCAGCACCAGGACAGTGGCGCGGCTCAGTTGGGCGTGAATCTCGCCGCGCCCCAACGAACCCAGCCATGAGGCGCGTTCCAACGTCTCAACCCGGCGTTGGACAAGGTCGCGCAACGGCCCGTCTCCAACCAGCACGAGCTCGGCGCCCAGAGCCTGCGGGAGCAGCCTCCACGCCTCGAGCAGCGGCTCCACGCCTTTGCGATTTGACAGCTCGCCGACGAAGAGCACCCGTGGAGCCGCCTTGACCCGATCACACGTCTGACACCGCGATGGAAGCTGCAGGATGGTGATTGCCTTCTCGCTGAGCTTCCGGGTGAGGGCCCGGCCCAGGATGCGCTCATAGACGAGCCGAGAGTCGTCTGTTCCGAAGCACCAACGGTCAACCAGCAGCAGGAACGGCAAGAGGAGCGGCGTGAGCGCTCTCGTGCGAACTCGTTCGGGGATCCATGCAGGGAGACGGGCCAGCCTCTCCGCATGCTCGTTCTCGATGCAATAGGTCGACACGACCACGGATCGACGGTGAACCAGCGCCCCCAATCTCGCACCGAGGACAAGAAGGAAGGTCTGCACCACCTTCCTGGTCCACAGCGGCTCTGGGACCTCAAACATCGCCGGCGGGCGAGAGATCAGGGCCACGACAATCCAGACGATTCGTGACCGTTGGTACCGCTGATCGGTGTTGGCCAGCAGCGACTCGTCCATGTAGATCGCTTCACCAAAGATTGTGAGGACCGGGGCAGTGCCGTCGAATTGCTCGACGTATGCACTGCGAATCTCCGGGTGGTAGCGCGCGTGGAGACCTCTCGCTTCCTGGGCCGTCCACGGCAGCCGTACGCCCATCAGGCGGCTCCACCGTGAAACAGGCACGCCCACGAGAGTGCCACCGCAAGGACACCAAGCAGGCACTGGGCGTGCGACCTGTTGAAGTAGCCGATCACCGAGACCGCGATCGCCGAGATGCTGAGATTCACCGCGAAGTAGCCAACCGAGCTGGGCATCGACCAGAGCACAAACGTGGCCGGTACCTGCACCAAGAGCTCCGCCGCGAACTTGACCGCGAATGCCGTCCCAAGGCGTTGTGCGTGGGCCACCCGAGTCACGAAAGGAGTCGCAACGATGGCGATGACCCAGGCGACAACCAACAGGCCCAGCGCAACAT
>CAZWZC010000113.1:0-7505 GCA_964638755.1 uncultured Aeromicrobium sp. | reverse complement strand
GTCACGGTCACCATGGGCTCGTACGGCGTTGGTGTCTCTCGCGCAGTCGCGGCGGTCGCCGAATACGCCCATGACGAGCTCGGACTGGCCTGGCCGCGTGAGCTTGCTCCGTTCGACGTGCACCTCGTTGCTGCCGGCAAGGACGAAGCTGTGCTGGCTGCCGCCGAAAGCATGTACGCGGAGCTCATCGGCGCTGGCCTTGAGGTGCTCTTCGACGACCGGGCCGGCAAGGTGTCACCCGGTGTGAAGTTCAAGGACGCTGAGCTGATCGGCGTGCCGACGATCGTGGTGGCCGGCAAGGGTGTCGTCGACGGCATCCTTGAGGTGAAGGACCGCAAGACCGGCGAGCGTTCAGATGTTGCGATCGGTGATGTCGTCGCGCACGTCCGGGCTCTCGCGACGTAGACCACATGTCCGAGGCGTCAGGGCAGGCCCGGGAAGGCGGCCGGCGCCCCGCCCCAGTCGAGATCGCTCAGGGCCGCCTTGCGCAGCGCGGCTGTCGCGAAATCGCGATCCTTGCCAGACACCTCTGCGACGAGTCCTAGACAGGCAGCGGCGATCTTGCTCTCGACACGGCGTACGGCCTCCCGCGCCTCGTCGAGTGTCGTCACCGGACCGACGTCGTACGAGAGCCCTGTGCCGACCGGATCGGCGCCGGCGTCGTGTAGCCGCGCGAGCAGGCCGTCCCGGGTCACCAGGTGCGCATCACGGCTACGGCGGGACTGTGTGGTCAGCTCGCGAAAGCGGGCCCCGACGAGCGCACAGAGCCAGACTGCTTCGTGCTCGATCGCCAGCCACCGCTGCATGGCGGAGACGGCGCTCACGCCAGCTCACCGATGGTGCGAGAGCACTGCGCCAAGCCTGCTGACATGGACGACAGGACGCGGGCAAGATCTGGCGAGACGGCCTTGGTGGAGTCCTTCGCACGGGTGGCTGACGCCTTCGACAAGGTTGCGGCCAGCGTGCTGATGGCCGCGGCCGGATCGGGGTCTACCTCCACCGCGGGGGGCACGGTGGAGGAGCCACCGACGGCGTTGACGTGCGTCTGCCCGATCTTCGAGAACGGTGCGAGCTTGCTGCCGAATGCGGTGTGCTTCGCGGCGGTCGATTCGATCGCGGACAGCACGAGGTTCTGGTCCTTGGCGACGGCGGCGATCAGCACGTCGTCGCTGGGCACGGGGCGAGGCTTCGGCTTGATGCCGATGGCTCCTGCGGCGTCGTCGAGCCGATGCGTGGCTTCGCCGACCACAACGGCACCCACCAGGACGACAGCGCCGGCACCGGTTGCCAGCAGGGCGCGACGGCTGATCACCACCAGAGGTTATCTCGCCCGGTTCTGCAGGGCGGTGAGGAACACGGTCGGGATGTCTGCAGGGTCGCGAGCGATGTAGCTCGACCCACCGGTCGCATCCGAGATGGCCTTGAGAACCTTTGCATCGGCGTCCTCGGTGATGCCGATGGTCACGATGACGACGGGTTTCGTGGGATCCTGCGACTTCTTGAGAGCTGCGATCAGTTCTTTCAGTGAGATGCTTCCGGGGTCCTCATTTGCGCCGTCGGTAAGCAGGATGACGCTGTTGATGGCCTTGGGGTCGTACGTCTTCCTGACCTCGCGGAAGGCCGCGAGGGTGGTGTCGTACAGCCCAGTGCTACCACCGACCTTAGGTTTGAGAGCACGGATCTTCTGGACAAGTCGAGCGCGTTGAGTCGTTCCGTCCACGTCGGCGTTGAGGCGCTTTATGGGTAGCAGCGGCGAGTAGTCGCGTTTGCCGTCCAAGTTTGTGGAGAACGCCCACAGGCCGACTTGGGAGTTGTCGGGGAACAGGCCGATCCCGGTTTCGCTTGCCTTGATCGTCAGCGCCATGCGGGTCCGTCCGCCGGCATCGAAGGCCATTGACCCGGACACGTCCACGACCGCAAGAGCGCGGGTAGGGAGCGCAAGCAGGGCGTACTGTTTCAGCGCCGTGCTGAGCGCGGACTGGTCGGAGACGGTAATGCTCGCGATCTTGCCGACTCCACGCCCATCGGCGAGTGCTCCGCCGTCTGGCGCACGGAAGGCGGCGGCGGACAGCCCTCGTCGCCCGTCGGACGATCCCAGGAGCTTGCCCACGGACTTGGCGATCTTGCGTGCTCGATCGTGATCTCCACTGGTCGGTTCTGTCGCCGCGATCGGAAAGTTGAGAAAGACGCTGCCGCTTGGTGGGACGATCGCGGTCAATCCCGCATCCTTGCGCGACACCACTGCCTGCTCCGTGACGATGGCCGCGCCGCCATCGGCCTTGACCTGCTCGATCCGCTGGTCCTGGCTGGTCACGGGGGCCTTCGACAGTTGCGCCTGGGCCAGTGGAACCATGGCGGCCGCGACGACCTTTGGATCCTGCTTCTGGGTGGCACTCTCGGCGAGGCTGGCGGCGATGGGAGCACTTGACACAGAGCTGCTCAGGGGGTCGCCGAGGCCGAGATTCTTGAGCTTGAGCACGTCGAGCCAAGACTTGACCTTGAGCGGCTTGGCCTTCTGTCCAACCACGACTGCTGGTGTGGTTGCCGCAGACTCCACGACGATGTCGACCGGCAGTCCCGTGGCTTGACCGAGACGGGCGAGCCAGATCGTCGAGTCGGGTATCCACACGGCGGGGGTGGACTTGCCTGATCCCATGGCAGCGAGCTGCTGAGCCGAGTCGACAGCCTTGACGCTGACCTCGGCGCACTCCAGGTCCTCGGCCGAGCTCGACCGAACGAGACGGTCCAAGACGGGAGCGATGCTCGGATCAGCGGCGACGGTGAAGGCACCCTTCGCCGAACAGCCCGAAAGGTGGCTGTTGACGACGTAGAACGATCCCGCCAGCGTCAGAACCACCGCGACGACCGATACCAGGACCTTCAGCAGTCGCGAAGACCGTGAACCCTTGCCGTGCCCAGCCCTGTGATTGCCTGCCATGAGAAGCCCTCCAGCTCGAGAGCGTCTGGACTCCTGTGTCCGCGCCCCGTCTCATTGGACTCACACAGGCTATCGCGAGTCGGGTCCGCTCCGATCTGGCAGGACTGGAAGCAGTTGTTCGGTAGGGTGGAACGACACCCGAGACGGTGTGGAGGCGCAGGCGCCACAACATGCTGCACGACAACAGAACAGGGAGGACAAGCCAATGACAGACAGGCTGGAATCCCTCGTGAATGACTGTGTGTCAGCCCTTGGACTCGATGTCGAAGCCGTTGAGCTCAACGCAGGCGGACGCCGCAGAGTTCTCCGCATCGCGCTCGATGCCGACGGAGGCGTCGGCATCGACCAGATCACCGAAGCAACCCGCGCCCTCAACGAGGCGCTCGACAGCTCCGACGTCATGGGCCCCGAGCCCTACACCCTCGAAGTGACCTCTCGCGGGGTCGAGCGCCCGCTCACCTTGCCTCGCCATTGGCGGCGCAACACCGGGCGGCTCGTACGCGTGGCACTCGACGACGACACAATTCTCGATGGTCGCATTGGTGCAAGCGATGACATCGGCGTCGAGCTGACCACCAAGAAGGACGCGACCCACGTCGCATACGACCAGATCGTCACGGCCCTCGTACAGACCGAGTTGAACAGGAAGGACGCCTGATGGACATCGACATGGCAGCCCTGAGAGCTCTCGAGCACGAGAAGGACATCTCGTTCGAGGTGGTCGTCGAAGCCATCGAGACCGCACTGCTCTCGGCTTATCACAAGTCGCCGGGGTCCTTCCCGAACGCCCGAGTGGAACTCGATCGCAAGAGCGGACACGTCATCGTATGGGCCAAGGAGCGGCTCGAAGAACCTGCCGAGCCCGTCGACGACAAAGGGCTTGCGGAGCGGCCAGAACCAAAGTATTCCGAAGAGTTCGAGCACACCCCCGACGACTTCGGCCGCTTCGCCGCTACGATCGCCCGCCAGCTCATCATGCAGCGCATACGCGATGCCGAGGACGAGGCGAAGTATGGCGAGTTCTCTGGCCGAGTCGGTGACATCGTCTCGGGGGTGATCCAGCAGAGTCGACCGGGAGATGTTGCACTCGACCTCGGCCGCATCGAGGCGATTCTCGTGGCCTCCGAGCGAGTTCCCGAGGAGAAGTACGCGCACGGTGAGCGCCTCAAGGCGTACGTGTACGACGTCGAGAAGGGTCTGCGGGGGCCCAAGGTCAAGGTCTCGCGCACACATCCGAATCTGGTCAAGCTGCTGTTTGCCCTCGAGGCGCCCGAGATCGCCGACGGTTCGGTTGAAATTGTCGCGATCGCCCGCGAAGCAGGTCACCGCACCAAGATCGCCGTACGCGCCAACGTGGCGGGCATCAACGCGAAGGGATCGTGCATCGGCCCGATGGGATCGCGGGTGCGCAACGTGATGCACGAGCTGCACGGCGAGAAGATCGACATCGTCGACTACAGCGACGATCCTGCGGAGTTCATCGCTCACGCGCTCTCGCCGTCACAGGTCAAGGGAGTGACCCTCGTCGATCTCGCGACTCGCTCGGCGCGCGTCGTCGTACCCGATTTCCAACTGTCACTCGCAATCGGCAAAGAAGGCCAGAATGCTCGACTTGCTGCCAAGCTGACCGGTTGGCGCATCGACATCCGCTCTGACACCGAAGTTTCCGCCGCAGGAGAGGGCTCAGGAACCGATGGCGCGTCCACCTCGCGAAACGGGTAGACTGACGGAGGTCCTTCGTACGTGCATCGGTTGTCGAGAGCGTGCGGACAAGACCACTCTGGTGCGAGTCGTCGCAGCGAGGGGGTCCACCGCAACCGTGGTGACACCCGATCTGAGCCGCTCGATGCCGGGCCGAGGGGCGCATCTGCACCCAACGGCACGGTGCCTGGAGCTCGCGACGCGTCGCAAGGCGTTTGGTCGGGCCCTTCGAGTCGAAGGGTCGCTCGATCTCACAGCGCTGAACGGTATGTTCGACACGGAGTCATCTAAAGAAGTAACACCTGCTGAATGACCACGAGGAGCGCACCACGCGCTCCCTGACCACGAATCGGAGCACCCCGCTCATGACGAACCGATGAGTACTCCCCGATGAGTACTGACCGATGAGCCTGCACGTCACGATGTTGATTAAGAACTAGTGGTCTGATCCTCCTTTGGGTCGGACCCCCTGAAGGAGAAAAGTGGCTGTAAGAGTCCACGAACTCGCCCGCGAGTTCGGTGTCGAGAGCAAAGTCGTCCTGTCCACCCTGAAAGACATGGGTGAGTACGTGAAGTCGGCTTCCTCAACTGTCGAAGCGCCCGTCGTACGCCGCCTCACCGAGGAGCACGGCGAGGCACTGCGCGCCCAAGGTGCCAAGAAGGCCAAACCGGCCAAGAAGGCTGCGGCCGCGAAGGCGGATGCACCTGCTGATGCACCTGCTGGTGAGGCGCCCGAGCCGGTTGCCGAGAAGTCAGCTGGCCCGATGCCCGGTCCGCGCGTGGTTGAGAAGCCCGAGCCCGCTGCCGAGGCGCCCGCTGCCGAGGCGCCCGTCGTAGAGGCGCCCGCCGCAGCCACCGAGGCTCCCGCGGTACCTCGTCCCGGCGGAGCACCCAGTCCTGGTCCGCGCGCGCCTTCCGCCGGTGGCGCACGTCCGGGCAACAACCCGTTCTCATCGACGCAGGGCATGCAGCGTGCTCCGCGTGCTCCTGCATCGCGCGAGGGTGGTGCCGCACCGGCCGCCGGCGTTCCCGGCATGCCGCGTCCCAACCCGGCGATGATGCCGCGCCAGTCCGGTCTCGGTGGACCCCCGACGAGCCGTGACCAGGCCCGTGGTGGGCCCGGTGGGGCCCGTGGTGGAACCAGTGCTCCCGGTCGCGGTGCGCCGGGCGGATACCAAGGTCGTGCCAGCGGTCCCGGTGGGGGTGGCGCTCCCGGTCGCGGTGCGCCCGGTGGAGGAGGCAACTTCGGTCCGCCCCGCAGCGGTGGCGGTCCCGCGGGCCGCAACACGCGTGGTGGCACACAGGGTGCGTTCGGTCGCGCCGGTGGACCCGTACGTCGCGGACGCAAGAGCAAGCGCGCCAAGCGCCAGGAATACGACCAGATGCAGGCTCCCGCCATTGGCGGAGTACGCGTACGCAAGGGTGACGGCGAAGCCGTCCGTCTGACGCGTGGCTCGTCGCTGAGTGACTTCGCCGAGAAGATCGGCGTTGATGCAGCATCACTCGTCGAGGTGCTGTTCCATCTTGGTGAGATTGTCACTGCCACGCAGTCGGCCAATGATGAGACACTTCTGCTTCTGGGCGAAGAGCTCAACTATGCGGTCGAGATCATCTCTCCCGAAGATGAGGACCGCGAACTGCTTGAGTCCTTCGACCTCGAGTTCGGTGAGCACGAAGGTGTCGACGCCGACCTCGCGCCCCGTCCGCCAGTTGTCACGGTCATGGGTCACGTCGACCACGGAAAGACCAAGCTCCTCGATGCGCTTCGCAGCAGCAACGTGGTGGACAAGGAGGCCGGTGGCATCACGCAGACCATTGGTGCCTACCAGGTCGCGACCGAGGTCGACGGCACCGAACGACGCATCACCCTGATCGACACACCCGGTCACGAGGCGTTCACCGCCATGCGTGCTCGTGGTGCTCAGGCGACTGACATCGCGATCCTCGTGGTCGCAGCAGATGATGGCGTCATGCCGCAAACGGTTGAGGCGCTCAACCACGCCAAGGCCGCCGGTGTCCCGATCGTGGTCGCAGTCAACAAGGTCGACAAGCCTGACGCCGATCCGACCAAGGCTCGTGGACAGCTCACCGAGTACGGACTCGTGCCCGAGGAGTACGGCGGCGACACGATGTTCGTCGATGTCTCGGCGAAGGCCGGCACGGGGCTGGACAGCCTCGTGGAGGCAGTCATCCTCACCGCTGATGCCTCGCTCGATCTGCGGGCCAACCCCGACCAGAACGCTGAAGGGCTCGTCATCGAGGCGCACCTCGACCGTGGTCGAGGTCCCGTCGCAACGGTGCTCGTGCACCGCGGAACGCTCAGGGTCGGCGACTCACTCGTTGCCGGTCCGGCGTTCGGCCGCGTACGCGCCCTGCTCGACGAGCACGGCGAAAACATCGAGGAAGCCACACCGTCGCGTCCTGCGCTGGTGCTCGGCTTGACCGCGGTGCCCGGTGCCGGTGACAACTTCATGGTTGTCGCCGATGACCGGCTGGCTCGCCAGATCGCCGAGAAGCGTGAAGCCCGTGAGCGCAACGCTCTGCTTGCACAGCGCAGCGGCCGCCGTACGCTCGAGGACTTCATGTCCTCGCTTGAGAAGGGCGAGACCGACGAGCTTCTCCTCATCCTGAAGGGTGATGGTTCTGGTTCGGTCGAGGCTCTCGAGGATGCGTTGGCGACCATCGACGTCGGCGAAGGTGTTGCCCTTCGCGTCATCGATCGCGGCGTCGGTGCGATCACCGAAACCAACGTCATGCTGGCTGCAGCGTCCAACGCCGTCATCATCGGGTTCAACGTCCGCCCGCAGGGCAAGGCGACGGAGCTGGCAGACCGCGAAGGTGTCGAGATTCGCTACTACTCGATCAT
>CAZWZC010000112.1:0-7616 GCA_964638755.1 uncultured Aeromicrobium sp. | reverse complement strand
TGCCCAACAGAGTGCCGAGCGAAAGCACGCGGCGGGTCTCGACCGGCCCATGCTGACGCAGTACTGGGAATACATCAGAGGTCTGATCCATGGTGACTTCGGCACCACGCTGACCGATCACCGCGAGATCTCCGGAATCTTGACTCACTACGGCGCAGCAACACTTGAGCTGTCGATCTGGGCGTTGCTGGTTGCGTTCACCGTCGGCATACCGCTGGGCCGACTGGCCGCTCGCTACCGCGACCAGATGCCCGATGTGGTGTTGCGGCTCCTCGCGATCTTGTTCTACGCGGCACCGGTGTTCTTCGTCGGTCTGCTGCTCAAGCTCGCGTTCACCCCATTCGGTTGGCCATCATCGGGGCGCTCGTCAACGCGGACCGAGCTGCTGCTGACGAATGTGCACCCGCACACCAACATCATGATCGTCGACGCCCTGCTGTGGGGTGACCCGTCGATCATCCTCGAGGTCCTTCAGTACGCCGTGCTCCCCGCCATCGCGCTGGGCCTGCTGACAGGTGGAGTCTTTCTGCGATTGGTCCGAATCAACCTGTTGCAGACGTTGCGGATGGACTACGTCACGGCGGCGCGCGCCCGCGGCATCTCCGAACGGCGGGTTGTGCGCAAGCACGCCTTCCGGAACGCCCTTGTCCCGGTCGTGACAGTCATGGGCATGCAAATCGCCCTGCTCCTCGCCGGCGCCGTGCTGACCGAGACCACCTTTGAGTGGAAGGGCATCGGCTACGAGCTCACCCAATATCTCAAGGCCCGTGACTTCCTGGCAGTCCAAGGCATCGTGACCGCGATCGCGGTGATCGTTGTGGTGGCCAGTCTGCTGATCGACCTGATCGTCGCCCTGGTCGACCCGCGAGTGAGGTTCTGACATGTCCACTCAGTGGCTGAGTCCGTCGAAGTACGTCCCCGCGATCGTGCGCCAGTCGCACGGATTACAGCGGTTCATGCTGCTGCTCGGATTCGCCATCATTGCCGCATTCGTCTTCATTGCGATTTTTGCGCCCTGGCTCGCGCCGTACGGGTTCAACGATGACCGCGCCAACGGTGTCATCTTCGGCACGCAGCAGGCGCCGTCGACCGCACATTGGTTCGGCACGACAGTCGGCGGCACCGACGTGTTGTCCCGCGTCATCTTCGGCACTCGCACCGCAATCGAAGTCATTTTGCTCGCGGTGATGCTGTCGAGTCTCATCGGAGTTCCGCTTGGACTGCTCTCGGGATTCCTCGGTGGATGGCTTGATCGGGTCTTGGTTCTGATCATGGATGCGCTGTACGCCTTCCCTTCGCTGCTGCTTGCAATCGTCGTGTCGATCGTGCTGACCGGTGGAGCGAGTGGCGCGGTGGCCGGCATTCTCGCCGCAGCCATCTCGATCACGGTGGTTTTCATTCCCCAGTACTTTCGGGTGATCCGCAGCGCCACGCTCGCAGTCAAGGTCGAGCCGTACGTCGACTCCGCACGAGTCGTCGGTGTTCGCACACCCCGCATCCTCGGCAAGCACATCTTCTCCAACGTCGCCCAGAACCTGCCGATCATCGGCACGCTCAACGCGTCCGAGGCAATCTTGACCCTCGCCGGTCTCGGCTTCCTGGGCTTTGGCATCGAACCGTCGGCCGCTGCTGAATGGGGTTTTGACCTCAACAAGGCGTTGCCTGATGCCTCGAATGGCATCTGGTGGACCAGTGTGTTCCCCGGAACTGCGATTGTGCTCATCGTGTTGGGCGTGACGCTCGTGGGCGAGAGCCTCAACGACATCCTCAACCCACTCCTTCGCACCCGCGGGGGTGACATGACGTCCGCCGACGAAGAAGAGATTGCCTCGGAGTTCGAAGAGGTGACTGGTGACGCCGAAGCAAACGTCGTCCCTCGCTCCGCTCACGGTCGGCCGCAAGCGGCCTCCCTGGGAACCGGCGTCGAGACCCACAGTTCCGACAAGCGCGTCGCTGCGCTGTCGTTGACCGATCTTGCCGTCACGTTCCGCACAGACGCAGGACAGATCCATGCCGTCAACGGCATCAGCTTCGACGTCGCGCCCGGAGAAGTGGTGGCTGTCGTCGGAGAGTCCGGATCTGGAAAGTCGGTGAGCTCACGGGCAGTCCTCGGTCTGCTGCCGGCGACTGCGGCCACCACCGGCTCGGCACTGCTCGGCGACCGCGAGCTGATCGGAATGTCCAACAACGAGATCCGTCCGATCCGTGGCGATCAGGTGTCGATGGTCTTCCAGGAGCCCTCGACTGCGCTCAATCCGGTCTACACCGTTGGCTGGCAGATCATCGAGGGGATCCAAGCGCACCGCGACATCTCCAAGAAAGACGCCCGCAAGCGCGCCGTCGAGCTGCTCGAGATGGTCGGGATGCCTGATCCCACTCGCCGCGTCGACTACTACCCGCACCAGCTGTCTGGAGGTCAGAAGCAGCGTGTCGTCATCGCCATGGCCATCGCCTGTGATCCCGACGTCATCATCGCCGATGAGCCCACCACGGCACTCGATGTCACCGTGCAGGCCGCGATCCTCGAGCTTCTGCTGTCTCTACGCGACCGGCTCGGCACTGCCATCGTGCTGATCACCCACAACATGGGCGTCGTGGCAGACATGGCGGATCGAGTCGTGGTCATGTATCGCGGCCTGATCGTCGAGCAGGCACCGGCTCGCCAGCTGTTCGCCACGCCTCGACATCCTTACACCCGTGCACTGCTCGATGCTGTGCCACACCTTGGTCGCGCGAACGGGCCGGGACTGGTCGGCGACCACGAGCTCGTGCTCCAGGTCGAAGACCTCGTCGTCGAGTTCCCCGGCGGCCTCGGCCAGCCGACGTTCCGGGCCGTCGACCAAGTGTCGCTCGACATCCGCAAGGGTGAAGTCCTCGGTCTCGTAGGCGAGTCCGGCTCGGGAAAATCGACGGTCGGACGGGCGACCGTGGGTCTGCAGCAACCGACCAGCGGGTCGATCCACGTTTCGGGAAATCGAATCTCCGGACTGACAGATCGTCAGCTTCGGCCATTCCGCTCGAGGTTTGGCTTCGTGTTCCAGGATCCAGCGTCTTCGCTCAATCCTCGGATGTCGATCAGTCAGTGCATTGCCGAACCGTTGCACGTGCAGACCGACCTGACGGACAAGGAGATCGACGTCAAAGTTCGATCACTGCTTGACAGTGTCGAGCTCGGCGAATCGTATGTCGGGCGCTACCCGCACGAGCTGTCCGGAGGTCAGCGTCAGCGGGTCAGCTTGGCACGGGCACTCGCGCTCGACCCAGACTTGTTGATCGCCGACGAGCCGACGTCCGCACTGGATGTGTCCGTTCAAGCCCGAGTGCTTGAGCTGTTCACCGAGCTGCAGCATCGACTGCAGTTCGCGTGCCTGTTCATCAGTCACGACCTCGCCGTCGTGGACACGCTCGCCAATCGCGTCGCAGTGATGCAGAACGGCAAACTGGTCGAGATTGGGCCGCGCGAGCAGGTTTTGGGCAGCCCACAGGAGGACTACACGAAGCGACTCATCGCTGCGGTGCCCGTACCTGATCCCGATGAGCAGCGTCGCCGCCGCGAAGAGCGAGGCCATCTCCTCACGGACGTCAGCTGAGGGTCACTCGAGTACGAATGTCACCTCGATCGCAACCTGGTATGACGTGATCTTGCCGTCGCGCACTTCGACCTTCTGATCCTTGACCCATGCGCCGGTGACGTTACGAAGTGTGTCGTTGGCACGGGCGATTCCCACGGCCACCGCGTCGTCGAAGCTCTTGTCCGAACGTGCGCTGAGATTGGTGATGCGTGCAACTGAGCCCATGAGTACTCCTTGATTGACGTTGTCCTTTCACAGTTGCATCACGGGCCAACATCGGCAATGGCTGGCGTGCGGCATCTGCCGAGCAGACCGAAAGGGTTCGGGACTGGGAGCGCCGGGATACGGTCGTGGTATGAATCCGGTGGAGTCCGTCCGAAGCCGCGTTGGAGCAACGATCTTCAACCGCGTCGCCGGTGATGAGGGTCCGCAGCGTCGCGATCGTATCCACCTCACGGAGGGTCCCCGACGGTATGCGTCCGACTCCGCGATCTACCGCGTACACAGCGATGCGTCAATGTTTGTCGGTGGCTTGCGCGCCCTGCTGCTGCAGTCGTTGCACCCGTTGGCGATGGCAGCGGTGGCGGCGCACTCTGGATATCGCGGCGACCCGTGGGGGCGCCTGCAGCGCACCAGCACGTTCCTCGCCGAGACGACCTTCAGCACGATCGAGGATGCAGATCGTGCAGTCGCTGTGGTGCGAGCGGTGCATGAGCGTGTACGCGGCACCGCCGCAGACGGTCGGCCGTACGCGGCGTCCGATCCACACCTGATCCGCTGGGTGCACATCGCCGAGGTCGACAGCTTCCTGCGGGCCCATGATCGGTACGGAGCAGACCCGCTCGATCGCGTGGGTCGCGACGCGTATGTGGCCGAGACTGCGCACGTTGCCCGTGCCCTCGGCGCAGTCGACGTCCCTGAGACGGTGGCCGAGCTTGATGAGCTCATGGAGTCGTACCGGCCCGAGCTCAAGGGCACGGCCGAAGCACGAGCTGCTGCGCGATTCATCTTGGTGCACCCACCGGTCTCGCTTGCACTTCGAGCGCCTTACACGTTGATGTCGGCGGCGGCGATCGGGCTGATGCCGCGCTGGAGTCGTTGGCCATTGAGGCTTCCGTACCTCCCCGTCACCGAGGCAACTGCCGTACGCGCGAGCGGTGAGCTCGTCACAGCCGGCATACGTTGGGCGATTCACCCCTGAGTGTTGCGCTCTGACATCTGGGTACACACTGAGGTGAACTCAACCAAGGAGTGGTCAGCGTGAAGAAGCTTTCGGTCCTCGTCATCGGTGCAGCCGGGTACGTCCTTGGCTCACGTGCCGGTCGTGAGCGCTACGAACAGATCAAGCGCCAAGCGACGAAGGCGTGGAACAAGCCTGTGGTTCAAAGTGCCGCCGACAACGTCGAACAGGCAGTCAAGAGCACCGCATCAGACGTCGGTTCGAAGATTTCCGACGCCGCCAGTGATGCTGGCTCGAAGGTTGTGAACAAGGTGAAGGGCGACAAAGACAGCGCCGATCCGGCTTCCGAGAACCTCCACCCGAAGACCACGCCGACCAATGGTTCTGGTGGCGCGTCCTTCTAGTTGATCTCCCGCGTGAACCAGTCAGCTTGATCTGCGGCGATCACCGCCGGATCGTCACCGTGGAACGGTTCGAAATGGTCGATGTCATACCGGTGCAGCTCAGCGTGTGGCGCTCGTTCAGCAAGCTTCTTGATCGCGTTGGCCGAGACAGTGATGTCCTTCTCGCCGAGCCCGACCCACACCGGCATGGTCAGGCGTTTCGACTTGGCCACCGGTCGGTGAAACGCCACCGTTGCGAAAGCACCAGGCGACACCTCATTTCGCCACGGTGAGCCCTCCTCGGTCGCGGCAGCAAATCCATCGGCCTCACCCGCAAACGACATCGCCGCCAGCTCGCCTGGCTCGCCAGTCACCTTGATGAGGTTGTGCGAACCGAGGCGATCCCTGATGGCCCGGGCCATGACTCGAGTCGCCGCCCAAGGCGTGCGTCGCATGGTTCCAAGAACGCGCGCCCTGCCGTCAAGGAACGGGCACAAGGCGATCACCCCTGCGATGCGCGCGTCGCTCGCGGCAACGCTCACCGATGTGCCGCCGCTGAACGAATAGCCCCAGAGGACGATCCGCTCCGGATCCACACCTTCGAGGCTCCGTGCGTACGCAATCGCAGCGCGGTAGTCCTCGGCTTGCTCCTTCACTCGTACGCGCTGCCGCGGCTCACCCTTCGAGTCGCCCAGGTAACGGTGATCGAACACGAGAACTGCAGCGCCGGCCGCGGCCAACGCCGACGCGTACAGCTCGAGCCCGTCGTACCGGGTGAGGGAGAAACCGTGCGCCATGACAACACACGGTGAGCCCGTCGCAGCACCAGCTGGGCGGTAGAGCCAAGCGGCGCATTCATCGTTGCCGGACGGGAATGTCACCTCGTGCCGCGTCATGCGCCGTTCGCGATCCACTCGCCGAGACTCGGCGCCTCGGTACCGATTGTGGTGTCGTCACCGTGGCCTGTATGCACCACGGTGTGGTCCGGCAACGTCAGAAGGCGTGTACGTATCGACTCGATGATCGTGTCGAAGTCAGAGAATGAGCGTCCGGTTGCTCCAGGCCCTCCAGCGAACAGGGTGTCTCCCGTGAACACAGCACCGAGGTCCTCCGCATAGAGGCAGGTGCTTCCGGGCGAGTGGCCAGGGGTCGAGATGGCGCGAAGAGTCGAGCCGGTAACTTCAAACGTTGCTCCCGTATGGAGCTTCTGGTCAGGCGCGGTGTCGTGCTCAGCGTCCCAGAGCATGCGGTCGGCTGGCGGGAACCAGACTTCGGCACCGGTCGCACTGGCGAGGTCGACAGCGGCGTTGATGTGGTCGTTGTGGCCGTGGGTGAGGACGATCGCCAGAACGGTACGCCCGTCGATCGCGTCCAGGATCGCATCACCGTCGTGCGCTGCGTCTATGACGATGACCTCGGAGTCGTCGCCGATCAGCCAGACGTTGTTGTCGACGTCCCAGCTGCCACCATCGAGCTCGAACTGCCCCGAGGTGACGACCCTCTCGATACGCGCGCCCATCAGAGTTCCACGACAGATCGTAGGACGGCGCCATCATGCATCTTGGTGAACGCCGCCTCGACGTCGTCGATACCGATGGTCTCGGTGACGAACGCATCTAGGTCGAGTCGGCCTTGAAGGTAGAGATCGACGAGCATCGGGAAGTCCCTGCTGGGCAGGCAGTCGCCGTACCAAGACGACTTCAATGCGCCGCCGCGGCCGAACACATCGATCAGTGGGATCTCCAACCTCATCTCCGGAGTCGGCACACCGACCAACACCACGGTGCCAGCAAGATCGCGACCATAGAACGCCTGCTTCCAGGTCTCGGGGCGACCGACTGCGTCGATCACGACGTCGGCGCCATTGCCATCGGTCAGTGCCTGGATCGCCTCGACCACATCGCCGGCGCCGGCATTGATCGTATGAGTGGCGCCGATACCGGTCGCCCACTCCAGCTTGCGATCGTCCAGGTCGATCGCGATGATCTTGGCCGCATTGGCAAGTCGTGCACCAGCAATCGCGGCGGAGCCGACGCCGCCACATCCGATCACGGCCACCGAGTCGCCGCGTTGCACATTGCCGGTGTTGATCGCCGCTCCAAGCCCGGCCATGACCCCGCATCCCAGCAGGCCGACGGCGGCGGGTGAGGCAGCTGGGTCGACCTTGGTGCACTGTCCGGCAGCCACCAGGGTCTTGTCGGCAAATGCGCCGATGCCGAGGGCCGGCGACAGCTCGGTGCCGTCCTCGAGCGTCATCTTCTGCTTCGCATTGTGGGTGTTGAAGCAGTACCACGGTCGGCCCCGCAGGCACGCGCGGCATTGGCCGCACACCGCCCGCCAGTTGAGGACCACGAAGTCACCCGGTGCGACGTCGGTGACACCTTCGCCCACGGACTCGACGACGCCGGAGGCCTCATGTCCCAGCAGGAACGGGAACTCGTCGTTGATGCCACCCTCGCGGTAGTGCAGGTCGGTGTGGCA
>CAZWZC010000111.1:0-7671 GCA_964638755.1 uncultured Aeromicrobium sp. | reverse complement strand
TGGGACGAGCTCGTGCTCAGAGCTGCAGCGGCCGAGCGTGTCGATCGCGGCAGCACGACTGGTTAGGCAGCAATCTCCGGATCTGCGATGCGACGAAGTGTCGCCAACGCTTCCCGCTCTAGCTGACGTACGCGCTCAGCCGAGATTCCGTGCCGCTTGCCGATGTCGGCGAGCTTTTGCTGGCGACCGTCGAGCAATCCGTAGCGAGCCCGTACGATATCTGCCTCGCGCTCGCCGAGGTGGTCGACCAGGGTCGAGATGAGCTTGCGCGACTCGCCGTCGAGCACGGCGAAGTCGGGCCCGGGCGTCGTCTCGCGAGCGATCAGGTCGCCCAGTGACGTGTCGCCGTCCTCATCGACGGGGGAGTCGAGGCTGACATGATCACGACCCCAGGCCATCAGATCGATGACTCGGTCGATGTCCATGTCGAGCTCGAGGGCGATTTCTTGCGGCTCGGGATCATATCCGAGCTGACGCTCAAGGTTGCGGCGTGCCGCGGTCACCTGGTTGAGCTCCTCGACGACATGCACGGGAAGGCGTACGACACGCGCCTGTTGCGCGATGCCACGGGTGATCGCCTGACGCACCCACCAGGTGGCGTAGGTCGAGAACTTGAAGCCCTTTGCGTAGTCGAACTTCTCGACAGCACGGATCAGACCGGTGTTGCCCTCCTGGACCAGGTCGAGCATTGGCATCGCCGACCGCCCGTACTTGCGGGCGATCGAGACGACCAGGCGGAGATTCGCCTGGATGAACTCCTGCACGGCAAGATCGCCCTGCTCGGCCAGCCAGATGAGCTCGTCCTCGGTGGCAGACTTCGGTGCTCCACCCTTGCGCCGTCCGACGCGACCCTCGGCAAGGAGGTGGCGGGCAAAGAGTCCGGCTTCGACGGTCTTGCTGAGCTCAACCTCGCGTGCAGCGTCAAGCAGGGGAGTGCGAGCGATTTCGGCGAGGTACATGCCGACGCTGTCCTTGCCTTCGGTGCTGCTGGCGTTCCTGGTGCTCACTGTGCGCTCCCATCAGTGTGTCTGTTACTGATGAGAACGGGCGGGAGTGGCCAAGAATTCCACTCTCAGTTGATCCTTAGGTCACACGTGGTTCCTCGAGCCTTTCGTGTCGCAACACCTCGCAATGGCGGCCGCGCCGCGCGACGCTCACGGTCGCTCCGCTCCCTGGCGTTCGGTCAACGCGGCTCGCTGGGCTGTTGCCCTCGCCGTATCGATGATCCAGGCGAGCTCCCAGGCGCGCTCCTTCCATGAGGCGTAGCGGCCGCTCACGCCTCCATGACCGGCATGCATCTCGGTCTTGAGGAGCACCGGAGCATCACCAGTGGCGGTTGCCCGAAGACGGGCCACCCACTTGGCCGGCTCGACGTAGAGCACGCGGGTGTCATGAAGACTGGTCACGGCGAGGATTGCGGGATATGGGTGCTCGCCGACGTTTTCATATGGTGCGTACGACTTCATGTACGCGTAGACCTGCGGATCCTCCAGCGGGTTGCCCCATTCGTCCCACTCGATGACGGTCAACGGAAGGCTCGGGTCAAGGATCGTCGTCAAGTTGTCGACGAACGGCACGCTCGCGATGATGCCGGCGAATGCGTCGGGCGCGAAGTTGGCCACGGCGCCCATGAGCAATCCTCCGGCGCTGCCTCCCTCTGCGATCAGCCGATCTGCCGACGTCCATCCTTCGGCCACGAGATGACGCGCGCTCGCGACGAAGTCGGTGAACGTGTTGCGCTTGTGGAGCATCTTGCCGTCGTCGTACCACCGCCGCCCCAGCTCACCACCTCCGCGTACGTGGGCGATGGCGAAGACGAATCCGCGATCCAGCAAAGACAGTCGGGCGATCGACATGCCCGGATCCATGCTGGCCTCGTACGAGCCATACCCATAGATCAGCGCTGGCGCGTTACCGTCACGGGGCGTGTCCTTGCGGCACACGACCGAGACCGGCACCCGTACACCGTCGTCGGCGGTCGCCCAGGTGCGGTGCTGCTCGTAGTCTGCGGGGTCATATCCGCCGAGCACGGGTGCCTGCTTGCGCAGGATCAGTTCGCCGGTCGCCACGACGTAGTCATAGACCGACGCCGGTGTGATGAAGGATCCGACGCCGACCCGTATGAGGGGTTGCACCCACTCGGCGTTGGCGCCGACCCCACAGGTGAAGAGCTCCTCGTCGAAGAGGATCTCCTGCAGGGGGCCGATTCCGTTGGGGAAGTTCGGTTCGAGCAGCATGATGCCGATTCGGGTGAGAGCGTCGCGCCGATAGGACAGCACCAGCTGCCCCGCGAACACGTCGACATCCTCAAGTCGAACGTTGTCGCTGCCGGGGATGATGGCCGTGCGGGAGGTGGGATCACCGACCGGCACGTACATCAGCTCGAAGTTGATGGCGTCCTCGTTGTGCAGGACCAGGAAGACGTCATCACCGGCGATGACCGCGTGCTCGAGGGAGTACTCGATGCCGTCCCGGCGAGGAAGCACGACCCGAAAATCGCCCTCGGGATCGTCGGCCTCAAGCACTCGGACTTCGCTGGTGACCTTGGATGACAAACCGATCACCAGGTAGCGGTCGGACTGGGTACGGCCGACACCGACGAAATAGCGCTCGTCTGGCTCCTCGAGGACCAGCACGTCCGCTTCGGTCGAACCGAGCGCGTGGCGCCAGACCTTGTGGGGACGCCATGCTTCGTCGACGGTTGTGTAGAACAGATGGGTCGCGCCGGCAGACCACGTGGCGCCACCACTTGTTGCGGGGATCTCGTCCGACAGCACCTCACCGCTGCGCAGGTCCTTGACCTTGATCGTGTAGCGCTCGTCGCCCTGAGTGTCCACGGACCACGCGAGGAGGTTGCCATCATCGCTGACGCTGAAGGCGCCGAGGGCGAAGAACTCATGCCCTTCTGCCTCGAGGTTGGAGTCGAGCATGACCTGTTCGCCGGCAATCGCGGTCTCTGCGTCGAGCGACGGTGGATTCCAGTCGTCGGCGTTGTCGATGGGGCATCGGCAGCGGATCGCGTACTGCTGTCCCTCGACGGTACGTGCGTAGTACCACCAGGAGCCGCGACGCACCGGGACTGAGAGGTCGGTCTCGAGCGTGCGAGCCTTGATCTCGTCGAAGATCTGTTGCCGCAACGGTTCGAGGTGGGCGGTGGCCTCGTCTGTGTAGGTGTTCTCGGCCTCGAGGTATGCCAATGTCGCCGGATCGTCCTTGTCGCGCAGCCACTCATAGTCATCGACGAAGTCGTCGCCGTGATGGCTTCGGACGAGAGGTCGGATCTCGGCTACTGGAATCGGCGCGCTCATGCCTCGAACGTACCGGTGTGCCCCGCGCCGAGAGCAGCGTCATCGGCCTGGAACGTGTGGACTGGCCCGGGTGGTGTGTGACGGGTCTCGAACCGTATGGTCACCCTCCCGAGCCCGGCACCCCAAACCCAACCGTCGCCGTGCTCATCGTGGTGCACGTCCATCCCTGGATAGAACTGGTGGGGGGCGGTCCAGCTTGGGCGCGGGGCGAGCACGCGGTCGTCCCTCATCGCGATCTCATCTTCGTGGGGATCGTCCTCCTCGGAGGTGAACAGATCCTCCTGGACCCAGTCGGCAAGTCCGCTCACGCCCACACCGAGGAGGCGAAGACCGTTGCTGACGTCTTCGACCTCAAGGAGCGCACGAGCCGTCGCGCCGAGAACGCGGGCATTGTCGGTCGGGTTGGCGATGGTGAACGAGCGGGTGTGGGTCTCAAAGTCGTGATGCCGCAACTTGAGCGTCACGGTGCGTCCCGACAGCCCGTTCTTGCGGAGCCGGCCTGACACCGACCGGGCCATCCGATCGACGATGACCTCGAGTTGCGTGCGGTCGGAGATGTCATGCTCAAAGGTGTCCTCGACACTGACTGATTTTGTCTCCCTGGAAGGCTCGACCGCGCGCTCGTCGTCGGCGCGGGCCAGGCGATAGAGCGATCGCCCCGACGACTGGCCGAGGAGCCGGGCGAGCTCGTCCTCGCTGGGGGAGCGGAGGTCCTCGACAGTGGTGATGCCGATGCGTCGGAGCTTTTCGGCGGTCGCTGGTCCCACTCCCGGGATGGCCGTTGCCTGCATCGGTCCGAGGACGTCGGCTTCTGTGCCGGGGGCCACCACGAATACCCCGTTGGGTTTGTTGATCTCGCTGGCGATCTTGGCCATCAGCTTGGAGGACGCGACACCGACTGATGCGGTCAGCCCTCCGGTCAGGTCGGCGATGTCACTCCGAATGTCGGCCACGGCCTGCTCGATGTTGAGAGGGTCGAAGTCGGGTGCAGCGCCCAGGTCGACGAACGCCTCGTCGAGCGAAAGTGGCTCGACGAGCGGCGACGCTTCACGCAGTCGGCCCATGACCAGCAGACTTGCCTCTCGATAGGCGTCGAATCGACCGCCGAGGAACGCCGCGTGTGGGCATCGGGCACGTGCCTCGGCCGTACGCATCGCCGAGCGAACGCCATGGACGCGGGCTTCGTATGAGGCCGTGGCAACCACTCCGCGTGGCCCAATGCCGCAGACGATCACAGGCTTGCCCCGCAGCGACGGCTTGTCACGCTGCTCGACGGAGGCGAAGAAGGCATCGAGGTCGAGATGCATGATCGTCGCCGTTGACCGCATGAGGACAGTCTTGCCTGTCGCGGTGACAGGTCTGTGCACAGGCGCGCGCTTCTCGAGGACGCTCCACAGCCGGCTCGTCTTGCCGGGCGAGCCAATCGTCATGCGTACGAGCGTGGCTGGATGACAGACACCCCAACGATCTACTCCGCCCATGACGTTCCCGATTTGCTCAACGCGCTCCCGACTCTCTTCGGCTTCCGGCTGACCGAGTCGCTCGTCGCTGTAGCGACTCGAGGTCCACGACGACGATTCGGCTTCCGGTTGCGGGTTGACATCCCGCCGGTGCAGCATGTCGAGGAGCTGGCTGAGCTCACCGTCGCACACCTGCGAAACCACGGCGCCGAAGGAGCTGTGCTGATCGCCGTCACGGCTCAACAGGATGTCGCGGGTGAACTCCTGTCGGCAATCGAGCGTCATCTCGACGACATTGAGCTCGTGGTGGCCGTACGCTCAGATGGCTCACGCTACTGGGTCAACTCCCCGGACTTCCCGGTGGACGGCATCACATACGAGACATCGGACCATCATTTGTCGATCGTCCAGGCCGTTGCCGCGGGACAACAGATCCTGCCCAGCCGTGAGGCGTTGGTCGCACGCTTCGCCCCTGTACAGGAGCCGCGACGCACGTGGTTGCGTCACGCGACTCTGGCCGTGCTCCCACAAATTGATTCAGAAGTCGCAGGCTCGCATGAGTCGTCGGTCGTTGAGCTCGCATTGGCGAACGTGCGCCCCATCCTCGATCGCGGTCTCGCGGGCAAGTCGCTCACAGACGACGAACTGGTGCGCCTCTGCGTCTGGGTACATTCGATGGTTGTGCGTGATGCCGTCCTGGGACTCATCAATCGGGACAATGCCCACGACATGTTGAGGGTCTTCACACTTCTGGCCCAGAACGCAGTGCCACCCTGTGAAGTCGGGGTTCTGGACCTGGCAGGGTTCGCGGCCTGGCTCACCGGCGACGGTGCTCAGGCTGTCATCGCGGCCGAGCGCGCCCTTGAGGTCGACCCCACCGATTCGATGGCCCAGACACTGCTCGAGACGCTTGAGCGTGGGATCTCACCCGATCGCTGGTTCGCATTCGCTGCCGAGGACACCTCCGCGCCCTAGTGTGAACACATGGGACAGGATGTCGAGGCGCGTGAGTTCAGTCGTGAGGACCGTACGCTCTACCGCGCCAAGGTCCGGCGGTGTCTGGACGTGTTCGCCCGGATGCTCAGCGAGCGTGATTTCACTGTCGAACACACGCACGTGGGCATCGAGATCGAGTTCAACCTCGTGGACGTCCAAGGTGACCCAGCGCTCAAGAACGTCGAGATTCTCAGCGCAATCGCTGACGACGCGTTCCAGACCGAGCTTGGCCTGTTCAACATCGAGATCAACGTGCCGCCGAGCCTCGTCAAGGGTCGCGGTCTCGAGACACTCGAGTCGACACTTCGAGAAGACTTGAATGTGGCACAGGGCAAGTCGGCTGAGGTCGGCGCAAACATGATGATGATCGGGATCCTGCCCACGTTGCAAGACGGGCACTTCAGCCGCGACTCGTTGTCGGCCAACCCGCGCTACCACCTGTTGTCTGATCAGATCCTCGCAGCCCGCGGTGAGGACATCGAGATTGTCATCGAGGGGGTCGATCGGTTGAGCACGACAGCCGACACAATCATTCCGGAGGCCGCTTGCACCAGTACCCAGCTGCACCTGCAGGTCGACCCCGACGACTTTGCACCGATGTGGAACGCAGCCCAGGCGATCGCTGGTGCGCAGGTTGCGATCGGCGCCAACTCCCCGTTCCTGCTCGGCCGCCAGCTCTGGCACGAGACACGCATCGCGCTGTTCGAGCAGGCGACCGACACCCGAAGCGAGGAGCTCAAGGCTCAGGGAGTCAGGCCACGGGTGTTCTTCGGTGAACGCTGGATCACCTCGGTGTTCGACCTGTTCGAGGAGAACGTCCGCTACTTCCCGGCGCTGCTACCGATCGTTGAGGATGAGGACCCGCTCGAGGAGCTGGAGGCGGGCCGGATACCGAGCTTGAGTGAGCTCCGACTCCACAACGGCACGGTCTACCGCTGGAATCGTCCGATCTACGACATCGCCGATGGTCGACCGCACCTGCGCATCGAGAATCGCCTCCTGCCCGCTGGGCCGACCGTCGTGGACACCATGGCAAATGCCGCGTTGTTCTACGGCCTCGTCAAGATCCTCGGCGCCAGCGAACGACCGGTGTGGTCCCAGCTGTCATTTCGAACTGCTGAGGACAACTTCCACCAGGCATCGCGCTTCGGCATCGAGACCGAACTCTATTGGCCCCGGCTGGGCAGCATCCCGGCACGAGGACTGGTGCTCGGACACCTGCTCCCGCTTGCGGACGTCGGACTCGAGCAGCTCGGCGTGGACCAGTCAGTGCGTGACCGACTGTTGGGGATCATCGAGGGCCGTTGCTCCACAGGACGCAACGGATCAACCTGGCTGATCCAAGAGTTCGAGCACCAGACGCGGAGCACTCCTGATCGTATGGCCGCGATGAGGGCGACCACGCAGGCCTATGAGGAGCTCATGTACGCGGGGGAGCCCGTGCATACCTGGTCAACCCGCGATTGACACCCCCACCGGCCCTGCCTCGCGAACCCTTGGCCGGACGTGTCACACTTGAGCAAGAGGTTGACCACAGGCCTGATTGTTGCGCCCTTCTACCGATTTGTGAGGCTGACGTGCCGGTAAATCCCGCTGCAGGGTCCCGCCTCCGAGCGGTCACCAAACGACTGAGCGGCGGCACCAAGGAGCAACCCGAACCGAAGAAGTCGACACCGGCGGAACCGGCCGAGTCTGCGGCAGAACAGGCGCCTCTCAAAAAGGTCGCACCCGCGAAGGCAGCCAAGAAGCCTGCCGGTCCGGCCAAGAAGGCAGCAAAGAAGACAGCACCAAAGAAGGCGTCCGCGACGAAGGCGGCGCCAAAGTCCACGCCCAAAACCACTGCGAAAACAGAAACGACCGTGACGAAGACCGCATCCAGCATCGCCGAGAAGTCCATCGCTCCCACC
>CAZWZC010000110.1:0-7776 GCA_964638755.1 uncultured Aeromicrobium sp. | reverse complement strand
CCAAGGAACTGCTGCATATCGAGGGCTGGCTCGATCGGTCGGCTGAGATCGTTGCGCGCGGCAAGGATGACTACCTTGCCGACGCCCTGCTGCAGGAGGCGGGCGACTCGCTGATGATGAAGCTTGGCGAGGCCGCGAAGCGTCTGTCGCGGCTCGACGTGCTCGCGCCTAAAGGCGTGGAGTGGGCGTTGGCGGTGGCCAACCGCAACTTCATCGTTCACCAGTACGACCAGATCAATCGTGAGCTGACTTGGCTGACCTTGTCGGTCGACCTGCCGGCATGGCGGACGTCGCTGGACCCACTCGTTGTCGAAGCGAGAACCGCGCTCGACGACGATGCCAGCTGAAGGTTTCTGGTCAGAAACCGATGCTCGGTCCGGACCCCGGACGGCGAGACATGGCGGGAACGGGCTGGGTCGTACGAGGTGCTTCGTCCGCTGATCGGCCAGGCTCAGCGAGACGCTGAGGACCGATGTACGGCTCGTACTTGGCGGCCTCTTCGGCGGCCAGACGGCCAGCATGCGCAGGGCCAAGGTCGGCACGGTTGTGGGCGAATGTGAGGAGCCATTGCTGTCGGGCGTCGTCCAGATCTTCGGCAACGAGGTGTGCGGTGTTGGCCTCACGCCCGCGGGTCATGGCGACGTAGGCCGATGCTGCGCCGGTGTGTTCGCCCAGTACCAGGTGGGCCGTACGGGTGGTGTCGCCCTGCGCGCCATACACGGTGGACGCGTAGGCGAGCTCGATGTTCTGGCGTGCGTATCCGACGGGGACCTCGCGCTCAGCTGCTTTCCCGGCGAGATGGATTGTGCCGTCGTCGCCTAACCCGGTGACGATCCAGGTGTCGCGGTTGGCCACGCCGAACTCGGATGCGTTGCGTCGAGTTGCCACCCGGTCGCCGACCCCGATCCGCTCGCCGTCGTGGGTGACGAATGCGCGGGAATCGTTGACCTGACCGTCCGCGATGAGGCGCTCGCGGACTGCCTGGTTGAGGTCGGCTACCTGATCACGAGTGTCGGCCACGACGAGCGCACCTGTCCTGGCCGCGTCATCGGCAAGCGCGGCGGTGCGGGATGTTTCGTCGGCGTACATGACGACCTGGCCGCGTCGTAGGAGCTGATAGAACACCGTCTCTGGGTGCTCACCGGAACGCATGGCGAGGCTGAGAGCCGCGTACTCGGGGTCGGCGAATCGGTGGATGTTGTCGAGTGTCACGCTCGCGTCGGGACCGGCCCAGCGTGCGGCGAGATCGAGTACTCCGCCTCGTCCGACGGCGGGCAGCTGGTGGCGATCACCGACCAGCGCGAGACGTGCGCCGGTCTCATCGGCAATGATCACCAGCGCGCGGGCGGTGTCTTGGTCGAGCATCCCTGCCTCGTCGATCAGCAGCAGGTCGCCGCGTTGCAGTTGGGCTTCGGGGGAGGGGGTCGTGGGTTCGCGCGTCCACTGGCCGTCGTTGTCCCAGGAGAAGCCGTACTGGTGCGCGAGCCATGCGGCGGAGTACGCCTTGGTGCCGATCTCGGTCTCCGCGCCCCGGGCTGCTTTCAGTGTTGGAGTGACGACGACCATCCCGTAGCCGGTCTGAGCCAGAATGCTCTGGGCGCCGGCAAGAGTTGCCGTCTTCCCTGCGCCGGCCGCTCCCTCGACCACAACCAATCGGTGCATGCCCGCAAGCGCAGCGACGGCCTTCATTTGTATCTCGTCGAGGTCGCTGCCAGCGATGTTCCGCGTCATGCCTCCCACGGACGCGCGTCTGGCGAATGAGCGGCTGAGGTCGGCCTCGACTGCCACCACGTCGTGGGAAGTCAGGGCGCGGATGTGTTCAGGTGTGCCGTCAACGTCGAGCAACGGCACGCTCGCCGCGACCGCACGTGCTGTCAGATCCTCGGCGAGCCCGGTACGTACCGCGGTGTCGGCGATCAGACCCTCGCTCGCAATGAGCAGCTCGACCTGCCCGCGGATGTCAGCGGCGTTCCATGCGGACCGCTTCGCGCCGAGTCGCGTGAGTACGGTGTCGACCGCACCGTCGCGGTCGAGCGCACCCGTACGGGTAGCGGGCAAAGCTGCCGAGCGAGTGGGGGAGAGGAAGCCAAGGTCATGCAGATCGTCGGTCCACCGATCGGTCAGCACCGTGCCGTCCGTCGGGATCACCTTGTCGGGTCGTGCCTGCGACCACGCCCGTCGATCCCACGTGCGCAACAGATCTGGTCCCGGCTCCTGACGCGGATGGGCGTCGCGCCAGGCGGATTCGTATCGCCCGACGTTCCGCGCGATCTGGCGCGCTCGAGCCGAGAATGAGCCGACAAAGCCTCCAAGCTGGCTCACCTCGCCGGATTGCTTGTCGAGCGTGAACCCGCCATCGGCCAGCGCTTGGCGGAACTGCGGGTCGCACATCACGGCCGCGTGACCGATCCCGTTGATGGCGTCGATCATGTCGCGAACGCCAACCGTATGCAGGCCCCGCCACCTGCCCGCCGCCCAGACACGAGCGTTGATCTGTAGGTGTAGATGACGGTGTGGGTCGCCAGCCCGCGACGTGTAGTGGCGAACCACCGCGGCCTCGATCCGCTCGACTGGCATCTGTACCTGCCGGCCACGAGGCCCGACACGCGTCGTCGCGTGCTGGGCCAACCAACCCGTGATCTGCTGAGCCGCCCGGCCCTGCGCTGCGTCGTACGCCGCAGCGATCTTCGGATCAAGAGCTGCCGCGAGCGACCAAGACTTCGGACCATTCACGACCACCTCGACGAACCGCACCGCAGACGCGTCGTGGCGCAGCCGGCCGCGAGGTTCCCCACTCAGCGGGTCGAGTCCGGCAACCCACGCCTCATAGGCGTCGCCATCGAGCGCTCCAACAGCCTCGACACCATCCGGGGTGGCGACGAACCGCTCAGCCAGACCCGTTCCCTCAGCGAGGTAATAGTCGTCCACGCGGGCGCGGTCGGCCTCGACGTAGTTGCGTGCCGCGCCAGCACTCCCGCGGTAGACCTTCACACCACCATGCACGACTCACAACCCCCAACGACGTTCAACGACTAGCCCGAAAATGCGTCGTGGGCCGCCCGTTGCCGGGCGACCCATCTACGTCCTTCGTAGCATGCGTGCCGACAGAATCGAAGGCTTTGAAGGGGCTATTTGGTCTTAAATTTCAGCGGTTATACGAAAACAGTTGATTGTGACTGAACGTGATGGCTGAGGGTCGGCCGTGAAGGAGGAGGTCGAGAGCGCCGAGTCGGATGCTGGGCATGGTCGGCTGTCCGTCAGTGATGCGCAGGCGTGCACTGAAGGCGCCCTGCAGGGCCCGTGTCTCACCCTCCATCGGCGGTGGGAGCCGATGCCAGAGGCGGGGGTAAACGCGAGGCAAGGCGTGGATTGTCTGCAGTGTGTCGCAATTCGTCGATAGGGTGCCAAATGAGGGGTCTGCGCCGCGCCCGGTGCGAACGTTGAGGAGTAACGCTGTGCGATTGACCGCGGACAAGGTTGTCACGTGGAACGACGCGAGCGCGCCGGCCGGCATCACGCCAGAGAAGGTCTACCTCGGTCCTGACCCGCACCGCCTGGGTGGCTTTCAGGTAGCTGTCGCGTCAGCGTCGATCCAACCGTCGCGACAGGCGCTGCGTGATCTCTTTGCGGCGCGGAAAGGCAAGACGCAGATCCAACTTGTCGTTGCGGTGACTCATGACGGGACCACGCACGTCTTTGGCCCCGATCCGCAGGCGCAGCCAATCCAGCTTGCCGTCGGGCAGGCTGAGCGCCAACTCCAGTCGGTGCTCTCCGAGCCAGACGTCTTGGCCGCAACTGAGCGCCTCTCAGGTCTCCGCAAGGCCGGCGATTCGACAGGAGTAGCGGGGTTCACGAATAGCGGCCTGTTTGCAACGCATCACATCACGAGCAACATTCCGAAGAGGTCTGATTGGAAGTCACTCGGCAACGAAGCATTGCCTCTTCTGAGTCTGCGCACGAAGCCGCTAATCGAGGCCCTCGGATTTATCACACAGCCCGGTCCCAACGGGACTCTGCTGCTCTCCACCGGTGGCCACCCGCCCCGCGCAGTTGCCGTTCTGCTCGACGACACCGAGCATTTCGACGCCAAGACCTCCCGCTTCCAACTCTCGCCTGTGGCTTTCGGTCTTGCGATTGCCTCGCGCCAGGAAGTCCCGTGGCTCGTTGTTCTCCGCAAAGACCAGATCCGCCTGTACCCCGGCCGCGATGGCGTTGGAGTCGGTTCAAAGGGTCAGGCGGAGACGTTCTTCGAGGTCGACCTTTCGACCATCGACACTGAGTACGCCGCGCTTCTCCCGTTGATCTTCTCCGCCAGCGCTCTGGTCGCCGACGGCACAGCCGACGAGTTGCTACGCGACAGCTCCCGGTATGCGACCGAGCTGGGTGCCCGACTCAGGGAACGCATCTACGACGAGATCGTGCCACCGCTCGCAGTCGAAGTTGCCGAGCGACTGGCCAGAGACGCGGGTGTGAAGCTCGATGCCGACGGTCTCTCGACCGCGTACCGCGTCACTCTGCGTATCCTGTTCCGGCTGCTCTTCCAGGCGTATGCCGAAGACCGCGGGCTCCTCCCGTCGGGACGCAACGAAGGTTTCGACGCGAACAGCCTCAAGACCAACGCGCGCCGCCTGCTCGTCTCAGATTCCGATGAGTTCGGTGATGCATCGACAATTTGGCTCGATCTGGTCCAGGTGTGGAATGCCATCGACCAGGGCAACCCACAGTGGCAGATCCCCGCGTATAACGGCGGACTGTTCTCGACCGATCCCGAACGCTCGACTGAGGGCGCGCTGATCAAGAAGATCGAGCTGCCCGACAGCGTTCTCGGCCCCGCATTGAAGAGCCTGCTCATCGACGTCAACAAAGACGGGGTTCTTGGCCCAGTCGACTTCCGCTCTCTGAGCGTCCGTGAGTTCGGCACGATCTACGAGGGGCTGCTGGAAAGCTCCCTGTCCCTGGCAGACCAAGACCTCACTATCAGCAGCAGTGGTGCCTGGTTGCCAGCCGAGGGCGAGGACGTCGTCGACGCGGTGTCCGGCAGCGCCTACTTCCATACGGCGTCAGGTGAGCGCAAAGCCACGGGCTCCTACTTCACCCCAAAGATCGTGGTCGACCACCTGATCGAACGCTCCGTCATCCCAGCGCTCACCACTCATCTTGAGAAGATCGCCGACCACCTCACCAAGGGAGACGGAGCCGCAGCGGCTCGCGACTTCTTTGACTTCCGCGTCGCTGACCTCGCGATGGGATCTGGCCACTTTCTGGTCGCAGCGGTCGACAAAATCGAAGCGCTCATGCGCACTTTCCTGACTGAGCACACTGTCCCAGGTGTCACAGACGAGCTTCTGCGACTTGCGGGCGTGGCGAAGGATGCACTGGGGACGGACGACGTGGCCAAAAGCGATGTTGACGAGATTGGCCTGTTGCGCCGACAGGTAGCGCGCCGATGCATCTACGGACTCGACATCAATCCTATGGCTGTCGAGCTCGCGCGCCTTGCCCTTTGGATTCACACGTTTGTACCTGGCCTCCCGATGAGCAACCTCGACCACGGTCTGGTCAACGCAAACAGCTTGACCGGTATCGGCACCATTGATGAAGCCCTCGACGCGCTCCAACCGGGCCGCAAGCCGGGCGAGATGAGCCTCTTCGACGAGATCCTCACGGACCAGCTCGCCTCTGCGAAGACGTTGCTCATCGACGTGGCGAACGCGAGTGAAGCAAACAAGGCCGAGGTCGAACAGGGGGCGCGTTTGCTTGCGCAGGCGCGTGAAGCCGCAGACACGGCCCGACAAATTTTTGATGCAGCGGTGGCGGCCCGCCTCGGTCGGATCGAAACAGGGCTGATCCTTGACGAGGACTCCCTGCGCCGCGCTCTCGAGCAGCCAGCTGTCGCAGATACGGCAAGCGAACTCCAGCCGGCACACATGCCGTACCTGTTCCCCGAGGTATTTCTGCGCGATGCGGGCGGCTTCGATGTCCTTCTTGGCAATCCGCCGTGGGAGAAGATCAAGGTCGAAACAGATCAATGGTGGGGACTTCGTATGCCCGGCTTGCGCAGCATGGCACAACGGGACAAGGTGCCAGCCCTGAAAGCATTTCGCGAGTCGCGCTCGGACCTGGAATCTGAGTTCGAGGCTGAACAGAAGCGCGTACTTGCCCTGAATGCTGTGATCAAGAGCGGACCGTTCGACATGGGTGCCGGTGATACCGACTTGTACCAAGCTTTCGCTTGGCGGAACTGGCAACTCCTCTCACGAGGTGGTCGCTTCGCCGTCGTCCTCCCGCGCGGCGCCCTCTCTGGTTCGGGGCTCAGCGCATGGCGGACCGAGATCCTGGGGCATGGTTCATTCGCGAACGTCTGCTTCATTGAGAACACAGGACGCTGGGCGTTCGACATGGAGCCTCGCTATACCGTGGCATTCACCGTCGTAGAGAAGGGCGGCGATCAGGTCGTGCGCTGGGCCGGTCCGTTCGCAAGCGAGAAGGATTTCGTCGCGGGTCGGCTGGATCCTGCCGAGGCACCGTCGGACCAGTTCGCTTCGTGGTCGACAAGTGCTGCGTTTCCGCTCCTCCCAGACAAGCGGTCATCCGAGGTATTCCTGCAGATGAAGAAATCCCCGCGGTTCGACCAAGCTCGCGACGGATGGGAGTTTCGCCCAGTCACCGAGTTGCACTCGACGGCCGACAAGGCAATCTACGAGTTCGATGTCGACCAAGGCGGTGGACGCTCACCGGTACTGGCCGGCGCGTCCTACAACCTGTGGAATCCGGATGCCGCAAAGCCATACGCCTACGTGCCGGTGGACACCCTCAGGCCATACCTCGCTGCCAAGATGGCAGGTGCGGTTCGCAACAGGCGCTCGGCCTATTACGGGATGCAGTTCGGTGCCGGGCAGTTGCCTCTCGACACTGCACGTATCGCCTTCCGTGACATTGCTCGCCCAACCGATTCTCGTACATCGATTGCGTGCCTAGTCCCGCCGGGATCAAGCCTCGTCGAGATGGCGCCGACCGTGCTCAGGTTGCAGGGTGGGGCGGACAAAGAAGCCTTCCTACTCGCCGTGATGTCGAGTATCCCGTTCGATTGGGCGGTGCGCAGGTGGGTGGAACTGCACCTGAAGTACTTCATTCTCAACGCCCTCCCGGTACCCGACCACGTTCGCAGTCGCGATCTGACCCGGCGCGTCGTCGAGGTTTCTGCTCGTCTAGCCGCGGTTGACGAGCGCTACTCGGACTGGGCTACCGAGGTTGGCGTTCCAGTGGGCTCAGTATCATCACAATCCGATAGGGATGACTTCATCGCGGAACTCGATGCGCTTGTGAGCCTCCTTTACGACCTCACCGAAGAGCAAGTGGAGCATATCTTCGCGACTTTCCACCGAGGCTGGAACTACGAGCCGCGGCTCGCGGCGGTCCTGAATCACTACCGGGAGTGGAGGGGCAAATTATGACCCAGCTTCCAGACTTTGCGACCAACCGCCTATCTAGCGAGGCCACGGTCACGGTAGCCGAACGGGTCAACGAGCTCTTCCGACTCTTGCGTGAGAACAAGGTCGAGGCGCCGCCGATCGCGATTGCCACGGCGTACATCAACCCGGCCGGGTTCGCCCTACTCGCGGATGAGCTGGAGAAGGCCCCACGAATCCGGCTGCTTCTGGGCGCTGAGCCGGACCCCGAGTCAGTCAGGGCTGTTGCCGCCGGAGACTCCGACCAAGATGTTCTTCGTGACGCGGCGATCCAGCATCACCAGTCCTGGCTTGAAGCGGAGCGCGA
>CAZWZC010000109.1:0-7778 GCA_964638755.1 uncultured Aeromicrobium sp. | reverse complement strand
ATTTGAGCGTGATCTTGCATTCCTGCTTCACATTCTTCACCACAGCGGTGCGTTGTGCCGTTGTGCCGTTGAACGCTTCGTACGCGGTGTTGAGCTGCTTGAGCTGTGCGGCGCTGAGCTTTTTGACCTTGGTCTTGTCGGTCATCTCCTCGAGCTTGAGGTTGACCGTCTTCTGAGCTGCGATGACGCCCTTGGTGACATCGGCGAGCGCAGTCCAGTCCTTGTTGATGTCCTTGGGCGCGACTTTGGCCACACCTTCGAAGACCTTGGCATAGCTGGCGTATGCGGCGTCGGTGCGCTTCTCCCCGAACGTGTTGAGCGAGTCCTGGTCCTTCTTGATCGCGTCGCAGTAGGCACTGCCTCCCCCGCAGCCGGAGAGCATCGTCGCGCAGGCGATTGTCGAGACCAGGAAGGCGGTGGTACGTGACATGCAGGTGCTCCTCGCGGGCGTACGTGTGGTGGTCCTTTGCGTCCCGGACCCTAGGAGCCTACAAGTTCGGAGTTCACCCGGGCGACAGAACCGCGAAGCGCCGCCACTTCGGGTCCTTCGCCGAGCAATGCGCGCGAGGTGGACGGAATGATGAAGTCGTACACACTTGCGAAGAGCCGTCGCAGATCCTGCGGAGTTCCTCCTTGCGCGCCCAAGCCCGGGACCAGCAGCGGACCGTTGATGGCAAGGTCCTCGACGGCGTCGCCGATCGTTGCACCCACGACAGCGCCGAACGGCCCCATTGGCTTATCGGCACCGTTCAGCGCCTTGAGCCGAGCCAGGACGTTGCCAGCGACTGTGACTTCCCCGTTGCGCGCGTGCTGGACCTCTGGGCCTTCTTTGTTGGACGTCAGCGCGAGCACGAAGACACCAGCGTCGTTCTTTTCGGCCACGTGCAGGAAGGGCTCGACCGATCCAAAGCCCAAGAAAGGGCTCACGGTGATGGCGTCAGCAGCCATGGGCGAATCCTCGTCAAGGTAGGCGTCGGCGTAAGCGGCGGCGGTGCTGTCGATGTCACCGCGCTTGACGTCCAGGATCGTGAGTGTTCCGGTGTGGCGGAAGTCCTGAAGGAGCGTCTCGAGGATCATGACGCCTCGGGCACCGAACCGCTCGAAGAATGCCGACTGCGGCTTGATGAACCCGACCTGCCCTGCGAATGCCTCAGTGCAGATCGCCGCAAATCGCTCGAGTCCGTCGACCGAATCGGGGAGCCCCCACTTCTCCAGCAGGGACGCGTGCGGGTCGATGCCAGCGCACAGCGGTCCGTAGGCGTCTCGCGCCGCCTTCATCCGCGACCCAAAACCCATGTCAACCCCGTCCCTCTGTGACGATCTGGCCCCATTCTTGGAGCGAGGTGACTCCGATCTTGCCCTCGATCAGCGCCTCGATGCCCTGCACGGCTGCTGCGAGGCCCTGCACCGTCGTGATACAGGGGATGCCCTCGGCGACGGCCGCAGTACGGATCTCATATCCGTCGATGCGTGGGCTGCCGCCGGACGTCACGCCGTGCGGGGTGTTGATGATGAGCTGGACGTCCTGCTCATGGATTTTCTCCACGATCGTGCTGCGAGACTCACCGGGCAGCGGCTCCTCGTTGAGCTTGCGAATGACTGACGCCTGCACCCCATTGCGGGCGAGCACGACGGCGGTGCCGCTGGTTGCCAGGATCTCAAATCCGAGGTCCGCGAGTCGCTTGACCGGGAAGATCATGTGTCGCTTGTCGCGGTTGGCGACTGACACGAACACCTTGCCTGAAGTCGGCAGCCCGTTCTGGGCCCCGGCCTGTGACTTCGCGAAGGCCGTGCCGAATGCCTGGTCCATGCCCATCACCTCGCCGGTCGAACGCATCTCAGGACCGAGCAGCGTGTCGACGTACTTGCCCTCGTAGGTGCGGAACCGATTGAACGGCATGACGGCTTCCTTGACCGCAATGGGTGCGGAGTCGGGCAGGTCTCCCCCGTCGCCCGTCTTCGGCAGCACGCCCGCCTTGCGCAGATCAGCGATCGACTCCCCAAGCATCAGCCGCGCCGCCGCCTTGGCCAGTGGTGTGGCTGTCGCCTTGGAGACGAACGGCACCGTGCGCGACGCACGCGGGTTGGCCTCGATCACGTAGAGGATGTCTGAGGACAGGGCAAACTGGATGTTGATCAAACCGCGCACACCGACTCCCTTGGCGATGGCTTCAGTCGACCGACGGATGCGCTCGATCTCGAGTCCACCCAGCGTGATCGGCGGAAGAGCACAGGCCGAGTCGCCGGAGTGAACGCCGGCTTCCTCGATGTGCTCCATGACGCCGCCGAGAAACAGCTCGGTGCCGTCATACAGCGCATCTACGTCGATCTCGATCGCATCGTCGAGGAATCGGTCGACCAGCACTGGACGTTCCGGCGATATCTCGGTGGCGCGGTCGATGTAGTCCTTGAGCGTGCCCTCGTCGTAGACGATCTCCATGCCACGGCCGCCCAAGACGTACGACGGGCGGACGAGCACCGGATAGCCGATCTCGGCGGCAATCTTGCGCGCGTTGGAGAAGGTCGTGGCCATGCCGTGCTTGGGCGCCGGAAGGCCAGCGTCGGCGAGCAGCTTGCCGAACGCGCCACGCTCCTCGGCGAGGTCGATTGCGGCCGGCTGGGTTCCGACTATCGGCACTCCTGCGGCCTCGAGCCCTGCGGCGAGGCCGAGTGGCGTCTGGCCACCGAGCTGGACGATGACACCGGCAACAGGTCCGGCCTGCTGCTCGGCGTGAACGACTTCCAGAACGTCCTCGAGCGTCAGTGGTTCGAAGTAGAGACGATCCGAGGTGTCGTAGTCAGTTGAGACGGTCTCGGGGTTGCAGTTGACCATGATCGTCTCGTAGCCGACCTCGGACAGCGCCATGGCGGCATGCACGCACGAGTAGTCGAACTCGATTCCCTGGCCGATGCGGTTGGGACCGCTGCCCAGGATCAGCACGGCTTCCTTGGCACGCGGCTCCACCTCAGTTTCCTCGTCATACGACGAGTAGTGATAAGGCGTCGTCGCGGCAAACTCGGCAGCACACGTGTCGACGGTCTTGTAGACCGGGCGCACTCCAAGCGCGTGCCGCACACCGCGTACGACATCCTCCCTCAGCCCTCGGATCCTGCCGATCTGGGCGTCTGAGAAGCCGTGACGCTTGGCCTTGCGGAGCAGTCCGGGTGAGAGCTCCCTGGCATCGATCATCTCGACAGCAATCTCATTGACAAGAGCGAGCTGGTCGACAAACCACGGATCGATCTTGGTCGCCTCGAAGATCTCTTGTGAGGTGGCACCTGCACGGATCGAGTCCATGACCTTCTTGATCCGTCCGTCGTGCGGGACGGCGATCTCTTTCAGCAGGGCTGCCTTGTCGAGGTCGACCCACTGCTGGTTCCAATCGAACACCGAGTCGGGACGCTCCAGCGACCGCAACGCCTTCTGTAGCGCCTCGGTGAAGTTGCGGCCGATCGCCATGGCCTCACCGACGGACTTCATGTGCGTCGTCAAAGTGGCGTCGGCGTTGGGAAACTTCTCGAAGGCGAATCTGGGCACCTTGACGACGACATAGTCGAGCGTCGGTTCGAACGACGCCGGAGTACTCCGTCCATCAGGGCGCTGGGTGATGTCGTTGGGAATCTCGTCTAGCGTGTAGCCGATAGCAACCTTGGCGGCGATCTTGGCGATCGGGAATCCTGTCGCCTTGGAGGCGAGTGCTGATGAACGTGACACGCGCGGGTTCATCTCGATGACGACGATGCGGCCGTCCTCGGGGTTGACCGCGAACTGGATGTTGCAGCCACCGGTGTCGACGCCGACCTCGCGGATGATGCCGATCGAGATGTCACGGAGACGCTGGTACTCGACATCGGTCAGCGTCATCGCCGGAGCGACCGTGATCGAGTCGCCGGTGTGAACGCCCATCGGGTCGAAATTCTCGATCGAGCACACGATCACCACGTTGTCGGCGGTGTCGCGCATGACCTCGAGCTCGTACTCCTTCCACCCGAGGATCGACTCCTCGAGGAGCACCTCGGTGGTCGGGCTCAGGGCGAGACCAGAGCCGGCGATGCGTTCTAGGTCTAGTTTGTTGTACGCCAGTCCACTGCCACTTCCTCCCATGGTGAATGAGGGCCTCACCACCACTGGATACCCTCCGAGGGCATCCACGCCGGCGAGGCACTCGGCCATCGTGTGGCAGATGACCGAGTTCGCCGATTCTGCACCCCACTCCTTGGGCAGCGTTTCCACGACCTTCTTGAAGGACTCGCGATTCTCACCCTTCTCGATCGCCTCGATCGAGGCGCCGATGAGCTCAACGTTGTACTTCTTGAGGACTCCGGACTCGTGCATCTGGATCGCGGCATTGAGCGCCGTCTGGCCGCCAAGCGTCGCGAGTAGCGCGTCAGGTCGCTCCTTGGCGATGACCTTCTCGACGAACTCGGGCGTGATCGGCTCGATGTATGTGGCGTCGGCAAACTCCGGGTCAGTCATGATCGTCGCCGGGTTGGAGTTGACCAAGATGACGCGGATCCCCTCCTCGCGGAGGACGCGGCACGCCTGCGTGCCGGAGTAGTCGAACTCGCAGGCCTGGCCGATGACGATCGGCCCGGAGCCGATGACCATGATGCTCTTGATGTCTTCCCGCTTTGGCATCAGCGGCCACCCATCAAGTCGACGAAGCGGTCAAAGAGGTAGTCCGCATCATGCGGACCGGCCGCTGCTTCCGGGTGGTATTGCACGCTGAAGGCGGGTTGGTCGAGCAAGGCGAGCCCTTCGACGACCTGGTCGTTGAGTCCGACGTGGGTGACGCGGCCCGGACCGTACGGGGTCTCAAAGGTTTTCTCGATCGGTGCATCGACGGCGAAGCCGTGGTTGTGGCTGGTGATCTCCACCTTGCCGGTTGTCAGGTCCTGCACCGGCTGATTGATGCCCCGGTGGCCGTAGGTGAGCTTGTAGGTACCGAGGCCCAGCGCGCGGCCGAAGATCTGGTTGCCGAAGCAGATGCCGAAGTACGGGATCTTGCGCTCGAGCAGCTGCTGGAGCAGCTCGACGCTCGAGTCCGCGGTGGCGGGGTCGCCGGGTCCGTTCGACATGAAGACACCGTCGGGCTTGATCGCGAGAACGTCCTCGAGAGTCGCGTTGGACGGCAGCACATGCACCTCAATGCCCCGCTCGGACATGCGTCGAGGGGTCATGCCTTTGATGCCGAGGTCGAGTGCAGCGACAGTGAACTTCTTCTTGCCTGTCGCCGGGACGACGTAGGTCTCGTCGGTGGACACCTCGCCCGCGAGGTCAGCGCCCGCCATCATCGGTGCCGCCTTGACCGTGGCGAGGAGCGTCTCGACATCGGTCGACTCAGAGCTGATGCCCGCTCGCATGGCGCCGAGCTCACGGAGGTGGCGGGTGAGGGCGCGAGTGTCCACGCCGCTGATGCCCACCACGCCTTGAGCTACGAGGCGCTCATCGAGGGTCATGTTGGAGCGCCAGTTGCTCGAGAGTCGCGCTGGGTCACGTACGACATAGCCAGCGACCCAGAACTGCGATGACTCGTCGTCCTCGTCGTTGACCCCGGTGTTTCCGATGTGTGGAGCGGTCATCGTCACGATCTGGCGACGGTAGGAGGGGTCGGAGAGTGTCTCCTGGTAGCCGGTCATGCCGGTGGCGAACACGATCTCGCCGACCGTCTCGCCGACGGCTCCGTAGGACTCGCCGTGGAACACGCGTCCGTCCTCGAGCACGAGGATTGCCTCAGTCATACGGTCACCACGATTTCAAAAGGCACAGTGACGAGCGTGCGATCACTGACTGTGGGTCGCCCTCGCAGGAAGGTCGCAACGACCTCTCCCGGAAGAGTCAGGCCGGCGTACGGGTTGTTGCGCGAGAGCGATGCAGTGTTGCGGGCATCGATCAGGCGAGTGGCCTGGGGATCGATGAGAACCATGTTGGCTGGCTCGCCCACTTCGAGCGGGCGCCCCTGATTGTTGACGCGACCGATCTCGGCCGGCTTGGTCGACATCTTGTCGGCGACCTGCGCCCAGGTCAGCAGCCCGGTGTCGACCATGGTCTGCTGCACGACCGAGAGCGCAGTCTCGAGCCCGAGCATCCCGAAGGCCGCGGCGGACCACTCACACTCCTTGTCCTCCATCGGGTGGGGAGCGTGATCGGTGGCGACGATGTCGATCGTGCCGTCGGCGAGCCCTTCGCGTACGGCATCGACATCGTCGTCGGAGCGCAGTGGCGGGTTGACCTTGTAGATCGGGTCATAACTACGGACGAGGTCATCGGTCAGCAGCAGGTGGTGCGGGGTGACCTCCGCCGTGACATTGATGCCGCGACTCTTGGCCCACCGCACGATCTCGACCGATCCGCGCGTCGACAGGTGACACACGTGCAGTCGCGAGCCGACGTGCTCGGCCAGCAACACGTCGCGGGCGACGATCGCCTCCTCAGCAACAGCGGGCCAACCCGTGAGACCGAGCTCGCCCGAGAGCGGGCCCTCGTTCATCTGCGCGCCCTCGGTGAGACGGGGCTCCTGGGCGTGCTGGGCGATGACCCCGTCGAACGCCTTCACATACTCCAGTGCCCGGCGCATGACCACGGCGTCCGAGACGCACTTGCCGTCGTCGGAGAACACCCTGACCGTTGCTGCGCTGTCGGCCATGGCTCCGAGCTCAGCGAGCTGCTCGCCCTTGAGGCCGACCGTCACTGCGCCAACAGGCTGCACATCGCAGTAGCCACCTTCGCGACCCAGACGCCAGACCTGTTCGACGACGCCCGCGGTGTCAGCGACCGGATCGGTGTTGGCCATGGCGTGCACGCAGGTGAAGCCACCACGCGCTGCTGCCTTGGAGCCGCTGAGCACAGTCTCGGCGTCCTCGCGGCCAGGCTCACGTACGTGGGTGTGCAGGTCCACCAGACCCGGGAGCGCAACGAGTCCCTTGGCGTCGACCTCGGTCGCATCCTTCACCGTGAGGTCCTTGCCGATCGCGGTGATGACACCGTTCTCGATCGCGATATCGGAGACTTTTTCTCCGAGTATGCTCGCGTTCTTCATCAGGTACGAGCTCATGCTTCCTCAATCTCGTCAAAGGTTTCGTCTTCGGGTGCTCCACCGAGCAGCAGGTACAGCACCGCCATGCGTACAGCCACACCGTTGGTGACCTGCTCGACGATCACCGAGCGGACGTCGTCGGCGACATCGGCGGTGATCTCCATGCCGCGGTTCATCGGGCCGGGGTGCATCACGATCGCGTGATCGGGCAGCCGGTTCATGCGGGCGGTGTCGAGCCCGTAGCGGCGGCTGTACTCGCGAGCGCTCGGGAAGAATGACGCCTTCATCCGCTCCTGCTGCACGCGAAGCATCATCACCGCATCGGCTTTCTCCAAGGAACTGTCGAGGTCGTACGACGTCTCGACCGGCCACTTCTCGACTCCGACCGGAAGCAGCGTCGGCGGCGCGACGATGGTGACGCTTGCGCCGAGGGTGTCGAGCAGCAGCACGTTGGAGCGGGCGACCCGGCTGTGCAGGACATCGCCGACGATGGTGATGTTCTTGCCTTCGAGGTCGCCGAGATGCCTGCGCATCGTGAAGGCATCGAGCAGCGCTTGCGTCGGGTGCTCATGCGTCCCGTCACCAGCGTTGATGACGGCACCCTTGGTCCACTTGGCGTGAGCAAGCCGGTGCGGCGCGCCGGAGTTGTGGTGGCGTACGACCACCGCGTCGGCGCCCATCGCCTGCAGGGTCAATGCGGTGTCCTTGAGGCTTTCCCCCTTGGACACGCTGGAGCCCTTG
>CAZWZC010000108.1:0-7803 GCA_964638755.1 uncultured Aeromicrobium sp. | reverse complement strand
GCGTTTGTCCGCGGGCTGACAACGTGCCCAGCCCATCGATTTCGGGTCCGGTCCACCTTCCACACTCGGAGCCACTCTCGGAGCTTCCCAGAATCGTGACCGAGCCGGCAGCCATGGGGCGAGTCAGCCGCACCAGATCGATCGTGGCAAGCGGGGCCGCGACATCGGGGCTTTGGAACACCGTCGAGCTCTGCCACTCCGGGTTGGTCCCACCCGAGCGCGGGTACAGCCGGGCACAGACGACAATCGTGCTGGCTTCCGGAACTGCGAAAGTTTGGGTCGTGCTGCGGGTGAACTCCGGCAAGTAGCTGTGGCTTGCCAGCACGGCCGCGTCCACATCGCGAGTCGTCAGCCGCGTGACGCGAACAAGTCCGCCGTCTCGTTGCTCGCAGGTCGGCTCGCGGTCTCCAACGGCTGTGAATGCCGTGAGCTCCGCGCGCTGGCTGGCGGTATGCGGCACCGTGGCCCAGATCAGGCTGTTGCCTGCGGGGTAGATCTCAACTGGTGGCCGCACCAGACCGGAGACCGTGGCAAATGTGCGATCGGCCGTTGCAACCCGGCCAAGGTCATCGGTGGCAACGATGTGAAGGGCGACCCGCTGGTTGGGAACGAGGTCGGTGAATGCCGCGCAGGCGGAGGTGAAAATCCAGGCACCGGGGGAGGTGTTGGCGCTGAAATCCTCACTCCAACGCGCACGCTCCGCGGCACTGGTTTCAAGGTGCAATGTACGCGTGTCGACGCCGGCCTGACTGAACTCGAGGTCGATGCTCGCCGGGGCGTTGGTGATGATGTCGAACCGGTCCTGCGTCGGCGAGTCGTGGAAGGAGCCCTCGCAAGCGCGCTCGGAGGTCGGAGCGGGTCGCACGGCGAACTCGGGGAGAAGGTCCAGATCCAGAATGGTCGCTGTGACACCGCTTGGGCAGTCTGCTCCCGCTGGTTCGATCGCGCACGGATCGCCGTCGCGCGATCCGTCAGATCCAGCAGTCGCAGGGAACACCGAGCCCGGGTCGTCGGATAATCCGAGATCAGCGAGATAGGCCTCGTCGTCGGCCGTCAGCGCGTGTGGATCGCCATCGCTGGGCTCGACCACAGTTGCCTCACCCACTATGGCGCTGAGGCTGCTGCCCCCGTCGACGTCAGCACCCGGCTCGACACTTCGGTCATTGATTGGAGAGAGCACAGGCACCGTGATCGATCCAGGTTGAACTTCATTGCTGGGAGCGAACCGGACACCGACAAGGACGGCGGCGATGAAGATGGCAGCCAGGGCGAGCACAGGTACGAGCCACTTCGGATTGGTCATGGTCGGCATCCTCAGATCAGGCAATCGCCGGAGCTCTTGAGCACGAGCGTTCGGGCGGCCGAGGCGTGGTTGCCGGCCGCGTCGGTGGCGGTGAAGGCGACTGTCACGATCTTTGGCGAGCCGGACGAGTAGGGAGCCGAGAACGTGAAGGCATAGTTGGAGCCTGACTTGCTCGCGAGCTTGACCGAAGACTTGGCGGTGTTTGCGCTTCCCTTCACGCTCACCACGCCAACGTTGTCGGATGCTGTGACGTTCACGGTCGCTTTGGTCGAGCAGTAAGGGGCGGCCGCCGTACCGTAAACCGGTTGCGGCGAGAACGAGCCGACCGAAATCGATGGAGCAGTCTTGTCCGGTTTGGGTCCTGGGGTCGGCTTCGGTGTGGGTTGCGGTGTGGGTCCTTCCGTCGGACCCGCTGTCGGCCCTGACGCCCCGTTTGGTGCTGAGTCTTCTGGCTTGCCGGCAGGGCCGGTGACAACTGGGCAGGCTCCGCCGGTCGGGAGGGCTGCGACATTCTGGTCCTCATCGACTGACACGACGGAGGCGGGCAACCAAATTGTGTCGGTGAGCGAATCGGGGTTGCGGATACCCAACCAGCTGGAGTCCTTGGATCGCATGACAGCCAGGACTCGATCCCCAGCGAACAGTGGACCTACCACCACACCGCCCGCGCAGAGGTGGGCGGGTGTCGTCTGCAGGAGCACACCGGTCGGCGCCGCGACGAGAACTTCATTTTGTCTCGCCCCCAAGACTCCGAGAACTCCGCCAACCAGCCCGACGACAACCGCCAGTCCAACCCAACGCGTCCAGCTCAATCCGGTGCCGCTGCCGAATCCGCTCGACGCTGCAGGAGTGCCGCCGTCCCCGGCCGCCACCCGCGCGCGGATGGCAGCGGCGACGCCGCTGGCATCACCCGGCTCGGCGATGCGTTTGAGCGAATCGCTCAGCAGTTTGTCGACCTCAGTCATGGTGATCCTCCTTCCGCAGTCGCGCCGCGAGCGCTTTTCGTGCTCGGTGAAGCTGGGTCTTGACGGTGCCCGTCGAGACGCCCAAGCCTTCGGCGATCATCTCGACCGACTGATCCATGAGGTAGTGCAGCGCACAGACCTGGCGCTGCTGCAGGGGGAGCTGCTTGAGCGCGTTCGTCACGTCGATGTTGAGCAGCTCGATCGAGTCTTCGTCGGCTTCAACAGACGTTCCGAGCTTGGCAACCGCCCGCTGTTTTGCACCTTCGCTGCGGTAGCCATCACGCACTCGATTGCTCGCGACCACGGTGAACCAGGCAGCGAGATTGTTGACTGCATGGTCAGGAGGTTTCGCCAGGTAGCCGACGATGGCATCCTGAACGGCGTCGGCCGCGCCCTGCCGGTTGCCCGTGATCACGCCGACTGCGGCAACGACATTCGGATAATCGTTCGCGACGAAGGCATCGAGATCCAGCTGGACCTTTGCCTTCACGCTCACGCTCATGTCCTTACGACGCGTTGCCCGGCTGTGATGGTTGACACGAGACGAGACAATTCCCTCTCATGCCCATGAAAGGAACGTAGCGGAGCCTGGCCTCAGTGGTGGTCGAACGAGAGCTGGAGGCGCTGGAACAATCAAGCCGGGTTCGCACACGGGTGACAAACCCGAAACCCGGTGATCCCGGCCGACCCACGCACTCCCCCATGCTGGGATATCGTGACCCAGATCACAACGCCCAGGAGACAATCGATGACGTTCACGATCCCGCCCGCCACCTACCTTCCTGACTTCCTCGCCTTCCGGGCCGGTGACCAGCCCGACAAGCCGTGCTGGATCTTTGGTGAGCGGACGTGGTCATGGTCTGAGGCGTGGGAGTCCGTACGCCGAGTAGCCGGCGCGTTGATGGCTGACGGCGTGCAGCGCGGGGACAGGGTCGCGATCCTCGACAAGAACACGCCGGTGATTCTCCAGGTGCTGCTCGGCGGTTGTCAGATCGGCGCCGCGACGACCGTGGTCAACTGGCGCCTCGCCGGCGACGAGCTCGACTATGTGATCAACGATTGCGGCGCCACCGTCGTGTTCGTCGGTCACCAGCTGCTCGAACAGTTCAACCTCGTTCGTGACCGCCTTGAGCACGTGACAAAGGTCATCGTGGTCGGAGGCGATCACGATGAGTATGATGCGTGGCTGGCGGCGGGTACGCCGACCGACCGGCAACCCGAAGTCGAGCCTGACGACATCTGCGTCGTGATGTACAGCTCAGGCACCACCGGACGACCCAAGGGCGTACAGCTGAGCCAGCACGCAATGGTCGAGCACAGCGTCAACGGCATCGGTGATGCGACGTACGAAGACGGCGACATGGCGCTGGTGGCGATGCCGATGTTCCACGTCGGCGGCACGTCGTACGCCCTGACGGGCCCCGTCATCGGAATCCCGGGCTACATCATCAGCGAGGTCGATGCGATGCAGCTGGCTGGCGGCATGATGGCCGGTTGCACCCACGTGTTCCTCGTACCCGCCGTGGTCGCGGCGCTGATCGCGGCTGGCCCAGATGCGATGGCGCTGTTCAGCAAGCTCAAGGGATTTGGCTATGGCGCGGCACCGATGCCGCTTCCGGTGTTGCGTCAGGCCATGGCCGACTGGCCCAACACGGAGTTCCAGCAGGTCTACGGCATGACCGAGTTCGGTGGCGTCATCACCGTCCTCACCGACGAAGCTCACCGCGACGAGGCTCACCCAGAACGGCTCGTGTCCGCCGGCCTGCCGGTCGCGAATGCCGAGATGCGGATCGTTGATCCGGCAACGCTCGAGGATGTGGCCGTGGGCGGGTCTGGCGAGGTCTGGTTCCGTACACCGCAGGCAACCGCAGGCTACCTCGGCAAGCCAGAGGCAACTGCTGAGCTGATCACCGCGGACGGCTGGGTTCGAACCGGCGACCTCGGCCGCGTCGACAGCGACGGCTTCCTGTTCATCGAGGACCGGCTGAAGGACATGATCATCACCGGCGGCGAGAACGTGTATTCGCCCGAGGTGGAGCGGGTTCTTGCCGAGCATCCTGGCGTCGCTGAGGTAGCGATCATCGGTGTGCCCGACGACAAGTGGGGCGAGTCCGTCAAGGCCGTCGTCGCGTTCAAGCCTGACCAGGCGGTGCCAGCGGACGAGCTCATCGCGTACGCGAAGGAGCGGCTCGCGGGCTACAAGACGCCGTCGTCGATCGACATCGTCGAGGCGCTGCCACGCAATCCGTCCGGCAAGGTCCTCAAGCGTGACCTGCGCAAGCCCTACTGGGCCGACAGCACCCGCCAAGTCTGAGTCACACCCGTACGCCGCCCGTTCGGGTTACCCTTTCTGGATGCGCCTGGTTCCTTCCCCAACCGCGCGGAAGTTGCTGACCGTCCTTTCCGTCAGTCTCGCCGCCATCCTCATGATGCCCACAACCGCCATCGCGGCCGCTCCGCCCGCGCCCGGAAACTTCACGGGCTATGGCTTCGACGCCTGCGTCGCACCGAGCCAGAAAGCCATGGACGAGTGGAACCTCAAGTCACCGTTCAGTGCGATCGGCATCTACATCTCCGGCAACTCGCGCTACTGCTCGGACAAGAACCAGCCCAACCTGAGCAACGCCTGGGTGGCCAAGAATGCCCAGAACGGCTGGCGGTTCATCCCGATTCACGTCGGCTACCAAGCGCCATGCTTCAAGAACAACCCCAAGAGCAAGGTCCAGAAGAAGAAGATGTCGACCACGGTGTCGACTGCTCGCAGCCAGGGCACTGCTGATGCCAATGAGGCGATCGCTGCGCTGAAGAAGTACGGCTTTGGTCCCGGCAGTGCCTCCTACCTCGACATCGAGTGGTACGCACGCACCAAGGCGTGTGACAACATCGTGTTCGAGTTTGCCGACGCGTGGACTGAGCGGCTGCACGCAGCGGGCTACAAGTCCGGGCTCTACTCCAGTGGTTCGGCAGCCATCAAGGCCGTCGACGATGCCCGCAGTGCCCGCCGGGCAGGGTTCACCCTGCCCGACCACATGTGGCTCGCGTGGACCAACAAGGTCGCAAACACTGTCGGCGGGCCCTACCTCAGCACCGCTGGTTGGAACAACCATCAGCGCATCCACCAATACGAAAACGGCGTGAACGTCTCGTACGGCGGCTTCACGATCAACATCGACAAGGACTACCTCGACGTCGGCGCCGGATCAGTCGCCACCAGGAACGCCACCTCGTGCGGCGTGTCGATCACGTTCGCGTCCTACCCGAAGCTCAAGCAGGGCTCGAAGGGCGCCGCCGTGTCGGCTCTGCAGTGCCTGCTGACGCAACGAGGCTTTTCGACTCCCGTCACAGGGACGTTCAACACCTCGACTCGTGAGGCCCTCGAGTCGTTCCGGAGGAGTCGGCACTGGAGCAAGAAGAGCGAGACCACCCGGCCAACCTGGACCGCGATGCTGTCCGCGGGAAGCCAACCGCGCGTGCTCAAGCAGGGATCTGTGGGCGAGCCGGTGTGGCGGCTGCAGCGCGCGCTCGTCGCTGGCGGCTTCAAGCTGACCGTCAACGGTGTGTACGACGCCAAGACGGTCGAAGCGGTCACGTCGCTCCGCAAGGCGAACAAGCTCACTCAGTACTCGACAACCGAGGCAACAGTCTGGGGTCTGCTGCAGCGCGGCAAGACTGCCTGATCTATGGCCGGGACACCACTGGTATCGGCACACCGCGGCGGCGCCGGTGAGGACAACTCGCTCGAGAACACGCTGGCGGCGTTCAGTGCCGCGATCACAGCCGGGGTTGACTTCGTCGAATTCGACATACGGCTGACCTCCGATCCCCGAGCGGTCCTGGCCCACGAAGACGCACACCGCGGCGAGAGCGAGCCCTCGATCTCAGCGCGTACCCATGACGAGCTCTCAGGAGACGGCCTCGTCGACCTCGACACGATCCTCGAGCTGATTGTCGGCAAAGTCCGCGCTCACGTCGACCTGAAGGTCCGAGGCGACGAGGTAAAGCTGGTCAGTCACATCGTGGAGGTGATGGGTGTGGACCAGGTGATCATCACGACGGGAGAGGACGCCTCCGTGCGGGAGCTCAGGCGGTGGTCTCGCGAGCATGCACCCAGTTTGCTGATCGGTCTTTCGTCAAGTCCGTGGTCTCACGACGGACGATTCATTGCGAAGTTGCGGGCGCGAATTGCGTCGTGCTTCCCCCGGCTGCGGGTGAGGTTCAGCGGCGCCAACCTGGTCGTCGCCCACAGGACAGTCGCACACTGGTCGCTGAAGGCCTATGCGCGACGGCGCGCCTTGCCGCTTGTCGTCTGGACGGTCGACGAGCCCACAGAGCTGGCCCGCTGGATGAATGACCCTGACACCTGGATCGTGACAACGAACTTCCCGAAGCGGGCGATGGCCGCACGGCTAGGTTAAGGGGTACGAGAGCGGGACCGGCGGATGAACTCGTCCATCGGGATCTGACCCGTGACGTATGCCTGGACCGCCTCGCTGCGGCTGGATGTCTGCGTGCGCTCGGCCGTGCCAGTCTGCGGGCCACCGCCATCGGTCCACGACTCTGGCCACTCGTCGCGGATGGAAGACCGCAAGGACAAAGCTGGCATCGGAGCCGAGAGCGCGTCTCCAGGATCTGGTCGACGCGCTTCGCGCCACGGCTCGGATTGGCGCGTGACAGGTGCTGGCGTGTAGGCCGGTGGCACGAAGCCGAAGGACTCAAGAATCTGAGCGACATACTGGCGTGCGCTTATTTGACCTTGGGCGTAGGCGACGAGGGTGCGCACACCCTCGGCGGTGGCCGGATGGCCGATGTCGGCTGAGTCACGCAGCGCCTTGATGAGAGCCTCACGTCTGCGTCCGAAAAGCCCATCGAGCTGGGCTGACCAGCGGATGGCCGGGTCATCGGGGTGGTGCGTGGTGTCATACATCATAAAAGTTGAACGTTTCTCAAGAGTCCTGAATCGGATGCGGAGGGCCCACCCGTCCCTATGGGGTGTCCTCGCCGCGAAAACCACCATAAATCATCAGGGGTCCAGCGGGAATAGTTCGGAAAGATCAGATCTTTCGCCCGAAGCTCGCTTCGTGGCATCTGCCCACGCGAGGCCCCCGCGCCCAAGGGCGATCCACGTCTCTGCGTCCATCTCGACGACTGCGGGCGGCGTTCCGCGGGTGTGGCGAGCACCCTCGATGCACTGCACGGCGGCGAACGGCGGGATGCGTACCTCGACACTGTTGCCCGGTGCCTTCTCCACCAAGAGGGCGATCAGGTGCATCGTCGCCGCCTTGAGGTCGGCACGATCGGTCGATCCGGCGTCCAGTCGAGCACAGGTCGCAGCGAACTCCTCACGGCTGAGGGGTGCGGGGCGGCGGGCCATCAGGCCAAAGCGGCCGGGATCGTGGCACGCCACGCCGCCTTCAGCTCGGCGACCGGAATGGTGAACTGGTCGATGACGTCGAGATCCGTGCCGCCGGTATGCCCCACCGATGCGAGCTCGACGCCATGCTTCTCGGCCAGGCTGACCAGCTCTTCGTGACGGTC